>JBILUW010000250.1:0-5677 GCA_044370795.1 Burkholderiaceae bacterium
AATGGCACCGAGCGCCGAAAGGTTGCCAGCGCGCCCGCTTGCCCCCGTGGCCAGCGCGAACACGGTGTCGCCGTCGTACATCGTGTGCACGGGATCGATGGCCCTGGCCAGGCCGTCGTGGGCCATCTGCGCGAGCTTGCAGGCCTGGGCCTTGTCGAGCATCGCGTCGGTGGCCACGCAGCCGAGGGTGGTGGCCATGCCGGCTTCGAGGCCGGCAGGCACTTCGCCGCGCAGCAGCGAGGGCATGGTGCCGACGATGCGCCGGCCGTCGGCGCTGCGCAGGCCGGCGATCAGACGGGCGCTGGTCGGGTCGACGATGTCGCCAACCGCGTTGACCGCGACGATGGCGCCCACCGTGATGCCGCCGACCCGCGCCGACGCGGTGCCGATGCCTCCCTTCATGGCCCGCCCCAGGCCATGCAGCTTGCCCACCGTGGCGCCGGCACCGGCGCCGACCGAGCCCTCGGCCGGCGGCTTGCTGTCGGCCGCCTGACAGGCCGCGTAGCCCGACGCGGCGTCGGGCCGCACCCGGGGATCGCCGACGCCGAGGTCGAACAGGATGGCCGCCGGCACGATGGGCACGCGGGCCGGGCCCGCGGGATGGCCGATGCCGCGCTCCTCGAGCCAGCGGACCACGCCGGCGGCAGTGTCCAGACCGAAGGCGCTGCCGCCGGCGAGCACCACGGCGTGCACCTGCTGGACGAGGTTGAGCGGCGACAGGAGATCGGTTTCGCGGGTGCCCGGGGCGGCACCACGGACATCGACGCCTCCGACGGCGCCCGCCTCGGCGAGGATGACCGTGCAGCCGGTCGGGCGCCGGGTGTCGGTGGCGTGACCGACGCGGATGCCCGCGACATCGGTGATCGCCCCTCCGGGGGGCAGCATCACGCCGGGCAGGCAGCCGTCAGGATGGGGCGCAGGCGCCAATGGATCTCCGCGCAGGGGCTCACAACGGACCGGCGGCGCGCGTGCCCTGCCTGGTCCGTCCGACGAGTATAGCGGGCAAGCGGAACGGTACTGGCGGGTCGCCGCCAGCGTCGGCCGCTATCATCGACCGCGTTCATCGGCCACCGGCTGGCCCGATAGCCATCGTCAGGCAGCAAGCCGCACCCATCCGAGATCACCGATGCCCCCTCCCGACACCTCCGCCCAAGGCCGCCCGAGCGCGCCGCTCTTCGACCTGCAGGGCAAGGTCGCCGTCATCACCGGGGCCAGCCGCGGCATCGGCCGGGCGATCGCCGAGCGCATGGCCGAGCACGGTGCCCGCGTGGTGGTCTCTAGCCGCAAGCTCGACGCCTGCGAGACCGTGGTCGAGGGCATACGGGCGCGCGGCGGCGAGGCCTTCGCGATGGCCTGCCACATCGGCCGCAAGGACGACCTCGCAGCCATGGTGGAGCGCACCAACCAGACCTGGGGCCGGATCGACGTGCTGGTGTGCAACGCGGCGGTCAATCCGTACTACGGCCCGGCCACGGGGATGAGCGACGAGGCCTACGACCGCGTGATGAACAGCAACGTGCGCAGCAATTTCTGGCTGACCAACATGGTCGCGCCGCAGATGGCCGCCCGCAAGGATGGCGCGATCATCATCATCTCCTCGATCGGCGGCTACCAGGGCTCCGACCGCCTCGGGGTCTACGCGCTCTCGAAGGCGGCCGACATGCAGCTCGCGCGCAATCTCGCCGTCGAGTGGGGGCGCGACAACGTCCGGGCCAACTGCATCGCCCCCGGCCTGATCCGCACCGACTTCGCCCGCCAGCTCTGGGAGACACCCTGGCTGCTCGAGCGCACCGTGCGCCACACGCCGCTGCGGCGCATCGGCGAGCCCGACGAGATCGCCGGCGCCGCGGTGCTGCTCGCCAGCCCCTCGGGCCGCTTCATGACCGGCCAGACCATCGTCATCGACGGCGGCCGCATGGCGGGCTTTTCGCGCGCCGAGGAAGAATGACTGCGGCACCCCCTCCCCCCGAGCCACCCTGGAGCCCACGATGAGCCAAGACGACCGATCCGACGCCTGGAAGAAAGGCTACGCCGCCCGCAGCAAGGTGCTGGGCGAGGCCTATGTCGAGCGCGCCTTCCGCGAGGCCGACGACTTCACCCGCGACCTGCAGGACTACCTCACCGAACACGCCTGGGGAGCCTCCTGGACGCGCCCCGGCCTCGACTTTCGTACCCGCAGCATGCTCAACCTCGCGATGATCACCGCGCTCAACCGGCCCCACGAGTTCGAGATCCACGTGCGCGGCGCAGTGCGCAACGGCGTCACCCGCGACGAGATCAAGGAGATCCTGCTGCAAACAGCGGTCTACTGCGGCGCACCGGCCGCGCTCGACAGCTTTCGCATCGCGCGGCGGGTCTTCGCCGAACTCGACGCGGCAGCCGCCTCGGGCAAAGCGACGTGAGCGGCGACGCAGGCGCGGCGCTGGTCTGCCGCCGGCTGAGCGACGACCTCTCGGGGGTTGGCTTCGAAAATCTGCCGCGGCGCGCGCTCGGCGCCGGCGAAGTCAGGCTGCGCACGCTGGCGGTGGCCATCGGCTTTCCCGACCTGCTGATGACCCGGGGCGGCTATCAGCACAAGCCCGAACTGCCCTTCGTGCCGGGCATGGAGTGCTGCGCCGAGGTCATCGAGACCGGACCCGATGTGGCGGCCTGGCTGACGCCGGGCACGCGGGTGATCGGCTCGGCCAAGGAGGGCGCGCTCGCACGCGAGCGCATCCTGCCGGCGCGCGCGCTGCGCCCGCCGCCCCCCGGCCTGAGCATCGCGCAGGCGGCGGCACTGGGCTCGCAGGGGCTCACCGCTTATGTCTCGCTGGTGTGCCGCGGCCAGCTGCGTTCGGGCGAGACCTTGCTGGTGCACGGCGCCGGCGGCGGGGTGGGTATCGCGGCCGTGCGTCTGGGCGTGCACCTGGGCGCGCGGGTGATCGCCACCGCCTCGCACCCGCAACGCCTCGAGGCCGCCCGGGCCAACGGCGCGCACGAGGTGATCGATCTGCGGCAGACCGGCGTGGCCGGTCTGCGCGACCGGGTGCGCGCGCTCACCGGCGACCGCGGCGTGGATGTGGTTTACGACCCGGTCGGCGGCGACATCTTCGACGCCTCGGTGCGCTGCCTCGCCTGGGGCGGACGGCTGCTGATCGTCGGCTTCGCCGACGGCCGGATTCCGACCATCGCCGCCAATCAGATCCTGATCCGCGGCATCTCGGTGCTCGGCGTGCGGGCGGGCGAGTACGGCCGGCGCTTTCCGGCGCTGGGCGCCGAGAACGTCGCCGCGGTCGACCGGCTCGCGGCCGAGGGCGTGCTGGTGCCGCACATCGGCCACGAGATCGACTTCGAGCGGGCGCTCGAGGGGTTCCGTCTGCTCGCGGATCGGCAGGTCGTGGGCCGCGTGGTGATCCGGTTCGCCGACTGAGCCCCGCCGGCGGCTGGCGGCTGGCGGGCCGTCAGCCGGCGTTGCCGCTGGGCGACGCCTCCTCGAGTTCGGCGAGCGCCGCGCGGGCCTGCTCGAGCGTCAGTTCGAGCACCTCGCGCAGTTCGGCCCGCCGCGCCGCGGACACGAGCCCGGCGCGCCGCTCGCGGTCGATGGCCAGCGCAAGATCGGCCAGCCGGATCATGCCGAGCGAGCGCACGCTGCCCTTCAGGGTGTGCACCAGGCGGGCCAGATCGGGCTCGGCCGAGCCGTCGTCGGCGAGCTGGCCGACGACGGGCGCATAGAGGTCGCCAAAGATTCGCAGGGTCCGGGCGAACAGCACAGGGCGCCCGAGGCAGCCGCGCAGACCCTCGACACGATCGAGCACCGGCTTGACCGGCGCTGACGGCGCGGGGGTTGCGGCGGCCGCGCTGCCGCCGGTCGACGGTGCTCCGGCCGGCGCGGGAGCCAGCTCCCGGGGCGCCGGGCGGGGGCCGCGCTGGCCCCAGCGACGCAAGGCCGCAATGAGCCGGCTCGGCTCGAGCGGCTTGACCAGGTGATCGTTCATGCCGGCCCGCAGCGCACGATCGCGATCGCCCTCGAGGGCGTCGGCGGTGGTCGCGATGATCGGCAGATCACGACCGGCCGGTCCGAGCGCGCGGATCGCGGCGGTCGCCTGAAAGCCATCCATCAGCGGCATGTGTATGTCCATGAGCACCACGTCGGGCACGCGCTGGCGCACCGCCGCAACCGCCTGCGTCCCGTCATGCGCCTCGCGCACGGTCGCACCCGTCTCGGCCAGGATGGCCATCACGAGGGCGCGGTTGAGGTCGTTGTCTTCGACGAGCAGGACGTCGGTGCCGCTCAGGCTGCCGCGGTGGGTTGCGGCGTCGTCCCCGCCGACCGGCGCAAGCACCGGGCCGATGGGCTCGCCACCGGGCGGCGCCACCTGCGGGTCGAGCGCACGGCGCAGCGCCGACGGCAGCACCGGCTCGAGCAGCGCCGCCTCGCCAGGCGCCAGGGTCGACAGCCGACGTGCAAGCAGCACGACGCGCGGCTGGCACGACAACTCTGAGACCGTCCTCAGCCAGGGGCCGTGGTCGGGCGGCAGCAGGCGCGGATCGACGCACGCCACGACGGCCTGACCCTGCGGCTGCATCGCCAGCCACGCGAGCAGCGCAGGCTCATCGGCGAACTCGCGCACGTCGGCTCCCAGCGTGGCCGCCTGCCGCGCCAGGCATTCGCGCACCTGCGCATCGGCGTGGGCCAGCGCAACGCGCGGCGCGCGCAGCAGCGGCAGCCACAGCGGAGCCTCGCCGCTCACCTCCGCCAGCGGCAGTTCGAGCCAGAAGGCGGCGCCCCGGCCTGGCGCCGACGTGACCCCCAGCGAGCCGTGCATCAGATCGGCAAGCCGGCGGCAGATGGTCAGGCCCAGACCCGTGCCGCCGAAGCGCCTGCTGGTGCTGGGGTCGCCCTGCGTGAAAGGCTCGAAGATTTCGCTCTGCTGCGCGGCGGTGAGCCCCACGCCCGAGTCGACCACCTCGAAGCGCAGCCGGCCGGGCGCCGGTCGGCGCACGTTGATGCGCACGTAGCCGGCCTCGGTGAACTTCACGGCATTGCCGACGAGATTGAGCAGGATCTGCGAGATGCGGGCAGGGTCGCCGACGCAGCGGGCGGGCACGTCGGGGCCGACGTCGAGCAGCACCGAAAGGTGCTTTTCGCCGGCGGCAAAGCCGGCGACGTCGAGCACCGGCGAGAGCATGGTCTCGATCGGGAAGGCGATGCTTTCGACGTCGAGCCGGCCGGCTTCGATCTTGGAGAAGTCGAGAACGTCGTTGAGGACCGTGAGCAGGCTGCGGGCCGCGGCGTGGGCCTGGGCGGCATAAGAGCTCGACTGGGCCAGCGAGGTCGCGCGGTGGGCCAGTCCGGTCATGCCGATGATGGCGTTCATCGGCGTGCGGATCTCGTGGCTCATGTTGGCGAGGAAGGCGCTCTTGGCCCGGCTGGCAGCCTCGGCGGCGAGGCGGGCCTGCTCCATCGCTTCGGCCGCGGCACGCTCGGCGGTCACGTCGATGTCGATGCCCACCGCCAGCACGGCGAGGCCGCGACCGGCGGATTCCCGCCTGCCGATGCAGCGCACCCAACGCCGGCCCGAGCGCGGGTGGTCGATCCGGTACTCGAGGACGAAGCCGGTATCGCCACCGGCGCTGTCCGCGCGCAACGCCTGCATCCGCGCGGCGATCTCGGCGCGATCCGCGTCGGCGATCAGCG
>JBILUW010000251.1:0-5666 GCA_044370795.1 Burkholderiaceae bacterium
CGGAGCGTCGCAACTTCCTCCCGATCCGATGACGGATGCCTCATCGGGCATCGAGCCCCGGCGCTCGCTGCTCGAACGGCTCTCGGCGCTGCTGCTGCGCGCGCCCGAAGACCGTGAACAGCTGCTCGGTCTGCTGCGCGGAGCGCATGACCGCGAACTCCTCGACGACGATGCCCTCTCGATGATCGAGGGCGTCCTCCAGGTGGCCGAACTGTCGGCCCGCGACATCATGGTGCCGCGCGCGCGCATGGACGTCATCGACGTCTCGCAGGCGCCCGCCGAGTTCCTGCCCCGCGTGATCGCCGCCGGACACTCGCGCTTCCCGGTCGTCGACGGCGACCTCGACAACGTGATCGGCGTGCTGCACGCCAAGAGCCTGCTGCAGCTCGGCGGCGCCGCGCCCCCGCCACTGCGGCAGCTCGTGCGGCCCGCGGTGTTCATCCCCGAATCGAAGCCGCTCAATGTCCTGCTGCGCGACTTCCGGGCGTCTCACACCCACCTCGCCATCGTCGTCGACGAGTACGGCGCGGTCAGCGGCCTGATCACCATCGAGGACGTGCTCGAGCAGATCGTCGGCGACATCGAGGACGAATTCGACGAGGCCGAGGTCGCCGACGAGATCGTGACGGCCGGCGCAGGCGCGCACGGGCCGCGCTACCGGCTGCGCGCGATGACCCCCATCGAGACCTTCAACCGGCGCTTCGACGTCCGGCTGCCCGACGACGCCTTCGACACCGTCGGCGGCCTCGTCACCGCCCAGCTCGGCCATGTGCCGCAGCGCGGCGACGAGGCCCTGATCGGCGAGTGGCGATTCGAGGTGCTGCGCGCCGACGCGCGCCAGGCCCACCTGCTGCAGGCCGAGCGCCTGCCCCGGGCGGCCACCGAAGCGGCCGCCGAACACGCCGACGGCTGACGGCGTGGGCGAACGCGGTTCGTTCGCGAAGCCCTCGATCCTGCCGGGCCCCGCGGCTCCCGATCGCGCGGGCCGGCGCGCATTGCTCGCGCCCGCCCTGGCCTTGCTCGCGCTGGGCGCCCTGCACGCCCTCGCCTTCGCGCCCTGGCCGGCGTGGTGGCTGCAGATCGCAGCGCTCGCGGCGGGCCTGCGACTGATCATGATCGCGGCGCCACGCGGGCGCCGCGCGGTCTTCGGGCTCGCCTTCGCGTTCGCGCTGGGCCACTTCAGCGCCGGCCTGTGCTGGCTGCACGTCAGCATGCACGACCACGGCGGCATGCCCTGGCTGCTCGCCGCGCTCGCTCTGGTCGCGTTCTGCGCCTATCTTGCAGTGTTTCCGGCAGCGGCCTGCGCGCTGACGCTCGGCGGCGGGCGCGGGCGCGACGGGCCGATGGCGCCATCGCCCCCGCAGTCCACAGCGCTGGCTGCGCCCGCGACGGCGGCCTGGTGGGTGGTCGCCGCACTATGCGGCGCCTGGACGCTCGCCGAACTCGCGCGCGGCTGGCTGTTCACCGGCTTTCCCTGGCTCGCGGTGGGCTACGCGCACCTCGACGGTCCGCTGGCCGCGATCGCGCCGCTGCTGGGCGCGCACGGCGTGGGCGCGGCCGCGGTGGCCGTCGCCGCCATCGTGGCGCAGGCTGCGCTGCCGGGCCTGGACACGCGGCAGCGCGCCGCGCGCGCGGGCGCTGCCGCGGCCGCGCTGGCGGCCTGCGTGCCGCTGGGCACGCTCGAATTCGTGCGGCCCGCGGGCGATCTGCTGTCGGTGCGGCTGGTGCAGGGCAACGTCGCGCAGTCACTGAAGTTCGAACCCGGCGCGGCGGTGGCCGCCATGCGCGCCTACGCGCGCCACGTCACGGAAAGCCGCGCGGCCCTGACCGTGCTGCCCGAAACCGCCTGGGTCACGCCCTGGAGCGCCACCCCTGACACCATCCGCGACGAGATCATGACGGCGCTGCGTGCGCGCGGGGCCGCGCTGGCCCTGGGCGTGCCGCTGGTCGACCCCTCCGCTGACGGCGGCCTGCGGATCACCAACAGCGTGCTGCTGCTCGACGGCGGGCCCGGGGGCGGCCGCTACGACAAGCAGCACCTGGTGCCCTTCGGCGAGTTCATCCCCTGGGGCTTCGCATGGTTCGTGCGCATGATGCGCATCCCGCTTGGCAGCTTCGCGCGCGGCGAGCCGCCGCAGCCCCCCTTCACGGTGGGCGGCCTGCGGATCGCGGCCAACATCTGCTACGAGGATCTGTTCGGCGGCGAGATCGCCGCGGCGGTGCGCGCGCCGGCATCGGCCGGGGTGCTGCTCAACGTCAGCAACATCGCCTGGTTCGGCGACTCGCACGCGCTGCCGCAGCACCTCGAGATCTCGCGCATGCGCGCCCTCGAGACCGGCAGGCCGATGCTGCGCGCCACCAACACCGGCGTGACCGCCTCGATCGACCACCGCGGCCGCGTCCTGGCGCGCTTGCCCAACCAGCGCGAGGCGGTGCTCGACACCCGCGTGCAGGCAACCGCCGGCACGACGCCCTTCGTCGCAGCCGGCGACGCACCGATCGCGGCGCTCGCCGCGGTGCTGCTCGTTGCCGCGGCCATGGCCGCACGCGCAAGGCGGCGCAACCCGATCCAGTAGAATCCGGCGCTTCGACCCCGCCAGGTTCGCCACCGATGCTCACCTTCCAGCAAGTCATCCTGAAGCTCCAGGAATACTGGGACAGCCAGGGCTGCGCACTGCTGCAGCCCTACGACATGGAAGTCGGCGCCGGCACCTTCCACACCGCCACCTTCCTGCGCGCAATCGGGCCCGAGCCCTGGCGAGCGGCGTATGTCCAGCCTTCGCGCCGGCCCAAGGACGGCCGTTACGGCGACAACCCGAACCGCCTGCAGCACTACTACCAGTACCAGGTGGTGCTCAAGCCGTCGCCGCCCGACATCCTCGAGCTCTATCTCGGCTCGCTGCGCGCGCTGGGCATCGACACCCAGCGCAACGATATCCGCTTCGTCGAGGACGACTGGGAGTCGCCCACCCTGGGCGCCTGGGGCCTGGGCTGGGAGGTCTGGCTCAACGGCATGGAGGTCACGCAGTTCACCTACTTCCAGGAGGTGGGGTCGCTGAAGTGCCGCCCGGTCACCGGCGAGATCACCTACGGCATCGAGCGCCTCGCGATGTACCTGCAGCGCGTGCAGAGCATCTACGACCTCGTCTGGACCGAAGGCGTGACCTACCGCGACGTGTTCCACCAGAACGAGGTCGAGCAGTCGACCTACAACTTCGAGCACGCCAACACCGCGATGCTGTTTCGCCACTTCGACGAGTACGAGGCCGAGGCGCGCCGCCTGATCGCGGTGCCGCTGGCGCTGCCGGCCTACGAGATGGTCATGAAGTGCTCGCACACCTTCAACCTGCTCGATGCCCGCGGCGCCATCTCGGTGACCGAGCGTGCGGCCTACATCGGCCGGGTGCGCCAGCTCGCGCGCGCCGTCGCGCAGGCCTACTACGAATCGCGCGAGCGCCTTGGCTTCCCGATGGCCGGCGCGCTCGGCAAGGCGGCCTGAATGAGTTCGCACCAGTTGCTGATCGAGCTCTTCACCGAAGAGCTGCCCCCGAAGGCCCTGCGACGCCTGGGCGATGCCTTCGCCACCGCGATCGTCGAGGGGCTGCGCAGCCGCGGGCTGGCGCCGGCGCAGGCCGGGCACCGCGCGTTCTGCACGCCGCGGCGGCTGGCGGTGCGGGTCGACGACGTCGCGCAGGTCGGCGAGTCGCGCCGCGTCGACCTCAAGGGCCCGTCGGTCAAGGTCGGGCTCGATGCCGACGGCCAGCCGACCGAGGCGCTGCGCAAGTGGGCGCTCAAGCAGGGCGCCACCACCGAGCAGCTCACGCGGGCCTCCGACGGCCGCCAGGAGTGCTTCTGGTTCAGCACCACCGTGCCTGGCGAGACCCTCGACGGCTGCATCGACGCCCTGATCGCCCACGCGCTCGGGCGTCTGCCCATCCCCAAGGTGATGGAGTACCAGCTCGCCGACGGGGTCACCTGCGTAAGCTTCGTGCGGCCCGCGCACCGGCTGCTCGTGCTGCACGGCGAGCGCATCGTGCCGGCGCAGGTGCTGGGTCTGGCCGCCGGGCGCACCACCTACGGCCACCGTTTCCAGAGCGGCGCCGAGCTCGAGATCGCCGACGCCGCGGCCTACGTCCATGTGCTCGAGCGCCAGGGCCGGGTGCTGCCCGACTTCGACACCCGCCGCGCGCGCATCCTGTCGCAGCTTCAGGCGCGCGCCAGCGAACTCGGCGCGAGCCTGGGCGCTGCCGCCGACCTCGAAGCGCTGCTCGAGGAGGTAACCGCACTGGTCGAGTGGCCAGCGGTGTACGTGGGCGCCTTCGAGGAGGTCTTCCTGCAGGTGCCGCAGGAGTGCCTGATCCTCACGATGCGCACCAACCAGAAGTACTTCCCGCTGTTCGATGCCGCCGGCCGGCTGCTGCCACGCTTTCTGATCGTCTCGAACATGGAAATCGACGATCCGTCACTGATCGTCGACGGCAACGAGCGGGTCGTGCGGCCGCGCCTGGCCGATGCGCGCTTCTTCTTCGACCAGGACCGCCGCACCCGCCTGGCCGACCGGGTGCCGGCGCTTGCCGCCGTCGTCTACCACGCCCGACTGGGCACGCAGGCGCAACGCACCGAGCGGGTGCGGCGGATCGCCGCCGGCGTCGCCGCGGCCCTGGGCGCCGACGCCGCGCACGTCGATCGCGCCGCGCAGCTCGCCAAGGCCGACCTGCTCACCGGCATGGTTGGCGAGTTTCCCGAGCTGCAGGGCGTGATGGGCGCCTACTACGCCCGCCACGACGGCGAGCCCGAGGCGGTGGCCGCGGCCATCGTCGAGCACTACCAGCCGCGCTTTGCCGGCGATGCGCTGCCGCGCACCCAGACCGGCACGGCGGTCGCGCTTGCCGACAAGCTCGAAACGCTCGCCGGGCTGTTCGGCATCGGCCAGCAACCCACCGGCGACAAGGACCCGTTCGCGCTGCGCCGGCACGCGCTGGGCGTGATCCGCATGCTCGTCGAGGGTCGCCTGCCGCTGCCGCTGCCCGCGCTCCTCGACACCGCGTTTGCCGCCTTCGAGCTCGAGGCCGCCCAGGGGCGCACGGCGCTCGAGGACTTCATCTACGAGCGGCTCGCCGGCTGGCTGCGCGACCGCGGCCACTCGGCGCAGGAGGTTGCCGCTGTCATCGACCTGCGGCCGGCCGACCTTGCCCGCGTGCCCGATCGGCTGGCGGCGGTGCGCGCCTTCTCGGCGATGCCGCAGGCGCAGGCGCTGGCGGCGGCCAACAAGCGCATCGGCAACATCCTGCGCAAGTCGGGCGACGCTGCGGCGGCAGCTCTCGACGATGCGCTGCTGACCGACCCGGCCGAGCGCGAACTCGCCGAGCAGCTGGCCGGCCTGGCTCCGCAGGTCGGCCACAGCATCGACGCCCACGACTACGCCGGCGCACTGTCGACGATGGCGCAGGCGCGCGATGCCGTCGACCGCTTCTTCGACCAGGTCATGGTGATGGCCGACGACCCGCGCGTGCGGGCCAACCGGCTGTGCCTGCTCGCACGCCTGCACGGGCTGATGAACCGGGTCGCCGACATCTCGCGGCTTACCGCATGACGCCCACGCGGCTCGTCGTGCTCGACCGCGACGGCGTCATCAACCACGACAGCGACGACTACATCCGCAGCCC
>JBILUW010000253.1:0-5663 GCA_044370795.1 Burkholderiaceae bacterium
TCCTTCACGTTGGCCACGTACATGGTCGGCTTGGCCGTGATCAGGCAAAGCGGCTTGAGCAGCGCCTTCTCCTCCTCGTAGAGGTCGAGCGCGCGCACCGGCCTGGCCTGGTCGAGGATCTTCTGGCACTTCTCGAGCACCGCCACCAGGCGCGCGGCCTCCTTGTCGCCGCCGGCGCGCGCGACCTTGCCGTAGCGCAGCAGCGCCTTCTCGACGGTGGCCATGTCGGCCAGCGCGAGTTCGGTGTCGATCACCTCGATGTCGGACAGCGGATCGATGCGCCCGCTCACGTGCACGACGTTGCCGTCCTCGAAGCAGCGCACCACGTGCACGATCGCGTCGGTCTCGCGGATGTTGGCGAGGAACTGGTTGCCCAGACCTTCGCCCTTCGATGCGCCAGCCACCAGCCCGGCGATGTCGACGAACTCGACCGTGGCCGGCAGCACCTTCTGCGGTTTGGCGATCCCGGCGAGCGCCTCGAGACGCGGGTCGGGCACCTCGACGATGCCGACGTTGGGCTCGATCGTGCAGAACGGATAGTTCTCGGCGGCGATGCCCGCCTTGGTGAGCGCGTTGAAGAGCGTGGACTTGCCGACGTTGGGCAGACCGACGATGCCGCATTGCAGGGACATGGGATGCTTCCTCGGAAAAAGGACGGGCCCGTGGTCGGGCGGCACGCGTGGCCGCGCCGGGGCAGGGCGCGGACCCGCGATTGTACCGGCCGGAAAACGGCCCTACGCCGCCTCGCCGCAGCCCGGCCGGCGCCCGATAATCGGCGCGCGACGCTGATCGCCCAGACGATCAACCAAGGAGACTCCCGTGATCCGCATGCCCCTGATGGCCCGGCTCGCCGCCGCGGCACTGCTCATGCTCGCCCCCTTCAGTGCTGCCCTGGCCCAGCAGGCCTGGCCGGTGCGCCCGATCAAGCTGATCGTGCCCTATCCGCCGGGCGGCCAGACCGACATCGTGTCGCGCTTCCTGGCTGAGAAGCTCGCGCCGGTGCTCGGCCAGCCCATCATCGTCGAGAACCGCGCCGGCGCGCAGGGCATCGTCGGCGTCGTTGCCGCCAGGCAGGCGCCGGCCGACGGCTACACCTTCGTGTACGTGAATTCCTCGAACTTCTGCATCAACGTCTACGCCTACGCGAAGCTGCCCTATTCGCCGCTCGAGGACTTCGACATGGTCACCCAGCTCGGCGAGGCCGCGCTCGGGATGATCGTGTCGTCGGCCAGCGGCATCCGCACGGTCGACGAGTTCGTCGCGCACGCGCGCCGCAACCCGGGCAAGACCACCTACGCCTCGTTCGGCATGGGCAGTTCGTCGCACCTGTACGGCGAGATGCTCAGGAACGCCGCGAAGCTCGACACCGTGCACGTCGCCTACAAGGGCGCAGGCCCCGCCGCGCAGGACATCGTGGCCGGGGTGGCGACGATGGGCGTGCACGACTTCGCCACCACCGGTCCCTTCATCCAGGGGGGCCGCGCCACGCTGCTGGCCGTCACGGGCACCAAGCGCTGGCCGCTCTATCCGAACACGCCCACCTTCAGCGAACAGGGCTATCCGCTGGACCTGGTGGGCTGGAACGGCATCGTGACCAACAAGGGTGCGCCGAAGGCCGCTGTCGAGCGGATGAGCCAGGAGATCAACAAGATCCTGCAGTCGCCCGAGGGCCGCAAGCGCATCCTCGAGCTCGGCCTGCTGGCCACCGGCACCACGCCGGCCGAGTTCACCGAGATCGTTCGCAAGGACACCCCGCGCTGGGGCGAGGTCTTCAAGGCCTCCGGCGTGCCGCCGCAGCAGTGACGCTCGCGCGGTCGGTGCCGCGCGGGCCTGCGCCCTCCGCCTGCTGCCTCAGCTGGCGCGCGCAAGCGCCTCGGCGAGGTGACGGGCGATCTCCGCCTCCTCGTCGGTGGGCACCACCCACATCCGCACCGGCGCTTCGGCCCGGCTGATCAGCCCGTCGCGCGCGCTGCCGTGGGTGGCGTTGGCCGTCTCGTCCAGCGTCAGTCCCAGGAACCCCAGGCCCGCCACCGTCTCGGCGCGGGTGAGCGCATCGTGCTCGCCGATACCGCCGGTGAAAACCAGGGCGTCGAGCCCTCCCAGGGCCGCGGCCAGTGCGCCCACCGCCTCGCGCAGACGCGCCACGAAGTAGTCGATCGCCTGGCGCGCCCGTGGATCGGTGCTTGCCCGCAGCGTGCGCATGTCGGCGCTCAGGCCTGACAGCGCCTTCAGGCCGCTCTGGCGGTAGAGCAGATCGGTGAGCGCCTCCCCGTCGAGCCCGCGCTCGGCGATCAGCCACAGCAGCACGCCGGCGTCGAGCTGGCCGGGGCGGGTGCCCATCGGCAGGCCGTCGAGCGCGGTGAAGCCCATGGTGGAGGCGAGCGAGCTGCCGGTCTGCAGCGCGCACGCCGAGGCGCCGCTGCCCAGGTGCGCCACCACCGTGCGCCCTGCGGCAGCCTGAGGGTCGAGCCGCGCCAGCCGCCGCGCGACGTAGGCGTACGACAGGCCGTGAAAGCCGTAGCGGCGCACCCCGGCGGCATGCAGCTCGCGCGGCAGTGCGTAGGCGTCGTGCACGAAGGGATGGCCGCGGTGAAACGCCGTGTCGAAGCAGGCGAGCTGCAGCACGCCGGGAAAGCGCGCGCGGGCCGCGCGAATGCCCGCCAGATTGAAGGGCTGGTGCAGCGGCGCGAGCGGGCACAGATGGGCCAGTGCGGCCAGCGTCGCGTCGTCGATCACCTGCGGCGCGGCGTAGTCGGTGCCGCCGTGCACCACCCGGTGGCCCACGGCGCGCACCACACGGCCGGGCGCCCAGGCGGGCAGCCCGTCGAGCACCGCGTCGAGCGCATCGTCGAGATCGTCGACCTTGCCCGGACCCTCGCGCGGCAGCGCCTGCGCGCGCCGGGCCTGCCCGGCCAGGGCGAGTTCGAGCCGCGGGCTGGCGTCGAGGCCGGCCACCTGGCCGGCGAGCAGCGGTACGGGGTCGTCGTCCTGGTCGCCCCGGGGGCCGAGCTCGTCGTACAGCGCGAACTTCAGCGACGACGAGCCCGCGTTCAGCGTCAGCAGGCTCATGCGACGGCGCAGGCGCCGGTGCGCTGCCAGTGCACCACCAGCAGGGCGAGCGCGCACGACAGCAGGCGCGAGCGCGCCGGATCGGCCCGGCTGGTGAGCATCACCGGCACGCGCGCGCCCATCACCAGCCCCGCCGACTCGGCGTGGGCGAGGAAGCTCAGCTCCTTGGCGATCAGGTTGCCGGCTTCGAGGTCGGGGGCGATCAGCACCTCGGCGCGGCCCGCCACCGGCGAGGCGATGCCCTTGGCGCGCGCCGCCCCGAGATCGACCGCGTTGTCCATGGCCAGGGGGCCGTCGACCAGGCCGCCCTCGATCTGGCCGCGCTCGGCCATCTTCGCGAGCAGCGCGGCGTCGAGGGTGGACGGGATGGCCGGATTGACCGTCTCGACCGCCGAGAGCACGGCCACCCGAGGCTGCGCCAGCCCGCAGGCGCGCGCCAGGTCGATGGCATTGCGCACGATGTCGGCCTTGGCGAGCAGGTCCGGGGCGATGTTGATCGCCGCGTCGGACACGAACAGCGGATGGTCGACGCCGGGCACGTCCATCACGAAGACATGGCTCATGCGCCGGCCGGTGCGCAAGCCCGCGTCGCGCGCCACCACCGCCGCCATCAGGGTGTCGGAGTGCAGCGAGCCCTTGAGGATGGCGCCCGCGCGGCCCTGTGCGCACAGCGCGACCGCGGCCGCCGCGCACTCGGCCGGCGAGCCTGCCTCGACGAGCTCGACGTTCTCGAGCGATCGGCCGGCGGCATGCGCGAGCTCGGCGATGCGCGCTCGCGCGCCCACCAGCACGGGAACGATCAGGCCGGCTTCGGCCGCCAGCAGGGCACCCTCGAGCGAGGGCAGATCGTGGGGCATCGCCACCGCCGTGGGCAGCGCGGCCAGCCGCGCGCAGGCGGCGAGCAGGCGCTGGCCGTGACCGTAGCGATGAATGAGCACCTCGGTCGGGTCGCCGCCGGCCACGGTGCGCCGCGCGGCCGGGGCGATCGCCTCGAGCACGCCTTCGGCCACCGGCTCGCCGGCCGGGCCGCGCGCGCTTGCGCGCAGCACCAGCAGCGACGGCGGCCGCTTCTCGACCACGACGACCTCGAGCCGCAGCTCGTCGCCGACGGCCACCGGCCGATGGAAGGTGAGCGACTGCGCCCGCAGGCGCGCCCCCGGACCTGGCAGGCGCATCGCAACCAGCCGCGCGAACTGCTCGGCGATCCAGTTGGCCGGCGCGAGCTCTTCGTCGGGCGCCGAGGGCGACGCGTCGCCCGCCGCGGGCAGCGGCACGGGGCTGGCGCCGGCGAGCGCGAAGGCGCGCAGATCCTGCGCGGTGCATACCCGGGTGGCGCGCGCCGTGTCGCCCACCGCGATCTCGTCGAACAAGCGGTTGCCGATCGCCATGACGGCAAGGCTATCATCGCGCCACGTCTGTATCGTGACGTTTCTGATTCTGCGCGGAGGCCGAGGCCATGCCGGTTTCTCTCGAAGGCAAGCTCGTGGTGGCGATCTCGTCGCGGGCGGTCTTCGACTTCGAGGAGGAAAACCAGGTCTTCGAGCGCGATGACGACGCCGCCTACATGGCCCTGCAGCGCGATCGCCTCGAGCGGCCGGCGCTGCCGGGCGTGGCCTGCGCGCTGGTGCGCAAGCTGCTCGCCTTCGATGCGCCCGACACGCCGGAGCCCGAGCGCCGGGTCGAGGTGGTGGTGGTCTCGCGCAACGACCCGGTCAGCGGCCTGCGGGTCTTCCGCTCGGCGCGCCACGCGGGTCTGCGTCTGGAGCGCGGCGTGTTCACCCGCGGACGCACCCCCTGGCCCTACCTGGCGCCGCTCAAGGCCAACCTGTTCCTCTCGGCCAACGGCGACGACGTCCGCGCGGCCCTCGATGCCGGCTTTCCCGCAGCGCGGGTGTTTCCCGATTCGGTCAAGGCCTCCGAGTCGCATCCGAACGAGGTGCGCATCGCCTTCGACGGCGATGCGGTGCTGTTTTCCGACGAGTCCGAGCGGGTCTTTCAGCACCACGGCCTCGATGCCTTCCAGCGCCACGAGGAAACCCACGCCGGCCGGCCGCTGCCCTCCGGGCCTTTCATGCCGCTGCTCGAGGCCCTGCACGGCCTGCAGCGCGCCGGCAGCCGCGCCGGCATGCGCATCCGCACCGCGCTGGTCACGGCGCGCAGCGCGCCGGCGCACGAGCGCGCGATCCGAACGCTGATGGACTGGGGCCTGGAGGTCGACGAGGCGATGTTCCTCGGTGGCCTCGACAAGGGCCCGTTCCTGCGCGAGTTCGAGCCCGATTTCTTCTTCGACGACCAGACCCGCCACTGCGAGTCGGCCGCGCTTGCCGGGCCCACCGGCCACGTGCCATCGGGCATCGCCAATCGCGCCGACCCGGCCGGCCCCTGAAGCAACGCCGCCGCGCCCCGCGTGGTGCCCGCCTCCCGCCCGGTGTTCACTTCCCCGAGGACACGCCCATGAACGCACCCGCCGCCGCCGACCAGCACGCCGATCCCTGGACCACCCCGCTCGAGCGCATCGACGTCAGCGATCCGGCGCTGTTTCGTGATGGCACCGTCGGCGCCTGGTTCGCACGGCTGCGCCGCGACGCGCCGGT
>JBILUW010000254.1:0-5659 GCA_044370795.1 Burkholderiaceae bacterium
CGAGCTTCTGGGCGACCGAAAAACCGGCGTAGGTCTTCTCGACCAGGAAGGCGGTCATGCCGCGCGGGCCGGCGGCGGGGTCGGTCTTGGCGTAGATGACCATGACGTCGGCGTCGGGCCCGTTGGTGATCCACATCTTGCTGCCGTTGAGCACGTAGTGGTCGCCCTTGCGGTCGGCGCGCAGCCGCATCGACACCACGTCGGAGCCCGCGCCCGGCTCCGACATGGCCAGGGCGCCGATGTGCTCGCCGCTGACCAGCCGCGGCAGGTAGCGCCGGCGCTGCTCGTCGGTGCCGTTGCGCATGATCTGGTTGACGCACAGGTTGGAGTGCGCGCCGTACGACAGCCCGACCGAGGCCGAGCCGCGCGAGATCTCCTCGAGGGCCACGATGTGCCCGAGGTAGCCGAGGCTGGAGCCGCCATACTCCTCGGGCACGGTCATGCCGAGCACGCCCAGGCTGCCGAGCTTGCGCCAGAGGTCCATGGGGAACTGGTCGGTGCGGTCTATCTCGGCGGCACGCGGCGTGATCTCGGCGGCGGTGAAATGCTGCAGCGCGTCGCGCAGCATGGCGATGTCTTCGCCGAGGTCGAAGGAAAGTCCGGGAATGTTCAGCATGGGCGACTCCGCAACGGCGGCGGGCGGCGCGTGCGCGGCTCGCCGGCTACACTGGACAGCCCCACATTCTAGCGCCCACGCCCGCAGCCCGATGAATGCTCTCGAGCGCCAGCTCGCCTACCCCTACGCCGACCGCCTGCCGCCGCCGGGCGAGCTGCTCGAGGCGGCCCCGGGCGTGCACTGGCTGCGCATGCCGCTGCCGTTCGCGCTCGACCACATCAACCTGTGGGCGCTGGCCGACGGGCCGGGCTGGACGATCGTCGACTGCGGGATAGCGGCCGAACCCACCCGCCTGCTCTGGGAGACCCTGCTCGCCGGACCGATGGCCGACCGCCCGATCGCGCGGCTGCTGTGCACGCACAACCACCCCGACCACGTCGGCTGCGCGCACTGGCTGCAGCAGCGCAGCGGCGCGCCGCTCTGGATGACCCTGGGAGAGTACATGCAGGCCAGGGTGCTGTCGTCGCGTCTGCCGGGCGCCGACGCCGATGCGTCGGCCTTGCACTTCCGCCGTCACGGCGTGCCCGAGGGGCCGGCGCTGGCGGCGCTACGCGAGCGCGACGGCAACCACTACGCGGCGCTGGTGCCGTCGGTGCCACCGACGTTCCGGCGCCTGCACGACAACGACCGCGTGACCATCGGCGAGCGCACCTGGCGCGTCATCGTCGGGCACGGTCACTCGGCCGAGCACGCGGCGCTCTACTGCGAACGCGACGCGCTGCTGATCGCCGGCGACATGGTCCTGCCACGCATCTCGACCAACGTGTCGGTCTGGGAACTCGAGCCCGAGGCCGACCCGGTCGAGTCCTACCTTGCCTCGCTCGACCGATTCGAGTCGTGCCGCGAGGACACGCTGGTGCTGCCCTCGCACGGCAGGCCCTTTCGCGGCCTGCACACCCGGCTCGCGCAGCTGCGCGCCCACCACCGCGAGCGGCTCGACGTCATGCTCGCCGCCTGCCGGCGCGCACCGCTGTCGGCCGCCGAGGCGGTGCCGGTGATGTTCGGGCGCAGCTTCGACAACCACCAGCTCGCGTTCGCCATCGGCGAGGCGCTCGCCCACCTGCACGCGCTGTGGCACGCCGGCCTGCTCGAGCGGCGCGAGGGCAACGACGGCATCGTGCGCTTCGCCGGCTGAGCCCGCAGGCCCGCGCCGCGCCGCGCCGGCCCCCGGCGCAGCACGTCGCTTACCGCAGCACGTCGAACAGGTTGTTGTAGTCGTCGGTCCAGGGGCGCAGCGCCCGGGCGAGCTTCATCTCGGCCGCGCCCTGCTCCGAGAGCCGGTTGAACAACGCCATGTTGTTGGTCACGATCACCCAGTCGGTGCGGAACAGGTGGCTGTTCTCGGGCGGATCGTCGGTGATCCAGAGCGCACGCCAGCCGATCGCATCGGCCAGTTGCTGCACGACCCCGCGCAGGTCGAGGTAGCGGTTGCTGATGTGGATCGCGATCGCGCCGTCATCGCTGACGTGCCGGCGATAGAGCTCCATCGCCTCGCGCGTCAGCAGGTGCACCGGGATCGAGTCGCTCGAGAACGCATCGATGGCCAGCACGTCGAAGCGCTGCGGCTGCTCGCGCTCGAGCACGAGCCGCGCGTCGCCCAGCGCCGTCTCGACGGTGGCCGGGGTGCCGCCGAGGTAGCCGAACACGTTGCGCGCCCAGTCGACCACCAGCGGATTGATCTCGTAGAAACGGTAGGCGTCGCCGGCGCGGCCGTAGGCGGCCAGCGTGCCCACCCCCATGCCGACGAGGCCGACGCGCTGCGGTCGCGCAGGATCGATCTCGCGCAGCGACAGGATCGTGCGGCCGATGCCCGCGGTCTCGCCGTAATAGGTGGTCGGCATCATCCGCCGCTGCGGATCGGTGTACTGCTCGCCGTGCGTGATCACGCCGTGGACCAGGCGCAGCGAGGTCGGCGGCGCGCCGGCGGCTCCCGACGACTTGACCCGCAACGTGCCGTAGAAGTTGCGCGCGATCGCGACCGCATCGCCGCGGATGTAGCTCGCATAGTCGTAGTACGCGAACAGCCCGCCGCTCAGGCAGATCGCGGCGATCACCATGGTGAGGCGCCGCGACAGGAAGAGCGCGAACAGCGTGACCAGCACGAGCGCGACCGGCAGCTCCCAGTACCACGAGTAGATGTTGGGAGCGAGCAGCCCGACGAACAGCCCGCCGAGCGCGCCGCCCAGCGAGACCATCAGGTAGAAGCGCGTGAGGTGGCGCGCCACGGGCTTGCGGGCGACCAGCTCGCCGTGGCAGAACATGCAGCACACGAACAGGCCGATCGCGTAGACCGGCACCGCGTACGAGATCGCGAGCAGGTCGCGCTCGACGCCGAAGGTGCTCGTGGCCAGCTCGATCTTGGGCCGCCAGCTGAGCAGGAACAGCATCATCATGGCCATCAGCGCCGCCAGCGGGACCATGATCCGCCTGCGGTACCAGCCCTCGCCGTCGAAGCACAGGATGAAGGTGAGCAGATAGAGCGCGAGCGGGAGCACCCAGAGGAACGGGATGGATGCGACGTTCTGCGTGATGTGGGTCGTGATCGCCAGCAGCAGCACCGATCCCAGCGCCGACAGCGCCAGCCAGAGCGCCTGCTCGCGGCCGGAAGGCGACGCATCGGCGGCCGCGGGAGCGGGTGCGCCAGCGACGGCCGGCACGGCGGCGGGAGCATCCGAGGCGGGAGCATCGGCGGCGGCCATCGCGGCGGCGCCCGCACCGGCTCCCGGCGGCGCGGACGACGCCGTCCCGAGCGCCTCGGCCGACGCGGCGGCCTCGAGCGGCGCGTGCCTCGTGCCCGCCCAGGCGGCCGCGATCGCGAGCACGGCGAACACCGCATAGCCGACGCTCCAGGCGACCGACTGCGTCATGGTCGACGCGTTGGGCTCGATCAGCGGCGGGTAGGCGATCAGCGCGAGCATCGACGCCACGTTGCTCAGCGCGTAAAGACGATAGACCTGACCGCCGCGCCAGCGACGCGCGAACCACGCCTGCACCAGCGGGCCGGTGGTCGAGAGCATCAGGTAGGGCAGGCCGATGGTGACCGCAAGCAGCAGCAGGATGCGCCCGATCGGGGCCGATGCGTCGGTCGGCTTGAACGCCTCGGCGGGCACGATGGGCAGCAGGGCAAGGCTGGCGACGAGCAGCACCGTGTGCACGATCGCCTGGCGGCGCGGCGCGGCGCGGCGGATCAGCACGTCGGAGTAGAAGTAACCGGCGAGCAGCACCAGCTGGAAGAACACCATGCAGGTGGTCCAGACGGCCGCCGATCCGCCGAACCACGGCAGGATCTGCTTGGCGATGATCGGCTGCACCAGGAACAGCAGGAAGGCCGACAGCGTGATGGTCGATGCGAACAGGATCATTCGAAGACTCCGAGAGCCGCCAGCGCGGCGTCGACGGCGGGTTCCCAGCCGCGGTTGGCGGCCGGCGATGCCGGACTGGGGTGAAGGATCTGGGCGACCCTTATCGGGTCGCGAGGAGCGCCGGCGGCGCGCGCCGGCCCGTCGATCACCGCCTGCAGGCGTTTCGCGGCGAAACCTCCCACGCCGATCGCCCACTGCGGCGCCAGCGCGGCCAGCGCCCGCGCCAGGTGCGCGTCGCAGACCGCCTGCAGGGCAGCGGCCTGGGCGGACGGCAGGCGGTCGGGCGGCAGGTTGCGGCCCGAAGCCTCGAGAAAGATCAACGGGCACCAGTTGAGCACGAAGGCCTGCTCGAAGAAGGTCTGCGCGTTGCCGAAGCGGGCCGCGGCCCAGCCCCACAGCCGCCGGCCGCTCACCTCGGAGCGCCGACAGGCCCAGCCTTCGATCGGCCGCTTCGGATGTTCGTCGGCCGGGCGCGCCACCGGCGCGCTGATGCCCATCCAGTCACGCACGGCGGCAACCTCGCCGAAGGGCACCCCGGTCTGCATCATGCCGAAGGGGCCGGGGTTCATCCCGAGAAAGACCACCCGGCGCGGCCCGTCGCCGTAGCGGCGCAGGTAAGCCTCGTGCGGAGCCCAGGCGTAGTCGAGGGGGTTGTACACGTGCGCGACGGGCGCACCGAAGCGCAGGCGCGCGACCTCGTCGCCCAGCCTGCGGGCCGCCTCGATCAGGGCATCCGCGCTCATGGGCGCGCATGGTATCGGAGTCGCGCGCAGGCAAGCCGCAAGCCCTCGGCCGCCACCGTCCGGACGCATCCGCCGAATCGCGACACGGCGCTGCGCCGCCGCGCTTGACAGGCTCCCCGCCCCCGCCTAGCGTCCGGCTTCACGCAACAAAATCCCGCACCGTGCCCCAACCCTTGCTCGCCGCCGTCCCGCCTCGCGCCGCCCAGGAGCGCATCGCCTACCGTCGTCCGCAGCCCTGGGGCATGGTCCCCGACCTGGTCGTGGCCGACGCGGTCAGCGGCGACGAGCGGCTGTGGGTGCCGGTCGGGCCCGCAAGCTGGTCGCGGCCGCTGCATCTGAACGTGACGGGCGGCTTCTACACCCACGTGCTGCGTGTGCGCCGCAGCGGCGTGCTGCAGCGCCACCGCCACTCCGGGTCGGTGCACGCTCTGGTGCTCAAGGGGCGCTGGCACTACCTCGAGCACGACTGGGTCGCCGAGGAGGGCAGCTACGTCTTCGAGCCGCCAGGCGAGACGCACACCCTCACCGTGCCCGACGACTGCGCCGAGATGGTCACGCTGTTCACCGTGCACGGGATGCTCACCTACGTCGATCCCGACGGCAATGCCGTCGGCTACGACGACGTGTTCACCCGCATCGAGAAATACCGTGCGCACTTCGAGGCGGTGGGCCTCGGCGCCGATCACGTGCGCACCTACATGCGCTAGCGCTACCGATCACGCGGCCGCGCTCGCGGCCCCGGAGCCAAAGCGCCGGCACAGGCGCGGCTACCGGTACGAGTCAACTGCAAGACGCATCGCACCCAGAGGAGACACAGATGCTGAAGCGTTACCTGGCGGGCCTCGCGCTCGCCGCCGCCGCAGGCGCGGCCTTCGCCCAGGGCAAGGAAATCAAGATCGGGGTCATCTTCGACCTCACCGGTCCGTTCGCGGCTGGCG
>JBILUW010000050.1:0-18848 GCA_044370795.1 Burkholderiaceae bacterium
CACGGCGGCACGGCGGCACGGCGGCACGGCGGCACGCAGGCTACACTCGTTGTCTCGACCATGACCGACGAAGCGCTCCGACCCTCGCTGCTGCAGGCCTTCGCCAACCGGCGCATCGCCACCGTGCTGCTGCTCGGCTTCGCCAGCGGCCTGCCGCTGGCGCTGTCGGCCGGCAGCCTGCAAGCCTGGCTGACGGTGAGCGGGGTCGACATCAAGACCATCGGCCTGTTCGCGCTGGCCGGTCTGCCCTACACCTTCAAGTTCGTCTGGGCGCCGCTGCTCGACCGCTTCGAGCCGCCGCGCGCCGGGCGCCGGCGCGGCTGGCTGGCGCTCACCCAGCTGGCGCTCGCGGGCGCCTGCTTCCTGATGGCGCGCCTCGATCCCGGCTCCGACATCGAGGCGATGGGCGCGGTGGCAGTGGCCATCGCCTTCCTGTCGGCCTCCCAGGACGTTGCCTTCGACGCCTACCGCGCCGATCTGCTGCCCACCCGCGAGCGCGGCGCCGGCGCGGCGGTCTCGGTGCTGGGCTACCGCCTCGCCATGCTGGTTTCCGGCGGGCTGGCCATGATCCTGGCCGACCGCTGGCTGGGCTGGCCCGACACCTATCGGCTGATGGGAGCGCTGCTGGCCGCCTTCGCGCTGGTGTCGCTGCTCGCACCGCGACTGCCCGACCCCGAGGGCGCCGGCCCCGTCACGCCGGCATGGCGCGAGCTTGCGGGCTTCGCAGCGATGCTCGCCGCCGGCATCGCCACCTGGGCGGCGATGCGCGCCCTGCCCTGGGGCGCGCTGGAGGCCGACCGCTTCGGCCGGCTGCTGGTGCTCACCGCATCGCTGCTCGCGGCCTTCGCGGCGGCGATCAAGGTGGCGCGCCTGGCCGGCTTTGCCGCCTTCGTCGAACCCTGGGACCGCTTCTTCGACCGCCGTGGCGCCCTGGCGCTGCTCGCCCTGATCGTGCTCTACAAGCTTGGCGACGCCTTCGCCGGCAGCCTGAGCACGGCCTTCCTGATCCGCGGGGCCGGCTTCTCGCAAACCGAGGTCGGCGCGGTCAACAAGATCTTCGGCCTGATCGCCACCCTGGTGGGTGCGCTCGCCGGCGGGGCCTGGCTGATGCGCGCCAGCCTGTATCGGGCGCTGCTGCTGTTCGGCCTGCTGCAGGCGGTCTCCAACCTGGGCTACTGGGTGCTCTCGGTGCTTCCGCCCGACCGCACGCTGATGGCCGCGGCGGTCGGCTTCGAGAACCTGTGCGGCGGCATGGGCACGGCCGCCTTCGTCGCCTTCCTGATGACCCTCACCGATGCGCGCTACTCGGCGGCGCAGTTCGCCCTGCTCTCGGCGCTGGCCGCGATCGGCCGCGTCTATGTCGGCCCCACCTCGGGCGTGCTCGTCGAGGCCTGGGGCTGGCCTACCTTCTTCCTGTTCTCGACGGTGGCTGCCCTGCCCGGGCTGTTGCTGCTGGCGTGGCTTAGGCCGACAATCGAATCCCTGCAGACGGAGAAAGCGACATGAACGACATCGCCAGGATGGGCGCGCTCGCCCCCCAGGACCAGGCCGACGAATCGATGTCGGCGTTCTGGATGCCCTTCACCGCCAACCGGCAGTTCAAGGCGCAGCCGCGGCTGCTCGCGCGCGCCGAAGGCATGCACTACTACACGCCCGAGGGCCGGGCCATCCTCGACGGCACCGCCGGCCTGTGGTGCGTCAATGCCGGCCACTGCCGCAAGCCCATCATCGAGGCGATCCGGCACGCGGCCTCCGAGCTCGACTACGCGCCCTCGTTCCAGATGGGTCATCCGTCGGCCTTCGAGCTGTCGCGCCGCCTCATCGAACTCGCCGGCCCGCCCTTCGCGCAGGTCTTCTACACCAACTCGGGCTCCGAGGCCGTCGACTCCGCGCTGAAGATCGCGCTCGGCTACCACCGCGTGCGCGGCGAGGCGCAGCGCACCCGCATCATCGGCCGCGAGCGCGGCTACCACGGCGTGGGCTTCGGCGGCATGTCGGTGGGCGGCATCGCCGCCAACCGCAAGGCCTTCTCGGGCGCGCTGCTGCCGGCGGTCGACCACCTGCCGCACACCCACAACCTCGAGCACAACGCGTTCAGCCGCGGCCAGCCGGCCTGGGGCGCGCACCTGGCCGACGAGCTCGAGCGCATCCTCGCGCTGCACGACCCGTCCACGGTGGCCGCGGTCATCGTCGAGCCGGTCGCCGGCTCCACCGGCGTGCTGGTGCCGCCGGTCGGCTACCTCGAGCGGCTGCGCGAGATCACCTCCCGCCACGGCATCCTGCTGATCTTCGACGAGGTGATCACCGCGTTCGGGCGCATCGGCAAGCCCTTCGGCTTCCAGAAGCTCGGCGTCGCGCCCGACCTCATGACGGTCGCCAAGGGCATCAACAGCGCCACCGTCCCGATGGGCGCGGTGTTCGCGCGCAAGGGCATCTACGAGGCCTTCATGAACGGCCCGCAGAACTCGATCGAGTTCTTCCACGGCTACACCTATTCGGCGCATCCGCTGGCCTGCGCCTCGGCGCTGGCCGCACTCGACATCTACCGCGACGAGGGCCTGTTCGAGCGCGCCGGCGACCTCGCCGGTTACTGGGAAGACGCGCTGCACGCACTGCGCGGCAGCCGGCACGTCATCGACATCCGCAACATCGGTCTGATGGGCGCCGTCGAACTCGCGCCGCGGCCGGGCGCCCCGGGCGCGCGCGCGTTCGAGGCGCACATCAAGGCCTTCTTCGAGCACGATCTCATGATCCGCTTCACCGGCGACATCATCGCGATGTCGCCGCCGCTGATCGTCGAGAAAAGCCAGATCGATCAGATCGTCGAGCGGCTCGAGCGCGTGCTGCAGGCCATCGACTGAGTCGGCGCCGCGGGCGCGGCCGCCCGCTCAGGCGGCCATCGCCATCCCGTCGCCAGCCGGATCGGCGCCGCCGTCGAGGCGGCCGTCGACGATCCGGATCGCGTGCACCAGCGGCGACATGTAGCTGAACGGATGGCGCTGCACCGGGTAGCCCATCGCGCGCAGCCGCGCCTCGACCGCGCGCGGAATCCGGTTGGTGAGCTCGATCGTGTCCGATGTCGTGCAAAAGCGCGGCGCGCTCACGGCCTCGGCGGCGCTCATGCCGAAGTCGACCGCGTTCAGGATCGCCTGCAGGTTGCCCATCGTGATGGTGGTGCCGCCAGGCGCACCGACGATGAAGAAGGGCGCGTCGCCCCGGAACACCATGGTCGGCGACATCGCCGAGTACCGCGCCTTGCCCGGCGCCAGCGAGCCGGCGCGGCCCGGCCGCGGGTCGAAGACCATCATGCAGTTGTTGTACATGAAGCCCAGCCCCTCGGTGACCACGCCCGAGGATGAGCCCAGCGAGTGGGTCATGGTCACGCAGTTGCCGCGGTCGTCGGCCACGCACACGTGGGTGGTGTCGCGGCTCTCGGGGCCGCCGGCGTTGAGCCGCGGCACGGGGGTCTTGTCGCCGCGACGGATGCGCTGCGCCATCGCGGCCGCGTACTCCTTCGAGGCGAGCTCGGCCACCGGCACGTCGACGAAGCGCGGGTCGCCAATCCGCGCGTCCTTGTCGACCGTGGCGATCTTCATCGCCTCCGAGACGGTGGCGATGTACTCCGGCGAGTTGTGCCCCATCGCGGCGAGGTCGAAGTGCTCGAGGATGTTGAGCATCAGCAGGATCATCAGCCCGCCGCCGGGCGGCGGATTGGTGGTGACCTTGTGACCGCGGTAGCTGCCCACCAGCGGCGCGCCGGTCTCGGTGCCGCAGGCCGCAAGGTCGGCCATCGTGATGAGGCCGCCGTTGGCGGCCATGTCGTCGGCGATGCGTCGCGCGATCTCGCCGCGATAGAAATCGTCGACGCCGTGCTCGGCGACACGCCGCAGCGTGCGGCCCATGTCGGGGTTGCGCAGGATCTCGCCCACGCGGTGCGGGCGGCCGTCGGGCTTCAGGTAGATGCGCCGCGTCGCGGGATGGTCAGTCAGCACGCGGATGCGCTCGATGCGCCCGCACAGCGCCGGCTGCATCCAGAACTCGTGCACGCGCGGGCGCACCGCGAAGCCCTGGTCGCACCAGTCGGCCGCCGGGCCGATCAGCTGCGCGAGGCTGCGCGTGCCGTGACGACGCAGCGCCTCGTCGAAGGCCTTCAGCGACAGCGGCGTGGTCATCGACTGGTAGCCGACCTCATTGACCTGGTCGCGCAGCCGGAAACCGAAGCCGTCCTCGCACTCGCCCAGGATGCGGTCGGCCCACATGTCGGGGCGGGTGGCCAGCGGCGCACGGCCGTGGAAGTCGATCATCTCGTGCACGCCGGCCGCGGGCAGGTGCAGTTGCAGCGAACCGAAGCCGGCGATGCCGCACATCTGCGGGTCGACCACCGTCTGGACCAGCGCCGCGCCGATGGCCGCATCGACGACGTTGCCGCCGGCGCGCAGCACCTCGACGCCGGCCTCCACCGCCTCGGGTTGCGGGGCGCACACCATCGCCTTGGTCATCGGCTCTCTCCGTCGCTGGGGTCGCGCTACGATGCACGGTTTCGCGCTCCCCTCCAAATGCCCACCACAGCCTGCGGACCCCGCCGACGATGCGCGCGCTGAAAGCGCTGACGCTGGTGGCCCTGTTCGTGGCCGCCACCCTGACCCCGACACCCGGCACGCGAGCCGCGGCCGGCGCGTCTGCCGTGGTTGCGGCCCCGACGTCGCTGCCTCCCGCGAACGCCGCCGCGAGCGCCGCCGCGAGCACCACCACGAGCACCGCCGACGCGCAGGCGATGGCGCAGCGCGTGCGCGCCTGCACGCAATGCCATGGGGCGCAGGGCCGGGCGAGCCGGCACGGCTATCAGCCCCGGATCGCGGGCAAGCCCGCCGGCTACCTGACCGACCAGCTGATCGCCTTTCGCGACGGCCGACGCCGGCATCCGGCCATGCAGCGCCTGCTCGAGCCGCTCGACGATCGCTACCTGCGCGAGATCGCCGCGCACTTCGCGGCCATCGACCTGCCTTATCCGCCCGCGCTGCCGCCCACGGCCACGGTGGCCGAGCTCGCCCGCGGCGAGGCCCTGGCGCGCCACGGCGACGCGACGCGCGGCATCCCGGCCTGCGCGGCCTGCCACGGCCCGGGGCTGCTGGGGGCTCAGCCCGGCGTGCCGGGGCTGCTGGGCCTGCCGCGCGACTACCTGAACGCCCAGCTCGGCGCCTGGCAGACGGGCCAGCGTCGCTCGGCCGATCCCGACTGCATGGCGCAGATCGCCCGCCGCCTGCGGCCCGACGACGTGGCGGCGGTCTCGAGCTGGCTTGCGAGCCTGCCCGTGCCGCCCGGCGCCCGCCCGCTGTCCGCGCCGCCGCCCGCGACGCCGCTGGCCTGCGGCACCTTCCAGCTTGCCTCAGCCGCCGACGCTGCGGGCACGAGCGCCCCGGGCCGCGCGGGCGGCCCCGCTCCGGCCTCGGCCGCAACCGCGCCGCCGCCGCGCACCGAACTGCTCGCGCGCGGCGAGAAGCTCGCCCGGGCCGGCAACTGCGTGGCCTGCCACACCGCCCCCGGCGGCGCGCCACTGGCGGGCGGCCGGCCGATCGAGACACCCTTTGGCGCCGTGATGAGCAGCAACCTCACGCCGGATCCCGTCACCGGCATCGGCGCCTGGAGCGAACGCGACTTCCGGCGCGCGCTGCACGAGGGCCGCTCGCGCGACGGCAGGCTGCTCTCGCCGGCGTTTCCCTACACCAGCTTCACGCGCATGGCGCCGGCCGATGTCGACGCCATCTACGCGTGGCTGCGCAGCCTGCCGCCGGTGCGCCAGTCCGTCCCCGAGCACCAGCTGCGCTGGCCATACGGCACGCAGTGGGCGCTCACCTTGTGGCGCTGGCTGCACTTCGCGCCGGCCAGCCAGACCGAGATGGCGCGCGCCAGCGCCGACCGCGGCCGCTACCTGGTCGAGGTCGTCGGGCACTGCGACGGCTGCCACGCTCCGCGCAACGCGCTGGGCGCGGTGCGCGCCGAGGCCGGCCTGGCCGGCGGCCCGGTCGGGGCCGGACGCTGGCAGGCGCCCTCGCTGCTGTCGGGCGCGCAGGCCGGCGTGCAGGACTGGACGATCGACGAGATCGTTGCGCTGCTGCGCGATGGCCGCTCGGCGCGGGGGACGGCGCTGGGCCCGATGGCCACGGTGGTGCGCCACGGCACCGCCCACCTCGACGAGCCCGACCTGCGGGCGATGGCCGCGCACCTGAAGGCCCTGCCGCGGGCCGCGGCGCCGCGGCCGGGCGAGGCGCCGCGGGCCGAGGCGCGGCCGGGCATCGGCTCGGCGGCGGGCGCCCGCGGCCCCACCCTGTATCGCGAGCACTGCGCCGACTGCCACGGCGCCGACGGCGCGGGCAGCCCCGGCGCCTGGCCAGCCCTCGCCGGGAACCGGGCCCTGAGCCAGCCGCAGGCCGACAACCTGATCGCAACGGTGCTCGACGGCGGCTACGCGCCGGTCACGGCGGGCAACCCCCGCCCCCACGGCATGCCGCCCTACGGTCACCTGCTCGACGATGGCGACGTGGCGGCGCTGCTGAGCCACCTGCGCGCCACCTGGGGAGGGGGCGCATCGGCGGTGAGCCCGCAGCAGGTGCAGCGCGCCCGCCGCTGAACGGCCGGGGGAAGCTCAGGCGTAGCTGCGCGCGTCGTCGATCAGCTTGCCGTCGTTGGGCAGGCTGCCCGGCGCGACCAGCGCCACCTCGCCACGCAGCTTGGTGACCTCGCGTACCGTCTCGGCGAGCCGCTCGGCCAGCCCGGCAGGCACGCCCGCGCACTCGGCTTTCAGCGTCATGACGTCCTGCGCCATCTCGCCGCTCACCACCAGACGCATCCGGCCGAGCTCGGGATGCCGGCGGCCGATCTCGGCGACCTGACCGGGATGCACGAACATGCCGCGCACCTTGGTGGTCTGGTCGGCGCGGCCCAGCCAGCCGCGGATGCGCACGTTGGTGCGGCCGCAGGGCGATCGGCCGGGCAGCACGGCCGAAAGATCGCCGGTGCCGAAACGGATCATCGGGTAGTCGGGGTTGAAGCTGGTGACCACCACCTCGCCGACCTCGCCGTCGGGCAGCGGCTCGTCGGTGCCCGGGCGCACGATCTCGAGCACCAGATCCTCGTCGAGGATCATGCCCTCGAGGACCTCGGTCTCGTAGGCGATCAGGCCGACGTCGGCGGTGCCGTACCACTGCAGCACCGTGGCGATGCCCTGTTCGCGGAACCAGGCGCGCAGCGACGGCGGCAGCGCCTCGGCGCCGACCAGCGCGCGCTTGAGGTTGCCGATGTCGGCGCCGCTCTCGCGCGCCTTCTCGACGATGATGCGCAGGAACGAAGGCGTGCCCACGTACGCGTCGGGCCGCAAGGCGCGGATCACCTCGATCTGCTGCTCGGTCTGGCCGGTGCCGGCCGGGATCACCGCGCAGCCAACGTGGCGGGCCGCCAGATCGACCATCCAGGCCCCGGGCGTGAGGTGGTAGCCGAAGCAGTTCTGGACGATATGGCCGGGCCGCATGCCGGCGGCCCACAGCGCGCGGGCCGCGCGCCACGGATCGGGCCGCGCGCCCTCGGGATCGAAGATCGGGCCCGGCGACATGTAGAGGTGGCCGAGGCGGCCGGCGGCCACCGTCGTCAGCCCGCCGAAGGGCGGGTCGGCCTGCTGCAGGTCCTTGAGCTCGGACTTGCGCAGCACCGGCAGGTGGGCCAGCGCCTTGCGCGAGGCAATGGCGCGGGCATCGACGCCGGCCAGCCGACGAGCCCAGCCGGGCGCGGCGCGCACCGCGTGCTCGATCAGGCCGGGCAGGCGCGCCATCAGGGCTCCCTCGCGGGCCTCGGGAGCGCGGGTCTCGAGATCGTCGTAGTAGGGCGATGCTGTCATGCGTGGCCTCGACTGGGAGTGGACCGCGGCGCGCCCTGCGCGCCGGCCGGGTGCGGCGACCGGTCGGGCGGCGGGCGTCAGAGCCAGCGCTTGCGCCGGCGATAGGCCTTGACGTCGCGAAACGAGGCGCGACCCTCCTTCGACACGCCGAGATAGAACTCGCGCACGTCCTCGTTGGCCGCGAGCTCGGCCGCCGGCCCGTCCATCACGATGCGGCCGCTCTCGAGAATGTACCCGTGGTCGGAGTACTTCAGCGCGACGTTCGTGTTCTGTTCGGCGATCAGGAAGCTCACGCCTTCCTTCTGATTGAGGTCGCGCACGATGCCGAAGATCTCGGCGACGATTTGCGGCGCCAGGCCCATCGAGGGCTCGTCGAGCAGGATCATGTTCGGCTTGGCCATCAGGGCGCGGCCGACGGCCGTCATCTGCTGCTCGCCGCCCGAGGTGTAGCCGGCCTGCGAGCCGCGGCGCAGCTTCAGACGGGGGAAGTAGTGGTAGACGCGCTCGAGCTCGGCGTCGAGGTCGGCGCGCGACAGCCCCCGGGTGTAGGCGCCGGTGAGCAGGTTCTCCTCGACGCTCAGGTGGCCGAAGCAGTGCCGCCCCTCCATCACCTGGATCACGCCGCGGCGCACCAGGTCGGAAGGCGTCAGACGGTCGATGCGCTCGCCTCGGTACTCGATGCTGCCCTTGGTGACCTCGCCGCGCTCGCCCTTGAGCAGGTTGGACACCGCGCGCAGCGTGGTGGTCTTGCCCGCGCCGTTGCCGCCGAGCAGCGACACGATGCGGCCCTCGGGCACGCTCAGCGACACGCCCTTGAGCACCAGGATCACGTGGTTGTAGATGACTTCGATGCCGTTGACGGCAAGCAGCGCAGCGGTGGTCACGGAGACGTCCTGGGGGGTTGCGCGGGGCGCGCGGCCTGAGCCGGCGCGCCCGATCTGCGACGGCGCGCGGGCATGCGGCCCGCGCGCCGGCCGCTCAGCTCGCGTCCTTGGCGCAGTCGCGGTACTCGAGCTTCTTCTCGGACGCGTACTTCTTGGCGGCCTGATCGATCATCGGCTTGATGATGCTCATGTCGGCCTCGTAGATCTTCTTCTCGGTGATCCACTTCTTGCCGTCCCACTGGTGGATCATCGCCTTCGAGATGCCCATGTGGTCGGCGCACGAGGTGGACAGCGGCAGCATGAAGCCCTCGAAGCCCATCGCCTTGATCTTGCGATCGTCGATGGCGAGGTTCTCGAGGCCCCAGCGCACCTGCTCGCCGGTGAGGGGCTTCTTGCCGTACTTCTCCTGGGCGCGACGGATACCCTCGACCGTGAGCATCGCGTGCACGATGCCGCGGTTGTACAGCACCTCGCCGACCTCCTCGGCGGGGCCGGTGCCCTGGTTCTTGCCGTGCAGCACCTTCAGGATGTCATCGTGGACCTTGCCGCGACCCGACGGCGACAGCGACGTGACCGCGGTGTAGCCCTTGCTCGCCTCGCCGGCCGGCCGCACGTCGGGCTCGGCGCCCGCGTACCAGCCGCCGTACATCTTCTCGCGCGGGTAGCCGGTGGCCACCGCCTCCTTGACCGCGGTGCCGTTCATCACCCCCCAGCCCCACAGGACCACGTAGTCGGGACGCTGCTGGCGGATCTGCAGCCAGGTGGCCTTCTGCTCGACGCCGGGATGCGTGACCGGCAGCTGCAGCAGCTCGAAGCCGTGCATCTTGGAGCGCTCGACCAGCAGCGGGATGGCTTCCTTGCCGTACGGCGAGTCGTGGTAGACGTAGGCGATCTTCTTGCCCTTGAGCTTGTCCATCCCGCCTTCGCGCTGACCGATGTGCTGCAGCACGATATCGGCCGCCACCCAGTAGCTGCCGCCGAGGATGAAGTTCCACTTGAAGACCCGACCCTCGGCCGAGGCCGACAGGCCGTAGCCGCCGGTGATCAGCGGGATCTTGTCGTTGAAGGTCTTGTCGGTGAGCGCGAAGGTGATGCCCGTGGACAGCGGGTGGAAGGCCGAGGCGCCGGTGGGGCCCTTGCCCTTGAGGCGCTCGTAGCACTCGACGCCGCGGTCGGTCGCGTAGCCGGTCTCGCACTCCTCGTAGGTGATCTTCACGCCGTTGATGCCGCCGTCGCGGGCATTGATCAGCTTCAGGTAGTCGATGAAGCCGTTGGCGAACGGGATGCCGTTGGGCGCGTAGGCGCCGGTGCGGTACGACAGCACCGGGATGAACTGCTCCTTGGCCATCGCAGCCTCGGCCTTCTTGGCCTGCGCGAGCGCGTGGGTCTGGACGCCGAGCACGCCAGCGGCGGCGAGCGCCGCGGCAAGCAGGCTGTAGCGGATCGTCTTGGTCATGTCGAACTCCTCCTGGGTTGGGTCGGTTGATCGGACCCGGTGTGTAGCGGCGGCGTCGATCGGCCGCCTTGGAAAGCTGGAAACGCGCGATGCATCAGTGCGGGAAGGGCCACAGGCGCAGCTTCTCCTTGGCGATCGACCACAGACGGGCCAGCCCGTGCGGTTCGACGATCAGGAAGAAGACGATCAGCGTGCCGAAGATCATGAACTCGAGGTGCGAGGTCATCGCCGCCGACATCGGGATGCCCAGCCAGGCCGGGACCTGATTGAGCACGATGGGCAGGATCACGATGAACGCCGCGCCGAGGAAGCTGCCGAGGATGGACCCCAGCCCGCCGATGATGATCATGAACAGCAGGTTCAGCGAGCGGTTGACGTCGAAGGCCAGGGCTTCCCACGAGCCCAGGTGGACGAAGCCCCAGAGCGCGCCCGCCACGCCGATGAAGAACGAGCTCAGCGCGAACGCGGTGAGCTTGGCGTGCATCGGCCGGATGCCGATCACGGCCGCGGCGACGTCCATGTCGCGGATCGCCATCCAGGAGCGGCCGAGGTGGCCGCGAACGAGGTTCTTGGCCATCAGCGCGAACACGCAGACGATCGCGAGCACGAACAGGTACTTGCGCTCGGGCGTGTCGATCAGCACGCCGAAGACCTCGAGCGTGGGCACCTGCACCGAGCCCGAGGTGGAGTCGTTGCTCAGCCCATTCACGCGCGTGAACAGCCAGTCGGCGAAGAACTGCGCGGCCAGGGTGGCCACCGCCAGGTACAGGCCCTTGATGCGCAGGCTGGGCACGCCGAACAGGATGCCCGCCACCATCGCGATGAGGCCCGCGAGGATGAAGGCCACGATGAGGTTGAGCTCGGGGATGCGCACCGTCAGGTTGTAGGCCGAGTAGGCGCCCACCGCCATGAAGGCGCCCGAGCCGAGCGAGATCTGGCCGCAGTAGCCCACCAGCAGGTTCAGGCCGATCGCGGCCAGCGCCAGGATCAGGAACGGGATCAGGATGGCCTTGAAAAGGTACTCGGTGCCTATCATCGGCACCACGCCGAAGGCGAAGGCGATGAGCAGGCCGATCACGACGCGGTCCTGGCGGATCGGGAAGATCTGCTGGTCGGCCGGGTACGAGGTCTTGAACTGGCCGTTTTCGCGGTAGAGCATGGCGGGACTCGATCGGGTGTCTTGACGGCGGGCCGCTTACACGCGGTCGATGATCTTCTCGCCGAACAGGCCCTGCGGGCGCACCAGCAGGAAACCGAGCGCGAGCACGTAGGCGAACCAGTTCTCGATGCCGCCGCCGATGATCGGGCCGAGGTAGACCTCGGAGATCTTCTCGCCCAGGCCGATGATCAGGCCGCCGACGATCGCGCCGGGCACCGAGGTGAAGCCACCGAGGATCACCACCGGCAGCGCCTTCAGCGCCAGGATGGCCAGCGAGAACTGCACACCGAGCTTGCTGCCCCAGACCATACCGGCAACCAGCGCGGTGAAGCCGGCGACCGACCACACGATGACCCAGATGCGGTTCAGCGGGATGCCGATCGACTGCGCGGCCTGGTGGTCGTCGGCCACCGCGCGCAGCGCGCGCCCGGTGGCGGTCTTCTGGAAGAACAGCGCGAGCACCAGCACCAGCACGGTGGCCATCACCGCCGCGACGATGTCGTCGCGGCTGACCATCACGCCGCCCTGGAACACGCCCTCGAACAGCAGCAGCGGCTCCTTGGCGATTCCGAGGTCGATCTTGTAGATGTCCGAGCCCCAGACGGTCTGGCCGAGGCCGTCGAGGAAGTAGGTGACGCCCAGCGTGGCCATCAGCAGCACCACGCCCTCCTGGTTGACGAGCTTGCGCAGCACGATGCGCTCGATCGCCCAGGCCAGGCCGATCATGATGAGCACCGACAGCGCGAACGCGATGCCGTTGGCCAGCCAGCGGTTGTCGAAGCCGAACCACTCGGGGATCCACTCCGACAGGCGCGCCATCGACAGCGCCGCGAACAGCACCATCGCGCCCTGCGCGAAGTTGAACACGCCCGAGGCCTTGAAGATCAGCACGAAGCCGAGGGCCACCAGCGCATACAGCACGCCGGCCATCAGCCCGCCGAGGGCCACTTCGAGGAAGAATCCGAGGTTCATCGCTGTGCCTGGCCTGAGGGTGCGGGCGGCTCAGTGGGCCACGCCGAGATACGCCGAGATGACGTCGGGGTTGTTGCGGACCTCGTCCGGGGTGCCATCGCCGATCCTGCGACCGTAGTCGAGCACGACCACGCGGTCGGAGATGTCCATCACGACGCCCATGTCGTGCTCGATCAGGACGATCGTGGTGCCGAACTCGTCGTTGACGTCGAGGATGAAGCGGCTCATGTCCTGCTTTTCCTCGAGATTCATGCCAGCCATCGGCTCATCGAGCAGCAGCAGCGTGGGCTCCATCGCCAGCGCGCGGCCGAGGTCGACGCGCTTCTGCAGCCCGTAGGGCAGCCGCCCGACCGGCGTCTTGCGATGATCCTGGATCTGGAGGAAGTCGATGATGCGCTCGACGTGCTCGCGGTGCACGATCTCCTCGCGCTGCGCGGGGCCGATGCGCAGCATCTGCGCGAGGATGCCCGACTTCATGCGCAGGTTGCGCCCGGCCATGATGTTGTCGAGCACGCTCATGCCCTTGAACAGGGCCAGGCTCTGGAAGGTGCGCGCCACGCCCATCTCGGCGACCTCGCGCGAGCTCATGCGCGCGAAGCGCTTGCCGCGAAACACGATCTCGCCCTGCTGCGGCGTGTAGACGCCGTTGATCACGTTGAGCATGGAGCTCTTGCCCGCGCCGTTGGGCCCGATGATGGCGCGGATCTCGTGCTCGCGTACGTCGAACGAGATGTCGGTCAGCGCCTTCACGCCGCCGAAGGACAGCGAGATGTTCTTCAGGTCGAGCACGACCTCGCCGATCTTCCTGTCGTTCATGGTCGGTCTCCGGTCGGCGGGCTCAGGCTGCCTGCCGCTGCTCGGCGGCGGCAACCGGGAACACGCGGGCATCGGCCAGCTTCAGGGTGGCCGACACCGCGCCAGTGCGGCCGTCCTCGAACCGCACCTGGGTCTCGATGAACTGCTCGGCGCGACCCTCGTAGAGCGCATCGACGAGCACCTGGTACTTCTGGGCGATGAACCGCCGGCGCACCTTGCGCGTGCGGGTGAGCTCCTCGTCGTCGGCGTCGAGCTCCTTGTGCAGCACGAGAAAGCGCGCGATCTGGGAGGCGCCCATGACGGGGTCGGCGGCGAGGTCGGCGTTGACCTTCTCGACGCACTCGCGGATCAGGTCGTAGGTCTCGGGCCGCGAGGCCAGATCGACGTAGCCCGCATAGGAGATGTTGCGCCGCTCGGCCCAGCTGCCGCAGGCGTCGAAGTCGATGTTGACGAAGGCCACCACCCGGTCGCGGCCGTCGCCGAAAGCCACCGCCTCCCTGACGAAGGGGAAGAACTTCAGCTTGTTCTCGACGAACTTGGGCGCGAACAGCTGGCCGCCGGCAAGCTTGCCGACGTCCTTGGCGCGGTCGATGATGCGCAGGTGCCCGTCGGCATCGAGGTAGCCGGCATCGCCGGTGTGGAACCAGCCGTCGGCATCCTTGACCTCGGCCGTGGCCTCGGGGTTGCGGTGGTAGGCCAGCAGCAGGCCGGGACTGCGCACGAGCAGCTCGCCGGCCTCGGTGACGCGCAGCTCGACCCCGCGCACCGGCGGCCCGACGGTGTCGGCGCGCACCTGTCCGTTGGGCTGCACGCACACGAACACCGCGGTCTCGGTGGAGCCGTAGAGCTGCTTGAGGTTGATGCCCAGCGAACGGTAGAAGACGAACAGGTCGGGGCCGATCGCCTCGCCCGCCGTGTAGGCCAGGCGCACCCGGCTCATGCCCAGCGCGTTGCGCAGCGGCGCGTAGACCAGCAGACGCCCCAATCCATAGACAAGCCGATCGACCAGACCGACGCCGCGGTCGCCGTCGAGGATGCGCGGGCCCACGCGCCGGGCGTGGTCCATGAACCAGCGGTACATGCGCCGCTTCGGGGCGGCCGCGTCTTCCATGCGGATCGTGACCTGGGTGAGCAGGGCCTCGAGGACCCGCGGCGGCGCGAAGTAGTAGGTGGGCCCGATCTCGCGCATGTCGGCGGCGACCGTCGCCTGCGACTCGGGACAGTTGACCGTGAAGCCGTTCACCAGCCACTGCGCGTACGAGAAGATGTTCTGTCCCAGCCAGGCCATCGGCAGGTAGGCGAGGACCTCCTCGCCCGGCCCGAGGCCTTCCATCCGGGAGGCGACCGCCGACATCGCGATCAGGCTGCGATGGCTGTGCACCACGCCCTTGGGTGCGCCGGTGGTGCCCGAGGTGTAGAACATGGCCGCCGGATCGTCGGGCGAGCCCTTCTCGATCTCGGCCTGCACGAAGCCCGGGTGGCTGCGCAACATCTCGCGGCCGGTCTCGAGCAGGCGTTCGAAGGACATCAGCTCGGGCTGGCGGTAGTTGCGCAGGCCGCGAGGGTCGTCGTAGACGATGCGCGCGAGGGCGGGCCTGCGCTGACGCACCTCGAGCAGCTTGTCGACCTGCTCCTGGTCCTCGACGATCGCCACCTCGATGTCGGCGTCGCCGCAGACGTAGGCCATCTCGGCGGCAGCGGCATCCTGGTAGAGCGGCACGGGAATCGCGCCGAGCGCCTGCGCGCCGAGCATCGCCACGTAAAGCCGCGGCCGGTTCTCGCCGACCAGCGCAACATGCGCGCCGCGCCGCACCCCCAGGCTGGCCAGCCCGGCGGCCACCGCTTCGGCCTGCGTCTTCAGGCCGTGCCAGTCGAGGGGCTGCCAGATGCCGTGGTGCTTCTGGCGCATCGCGCTGGCCTGGGGGCGGGTGGCGGCGTGGCGCCAGGCGAGCGCCGGGAACGTGTGGTTCCCGAGTTCGCGCACGGCTTCGACGTCGCTGCTGGCCTGGTTCATCGGAGACACTCCGGCATCGGGGGCGGGCGGGCACGGTGCCCGCCGGTGACAATCGCGGATTCGTGGTGGCCGCAGAATCGTGGTGGCCGCAGAACCTAGCCGCACAGCCGCGGCCGGCGCTGCTTGACCCTACTTCTCGTAGGTGTAGAAGCCGCGCCCCGACTTGCGCCCGAGCAGGCCGGCGTCGACCATCTCGCGCAGCAGCGGCGCCGGCCGGTACTTCGGGTCGTTGAAGGTGGTGTAGAGCACCTCCATGACCGCGAGCAGCACATCGAGGCCGACCATGTCGCACAGCGCGAGGGGGCCGATCGGATGATTGCAGCCCAGCCGCATGCCGGCGTCGATCTCCTCGGCGCTGGCCAGGCCCTCCTGCAGCGCGAACACCGCCTCGTTGAGCATCGGGCACAGGATGCGGTTGACCGCGAAGCCGGCGCTGTTCTTCACGCCGATCGGGGTCTTGCCGAGCGCGCGCGCCAGCGCCGCCACCTCCTCGAGCGCCGCCTCCGAGGTGCGCAGGCCGCTGATGATCTCGACCAGCGCCATCACGGGCACCGGGTTGAAGAAGTGCATGCCGACGAAGCGCTCGGGACGCCGGGTGGCGGCAGCCAGCCGGGTGATCGAGATGGAAGAGGTGTTGGTGGCGATGATCGCCCCGGGGCGCAGCACGCCGTCGAGCGTCTGGAGGATCTTGACCTTGACCGCCTCGTTCTCGGTCGCGGCCTCGATGACGAGATCGACATCGGCAAGGTCGCGCGCCTCGGTGGTCGTGCGGATGCGCCCCATCACCTGCGCCTTGCCCTCCTCGGTGAGGGCGCCCTTGCGCACCGACCGGTCGAGCGACGACGACACAGTGGCGAGCGCGCGCTCGAGCGCGGCCGCATTCACGTCCTGCACCACCGCCTGCAGCCCGGCCGCCGCGCAGACCTGCGCGATGCCGTTGCCCATGGTTCCGGCGCCGACGACGCCTACCGTCTGGATGCCCATCCCGTGTCCTCCGTTGGTCTAGCCCGTTAGGATAGCGCGGACCCCGAAATCGCCGATAATCGGCCCCGGGCAGCAACCGCCGGAAGACCCCCCATGACCGACCTCTCCGAAGCGAAGAAACTCGCCGAGTACCGCGCCGCCAACAAGGTGCGCTTCGTCACCGCCGCCTCGCTGTTCGACGGCCACGACGCCTCGATCAACATCATGCGGCGCATCCTGCAGAGCATGGGCTGCGAGGTCGTGCACCTGGGCCACAACCGCTCGGTGCGCGAGATCGTCGACTGCGCGCTCCAGGAAGACGCGCACGGCATCGCGGTCAGCTCCTACCAGGGCGGCCACGTCGAGTACTTCAAGTACATGATCGACCTGCTGCGCGAGGCCGGCGCCCACCACGTCCAGGTCTTCGGCGGCGGCGGCGGCGTCATCGTGCCGGCCGAGATCCGCGAGCTCCAGGCCTACGGCGTGTCGCGCATCTACTCGCCCGAGGACGGCCAGCGCCTCGGCCTGGCCGGCATGATCGGCGACATGATCCAGCGCTGCGACCGCAATCTCGCGGCGTTCGCGCCCTCCTCGCTCGAACCCATCGTCGCGCCCACCGGCGGCGCCGAGGCGGCGCTGGCCGCGTCGCGGCGCGCGCTGGCCCAGCTGATCACCGCGCTCGAGAACGGCTCGCCGCCCACCGGCCTCGATGCCGCCGGCCTGGTCGCGCTGCGCCAGGAGCTGCACCGACGCGCCGACACCGTGCGCACACCGGTGCTGGGCATCACCGGCACCGGTGGCGCAGGCAAGAGCTCGCTCACCGACGAGCTGGTGCGGCGTTTCCGCCTCGACCAGGACGACCGCCTGCGGCTGGCCATCCTGTCGGTGGATCCCACGCGACGCAAGAGCGGCGGCGCGCTGCTCGGCGATCGCATCCGCATGAACGCGATCGCCCATCCCAACGTCTACATGCGCTCGCTCGCCACCCGCGAGGCCGGCAGCGAGATCAGCCAGGCGCTGCCCGACGTGATCGCCGCCTGCAAGGTGGCAGGCTTCGACCTGATCGTCGTCGAGACCTCGGGCATAGGCCAGGGCGACGCGGCGATCGTGCCGCTCGTGGACGCCACCCTGTACGTGATGACGCCCGAGTTCGGCGCGGCCAGCCAGCTCGAGAAGATCGACATGCTCGACTTCGCCGACTTCGTCGCGATCAACAAGTTCGACCGCAAGGGCGCGGCCGACGCGCTGCGCGACGTCGCCAAGCAGGTGCAGCGCAACCGCGAGCTCTGGACCACGCCCACCGAGCGCATGCCGGTGTGGGGCACGCAGGCCAGCCGCTTCAACGACGACGGCGTCACCGCCCTCTACCTCGGCATGCTGCCGCGGCTGCGCGAGCTCGGGCTGGCGCTGCCGCTGGCCAATGGCGCAGCCGACGCCGGCCGCCCCGGCCGGCTGCCCGCGGTGCAGGCGCGCCACTCGTCCAGCCAGGTCGTCATCGTGCCGCCGGCGCGCAGCCGCTACCTCGCCGAGATCGCCGACAGCGTGCGCGGCTACAAGCGCCGCGCCCGGGCGCACGCGGCGCTCGCGCGCGAGGTCCAGCAGCTGCGCGAGAGCTCGCGCATGCTGCGCGAGGCCAACCCCGACAAGCACCGCGCCCGCGAGGCGATCGAGGAGCTCGCCGCGGTGCGCGAGGCCAGGCTCGACGGCGACGCCCGCGCGCTGCTCGCCGGCTGGCCGGCGCTCAAGCGCGAGTACGCCGCCGACGAGCTCGTGGTCACGGTGCGCGACCGCGAGATCCGCACCGAGCTCACCCGCACCAGCCTGTCGGGCACCAAGATCCGCAAGGTGGCACTGCCCGGCTTCGAGGACCACGGCGAACTGCTGAAGTGGCTGCTGCTCGAGAACGTGCCGGGCGCCTTCCCCTACACCGCCGGCGTGTTCGCCTTCAAGCGCGAAGGCGAGGACCCCACCCGCATGTTCGCCGGCGAAGGCGATCCCTTCCGCACCAACCGCCGCTTCAAGCTGCTCTCGGAGGGCATGCCGGCCAAGCGCCTTTCCACCGCCTTCGACAGCGTCACCCTCTACGGCCACGATCCGGCGCTGCGGCCCGACATCTACGGCAAGGTGGGCAACAGCGGCGTGAGCATCGCCACCCTCGACGACATGAAGGTGCTGTACGGCGGCTTCGACCTGTGTGATGCGGCCACCAGCGTCAGCATGACGATCAACGGGCCGGCGCCGAGCATCCTCGCGATGTTCATGAACACCGCGATCGACCAGCAGCTCGACGCCTTCCGTGCCCGCGAGGGCCGCGAGCCCGACGCCACCGAGGCGGCGGCGATCCGCGCTCGCTCGCTCGCCACGGTGCGCGGCACGGTGCAGGCCGACATCCTCAAGGAGGACCAGGGCCAGAACACCTGCATCTTCAGCACCGAGTTCAGTCTGAAGGTGATGGGCGACATCGCCGACTACTTCGTGCGGCACGACGTGCGCAACTTCTACTCGGTGAGCATCAGCGGCTATCACATCGCCGAGGCCGGGGCCAACCCGATCAGCCAGCTCGCGTTCACGCTGTCCAATGGCTTCACCTTCGTCGAGGCGTATCTCGCGCGCGGCATGCGCATCGACGACTTCGCGCCCAACCTGAGCTTCTTCTTCAGCAACGGCATGGACCCGGAGTACACCGTGCTGGGTCG
>JBILUW010000255.1:0-5588 GCA_044370795.1 Burkholderiaceae bacterium
ACGGTGTGGCAGGAGCGCATCGCCGAGGCGCGCTGCATGATCGACCAGGCGCGGCTCATGACGCTGAAGGCCGCCCACATGATGGACACGGTCGGCAACAAGATCGCCCGCGCCGAGATCGCCATGATCAAGGTCATCGCACCCAACATGGCCTGCAAAGTCGTCGACTGGGCCATCCAGGCGCACGGCGGTGGCGGCGTCTCGGGCGACTTCCCGCTGGCAAGCTTCTACGCGCACCAGCGCACCCTGCGACTGGCCGACGGCCCCGACGAGGTTCATCGCAACGCGATCGCCAAGCTCGAACTGGCCAAGCACCTGCCCATCCCGGGCGCGGCCGATCTCGTCGAGATGCCGATCACGCGCGGCTCCTGAAGCCCGTGGCAAGCGCGCCGCAGCGGCACGAACGCCTCGGCGGCGTCGCCATCGCCCTGATCGTCGCCTGCTGCGCGCTGTGGGGGCTCAACCAGGTCATCGTCAAGGTGACCATCCCGGCCGTGCCGCCGATCATGCAGGGGGCGCTGCGCTCGCTGCTGGCCGCCGTGCTGGTCGCGCTGTGGGCGCGCAGCCGGGGCATCGCGCTGTTCGCGCGCGATGGCGTGACAGGCCCCGGCATCGTCGCGGGGCTGCTGTTCGGCATCGAGTTCTGCTTCCTCTACACCGGGGTTCAGCACACGAGCGCATCGCGCGCCGTGCTCTTTCTCTACCTGGCGCCGTTCGTGGTGGCGCTGGGCATGCCCTTCATCGCCAGCGGCGAGCGGCTGCGCCGCCTGCAGTCGGCCGGGCTGCTGATGGCCTTCGCGGGCCTGGCCGTGGCCTTTGGCGACGGGCTGCAAGCCCCGGGGAACGCGGGCGGCGCCACCTGGGTGGGTGATGCGCTCAGCGCGATTGCCGCCATCGTGTGGGGCCTGACCACGCTCTGGATCCGCGCCACGGCGCTGGCCAGCGCGGCGCCCGAACGCACCCTGTTCTTCCAGCTCGCGCTTTCGGCGCCGCTGATGGCGGGCGCCTCGCTGATCGCCGGCGAGCCCGCGCCCCAACTGGGCGATCCGCTGGCCCTCGGCTCGCTGCTGTTCCAGTCGGTGGTGATCGCCTTCGCCAGCTACCTCACCTGGTTCTGGCTGCTGCGGCACTACCCGGCAACCCGCGTGGCGGCCTTCACATTCCTCACGCCGGTGCTCGGCATGGCTGCTGGCGTGCTCCTGCTCGACGAACCGATGTCGGGCGCCCTGCTGATCGGGCTGGCCGGCGTGGCCGTCGGCCTGTGGCTGGTCAACCGTCGCTGACCCTAGGCCGCCACCCGCCGGCGCCGCGGCCACAACCCGGCCAGCAGAACCAGCATTGCCACCACCGCGAAACCCGTCGACAGCGGGCTGTGCAGGAAGATGGCGGGGTCGCCGTCGGAGATGGCCAGCGACTGTCGAACCGACCGCTCGAAGATCGGCCCCAGGACGTAGGCCAGGATCACGATGCCAAGATCGAAGCCCTGCCGCCGCAGCCAGTAGCCGACGAAACCGAAGACCACCGCGACCACCAGATCGGCCGGGTTGCCGCTGTTCGAGTACACGCCGATCAGGCACACGATCAGGATCATCGGCGCGAGGTAGGCGCGCGGGACGTCAAGGATGCGCACGAACAGGCCGATCAGCGGCAGGTTCAGCACCAGCAGCATCACGTTGCCGACGTACATGCTCGCAACCACGCCCCAGAACACCTCGGGCTGGCGCTCCAGGATGGTCGGCCCGGGCGTCACGCCATGCACGATGAAGGCGCCGATCAGCAGCGCGGTGATCGCATTGGCCGGAATGCCCATGCACAGCAGCGGCACGAAGGCGCCGGTGGTGCCGGCATTATTGGCGGCCTCCGGCCCGGCCAGCCCCTCGACAGCGCCCTTGCCAAACTCCTCAGGCCTGCGCGACAGCCGGCGCTCGATGCCATAAGACAGGAACGAGGCGATCACCGCACCGCCGCCGGGGAGCAGCCCGACCAGAAAGCCGAGCACCGTGCCACGGCCGATCGGCGCGACGGAACGCCGCGCTTCCTCACGGGTGGGCAGGAACGCTCGCATGCCGCGCGGCGGGGCGATGGCCTTCATCGCGTCGTCGCGGGCCCGCGCCATGAACAGCACCTCGGACAGCCCGAACAGCCCGATCGCCAGCGGCACCAGATTGACGCCGTCACCCAGCGCGAGAATGCCGAAGGTCAGGCGCGGGGTCATGCTCATCGGGTCGCTGCCGATGGTGCCGAGCAGCAGGCCGAAAGCCGCCATCAGCAGCGCCCGCGGCAACGAGCCGCTCGACATGTACGTGACCATCGTGAGGCCGGCGAGCATCAGCATCGCGTACTCGGCCGGTCCGAACGCCAGCACCAGGCGCGACAGCGGCGGCGAGAGCACGGTGATCGCAACCACGCCCAGCGTGCCGGCCACGAAGGAGCCCACACCGGCGATGAACAGCGCCGCCCCCGCCCGTCCCTTGCGGGCCATCTCGTAGCCGTCGAGGCAGGTCACCACCGACGAGGCCTCGCCGGGAATGCGCATGAGCACCGACGTGACCGTGCCGCCGTAAGCCACGCCGTAATAGATCCCCGAGAGCATGATGATCGCGGAGGTCACGTCCATCTTGAACGTGATGGGCAACAGGATGGCGATCGTGGTCAGCGGCCCCAGCCCGGGCAGGATGCCGACCACCGTGCCCAGGAAGGCGCCTATGAAGCAGTACAGAAGATTGCCCGGCGTGAGCACCAGGGCAAAGCCGTTGAGGAGCGCGTCCATGATCCCGGTCGGTGCGTTGCGCGGTCAGCGAACGAGCGCGAAGAAGGCGCGCTCGAGGGGGCCCGCGGGAAGATCGACGCGCAGCAGCCAGCCGAAACCGACCAGCGCGATCAGCGCCGCGCAGATACCGTAGACCAGCGCCGCCCGCCACGAACGGCCCTCGGCGTAACGGATGAGCAGCACCGAGATGACGATCGCGCTCAGGGCGATGCCCAGGTAGGCCGGACCGACCGCCAGCAGCAGCAGCGCCAGCGCGTAGAGCGCGAAGCGCCGCGTTGCGACTGACGCCGCGGCGCCGCCTTGCGGCTCCTCGTCGCCCTCGTCGGCGGATGCCGCCCGGCCTGGAAACAAGGCAACCACCAGGGCGAGCACCGCGCACACGCCACCGGTGAGCAGCGGGAACAGCCCCGGGCCCGGGCCCTCGAAGCTCCAGCGCTCGAGGCCTGCCGCCTGCCACAGGCCGACGCTGGCTGCCGCGAGCAGACCAAGCGCTGCGAGCCGCGGGCCGAGCGTGCTGCCGGCCGGCATCAGCGCTTCTTGACCATCCCGGTCTCGGCCAGGATGGGCAGCAGATCGGTCTCGATCTTCTTCAGGAAAGCCCTGTAATCGGCGCCGTTGCGATAGATGGGCACCACCCCGAGGTTGGCGATCTGCGCCTGCACCGCCTTGTCGGCCATCACGTCGGCGAGCGCGGCCTCCATGCGCTGCTGGATCGCCGGGTCGACGCCGGCCGGAAACGCATAGCCGAAGGGGCCGTTGGTCACCGCATCGTAGCCGTACTCGCGCAGGGTCTTGACGTTCGGGTAGTCGGGCCAGCGCTCGACGCCGGCCGACGCCAGCAGCCGCAGCTTGCCGGCCTCGATCTGCGGTTTCATCTCGGTGATCGACTGGATGCAGGCATCGACATGACCACCCACGGCCTGCGCCACCGCCTCGACGCCGCCGCTGAACACCACCCACCGGAACCTGCCGCCGGTGAGCTTGGCGAGCTGGAACATCGCGACCACGTTGGTGACGTTGTTCGAGCCGTAGGTGACCATGCGCTGCTTGCTCAGCGCAACCAGTTCCTCGATGGTCTTGATCGGCGAATTCGCGCCCACCCCCACGCCATAGCGCAGCATGGCCACCTGTCCGAGCACCGCGAAGGCCTCCCAGGGGTTGTACTTGACGTCCATCAGGGCGGGCACGGTGATGTGGCTCGAGATCGCCACCAGGCCCATCGTGTGACCATCGGGCGCCGACGTGGCCAGCGTGCTCGGCCCGAGCGCGCCGGCACCGCCGACCACGTTCTTGACGATGACCGGGTTCTGAAGGCGCTTCTCGAGCGCCTGTGCGATGACGCGAGCCGTCAGATCGGTGGCGGCGCCCGGAGCGTTGGGGTTGATCAGGGTGATCTCGCGGCTGGGCCATTTCGCGGCCTGCGCCCGGGCTGCGTGGGGGACTCCCGACGCGGCGGCAGCCAGTGCGCCAGCCGCTTTCAGCACTTTACGACGTTGCATGCGTGTCTCCAGCGGACCGTACCCATGGCGGGTCGGTTCTTGTCGGTTGAGGGAAGCCCGACTGTAGCCACGCCCAGGAGTGGCCGCAACGGGAACCCGCGTCGACACCGGAGAAAGCGGTCCGGACCCGCGGAAGTGGACGTGCTACTGGAGCGTATCCTTGGGGACCATGGGCATCGGAAGGGCGACGACCTCGATGCCCTCCTCGGCCAGCGCGACGCTCTCGTCGGGCGTGGCCACGCCACGGATGCCGCGAGCCGGCGCCTCGCGGTAGTGGATGCGCCGTGCTTCCTCGGCGAATCGCTCGCCGACATCCTCGGTGTTGTCGCGGATGTGCCGGGCGAGTTCGCGCCAGGCCTGCTGGAGCGCGCGCGCGCGCTGCTCCGGCGGGACGGACTCGGTGGCCGACAGATTCAGCCGAGGCGCCGATGGACGACGCGTCACCGAGGCGCTGCCGCACATCGGGCATTCGACGAGACCGCGCGCCTGCTGCGACTCGAAGGCTACGCCGGAATCGAACCAGCCTTCGAATTCGTGGCCCGTGCTGCAGGCGAGGTCGAACACTTTCATAGGCTGATTGTACGTCGAACCCGAAAGGCGAAGCCGCCGCCCTGCCACAGCCTCGGGTATCGGCCCGTACTACAATCGCGGGCCCGAACGCGGGTTGTTCGCCGCCGCGGCCTGGCGCGGCGCAGCCCTCGTCCTCCAGATGCCCCGCGAAGCCCACACGACCGACATCGGCGCAGCCTGCGCCAGCCTCGACGCCTACGACCTCGTCATCGACGCCCGAAGTCCGGGCGAGCACGCCCTCGACCGACTGCCGGGCGCGATCAACCTGCCGGTGCTCGACGACGCCCAGCGCGCCGAGATCGGTACGCTGTACAAGCAGGTTGGCAGCTTCGAGGCCAAACGCCGCGGCGCCGCCCTGGTGGCGCGCAACATCGCCGCGCATCTGGAGGGGAGCCTGGCCGCCCTGCCCGCGAGCGCACGCTGCCTCGTGTACTGCTGGCGCGGCGGCAACCGCTCGGGCGCCCTGGCCACCGTGATGGCCCGCATCGGCTGGCGCGTCGAGGTTCTCGAAGGCGGCTACCGGGCCTTTCGCCGCCAGGTGGTCTCCGACCTGGGTGTCTGGCCCGCCCGGCACCGCTGCGTGGTGATCGCAGGCCCGACCGGCTGCGGCAAGAGTCTGCTGCTCGCGGCCCTGGCGCGACGAGGCGCTCAGGTCCTCGACCTCGAGGGCCTCGCCGCGCACCGCGGCTCGGTACTCGGCCATCTTCCCGAAGTCGCGCAACCCGCGCAGAAAGCCTTCGAGACGCGGC
>JBILUW010000256.1:0-5561 GCA_044370795.1 Burkholderiaceae bacterium
GCGCCAAGCACGGCATCGGCGGTTGCGATCACCGCGACGTCGCCTTCCCGGTCGGGCGGCAGGCTGAAACGCGCGCACGCCTGGTCGCGGGTCAGAACCTCGGCGATGCCGGCAACCCCGGTCAGGCGTCCGACGATGGCGGCGGCGCTGAGCGTGGGGTCGGTGCACCAGATACGCACGAACCCGCCAAGTGCGCCGTGATGGCGCACGAAGGCGTCGGTGATCGGACAGATCACCCGGGCGCGACCGGCTCCGAAGCTCCGGTCGAGCAGGTCCTGGACGTACACCACGTTCGGCGCGCCGTCGGGCAGCGCCTTGTCGTTCATGCCATGGTCGGCCGTCAAGGCAACGATGGCCCCGAGCGCATCGAGCCTGCCAAAGCAGTCGTCGAGTCGGCGGTGGAATGCGTCGGCGACCGACGACCCGGGAGCGTGCTTGTGCTGGATGTAGTCGGTCAGCGACAGAAAGCTGAGCAGCGGCCGATCGCGCTCAAGCAGCCGTATGCCGGCCTCGAGAACCAGGAGCGAGAGTTCCATCGAGTACATGTCGGGCTGGGCCATGCCGGTGAGCGCGAGCACGTCCTCGATGCCGTTCTCGGCGAGCGTGCAGCGCGACGCGAACTCCGCCGAGAAGCTGATGCTGCCGGCAGCCGGGTCGAGACCCTTGCCGAGTTGGCGGCGCAGCTTGTCCTTGGCCGTGATCGACACCACCTTCGCGCCAGCGTCCGCGAAACAGGCCAGCAGGGTGCGGCTGCGCAGCAGCTCGGGGCCGGTCATCACAACCGCCTCGCCGGTCACCACGTCGAGGTAATAGTTGCCCGAGATGCCGTGCACCGAGGGTGGCGAGCCGGTCACCAGCGAGATGTTGTTCGGGCAGGTGAAGCTCGGGACTACGCCGTCGGCCACGGCCATGAAGCCTTCGCGGGCGAACCGGGCAGCGTTGGGCATGAGGCCGGTCGAGATGCCGTGCTCGAAGTAGGCGGGGTCACCGCCATCGACGCAGACGACAACCACGGGGCGCTCGGGCCAGGCGTAATCGACGCCGTTCAGATGGATCGGAGTTTTCATCGGGTTGGTCGGGTCAGGTCGCCCAGCGCCGGATACGGGCCGAGACGAGGTCGATGAGGGTCACCGAGGCGATGATGATCACCAGCACGGCAGAGGTTTGCGCGTACTCGAAGCCGCGGATCACTTCATGAAGGATGACGCCTATGCCGCCGGCTCCCACCATGCCGACCACCGACGCCGAGCGCACGTTCGACTCGAAGCGGTACAACGAGTACGAGATCCAGAGCGGCAGCACCTGAGGAATGACGCCGTAGGCGATCTCTTCCCAGGCGCCCGCGCCTGTGGCTCGAACCCCTTCGACCGGTCGCGGGTCGATCGCCTCGACGGCCTCGGCAAAGAGTTTCGCAAGCACGCCAGTGGTGTGGACCCATAGGGCCATCACGCCTGCAAACGGGCCGAGACCGACCGCGACGATGAACAGCATCGCGAAGACCATCTCGTTGATCGCGCGGCAGGCGTCCATCAGACGGCGGGTCGGCTGCACGACCCAGCGCGGCGCGATGTTGTCCGAGCACATCAACCCGAGCGGCACCGCGCACACGATCGCGAGGAGCGTGCCCCAGATCGCGATGTGGACCGTGATCACCATCTCGCTCAGATAGATGCGCCACTCGCGGAAGTCCGGCGGGAAGAAGTCGCTGGCGAAGGTGGCCATGTTGGCCGAGTCTTCCCAGAGTTCCAGCGGGCGGATCTCGGCCCCCTCCCACGACCAGATGAGGATCGCGAGTGCCAGCCCCCAGGCGAGCTGGGTGCTCAAGCGGGTGCGTGGCGGCTCGGCCGACACTCGGGAGGTGACCGAGGACGTGCTCACCGACGGGCGAGCCTGGCGAGCGCAGCGAGCTTGGCGTCGATGTCGGCCAGTCGGTTGGCCCGGTCGGTGGCCGAGAGGTTGGCGTCGTCCTCGATCCTGCGACGATCGCGCGCGAGTTCGAGCTCGCGGATCGGTATCAGCTGGGCGTCGGTTGAGACCTTGAAGCCCGCGAGCCGGTACATGTTCTTCAGGACCTCCTTCTCGCGCGCGTCCTTGCCGTAGCCGATCACGAAGGCCTGGATCTTCTGCTTGATCTCGGTCGGGAGATCCTTGCGCCAGACCAGCGGGTCACGCGGGATCAGCGGCGAGGTCCAGAGGATGCGTATCTGCTCCATGCGCTCGGGGTGCTTTTCGCGCATCTTCTCGGTCATTTCGCTGTTGCTGGTCGCGACGTCGATCTGCCGATTGAGCACCGCAAGGAAGTTGCCTTCGTGATTGGCCGACCGGACGACCCTGAAGTGCGTTCGCGGATCGAGCTTGTTCATCGTGAAGACGTAGTAGCCGGGCACCAGCGTGCCCGACGTCGAGGCAGGGTCGCCGATGCCGAAGGAATAGGCCTTGCCGTTCTTGAGCACCTGCTCCAGCGATGTGATGCCCGAGTCGCGGTGCGTAATCAGGTAGGAGTAGTAGCCGGGCGTGCCGTCGAGGTCGACGAACTGCGCGAACACTTCCCCACTGGCGCGGTCGACGGCGTCGATCGCCGACCGGTTGCCGTACCAGGCGACCTGGACCTTGTTGAAGCGCTGCGCTTCGATGATGCCCGCGTAGTCGGTGGCGTAAAAGCCGTTGACCTTCATGCCAATCGCCTTCGACATGTCGTCGAGAAAGGGCTCCCACATCTGCTTCAAGGCCCCCGCTTTCTCGGTGGCGATGATGCCGAAGTTGATTTCCTTGATCTCCTTGTTCTGCTGGGCTGCGGCAGGCGGCGCGGCCAGCAGCGCCGCGATGCCGAGGCAGGCCGCGGCGCCTGTCATCTTGAGAACTTGCAGCATGGTGTTCCTTTCGTGAGGGGGTTCAGGTTGCCCACGGCAGCGCGATCTGCGGGTCTGGGGGCGCAGCCCGTTCGGCGGGGGCTTGCGCATGCGCGAACAGCTCGTGGGCGGAGCTGCCGTAAAGCACACCCAGCAGCGCGGGCGTCAGTGCCGCCGAAGGGCCGTCGTAGACGATGCGACCCGCGTTCAGGGCGATGGTCCGTGGGCAGTAGCGGATCGCAAAGTCGACCTGATGCAGCGACACCAGAACCGTGCATCCGTGCTCGCGATTCATCCTGGCCAGCAGCTCCATCACGCGGCGTGACGACTCGGGGTCGAGCGAGGCGATCGGCTCGTCGGCCAGCACGAGTCGCGCCTGCTGCACCAGGCAGCGCGCGAGCGCGGCGCGTTGCTGTTGGCCCCCCGACAGTGTCGATGCGCGCTGCCATGCGGTTTGTTCGATACCGACCTCGGCAAGCGAGCACAGAGCCGCCTGACGATCCGCGCGCGCGAATCGCAGCAGCAGGCGGCGCCACCAGACGCTCGCATGCAGTCGACCGACCAGGACGTTCGTAATGACCGGCAGGCGTCCGACGAGATTGAACTGCTGGAACACGAAGCCGACACTGGCGCGATCGCGGCGGATGGTGCGCGAGATACGGCCGTCCGATTGCATGGTCCGGCCGAAGACCGCTATCTCGCCGGCGTCACCGGCGACGAAGCCAGGGATGTGGCGAAGCAAGGTCGATTTGCCCGAGCCGGAGGCGCCGATCAGCGCAACCATCTCGCCGGGAGCCAGCCGCAGGCTGACATCGGCGAGCGCCTGGCAGTCGCCGTAGCGTTTGCTCAGTGCGCGAACCTCGACTGCTGGGACGGTCAGGGTGTTCGACATCAACGGCGACGGCAAGTGAATGACGACGGCGCGAGGTGGCGCGGTCACGAACCTGAAACAGGCAGGGCCTACGTTGCAGCCGCGCGACCGCGTCCACGACGTCGGTGGTGATCGTGCAGGGCTCGCGTGACGTATCGATGACGCGGACGTCTTGCCAACCCTCGAGGAGGAGCACGTGAATCATCCAGCCAGCGCGCATGAATTGATGCGCATCGACGGTCGCCGAGCCGGTGCCGAGCGGCCGCGCATGGAGGTTCGAGACCCCTGGACCGGACAGCTCGCCGGAACGGTTCCGAGTGCTACCGTCGACGATGTGCGTGAAGCGTTCGATGTCGCGCGCCGCTATCGCCCGACGCTGTCGCGCGCCCAGCGCGCCGAGATCCTCGAACGTGCTGCCGCCACGGTCGTCGAACAGGCCGACGAGCTCGGCCTGCTGATCACCCGCGAGTCGGGCCTGTGCCTGCAGGACTCCCGCTACGAGGTCGGCCGGGTCCGAGACGTGCTGCGCTTCGCGGCTCAGGCCGCGCTGCACGACGATGGTCGTATCTATTCCTGCGACATCACGCCGCATGGGCGCAAGCGGCGCGTCTACACGCAGCGCGATCCGCTGCTCGGGGTGATCTCGGCGATCACGCCGTTCAACCATCCGATGAACCAGGTCGCGCACAAGGTTGCGCCGGCGATCGCAACCAACAACAGGATGGTCCTCAAACCTTCCGAGAAGGTGCCGCTTTCGGCGTTGCGGCTGGCCGATATCCTCTACGAGGCTGGCCTGCCGCCGCCGATGTTCCAGGTGGTGACCGGCGATCCTGCACAGATCGGCGACGAGCTGCTGACCCATCCGGCGATCGATCTGGTGACCTTCACCGGCGGTGTGCCGATCGGCCGGCGGATCGCCGAACGGGTGGGTTACCGGCGGGTCGTGCTCGAGCTCGGCGGCAACGATCCGCTGATCGTGATGGATGACGCCGATCTCGCCGAGGCTGCGGCCCTGGCTGCGGCGGGTTCGTACCGCAACTCCGGGCAGCGGTGCACCGCGGTCAAGCGCATCCTCGTCCAGCGGCGCGTGGCCGACGAGTTCGTCGACAGGCTGGTCACGCTCACGCGAGCCTGGCGGCACGGTGATCCGTCCGACCCGGCCACAGCGATGGGAACAGTGATCGATGAGGCCGCCGCCCGGCTCTTCGAGGCTCGGGTGGACGAGGCGATCGCGCAGGGCGCCCGCCTTCTGGTCGGTCATCGTCGCGAAGGGGCGCTCTACGCGCCGACGGTCATCGATGCCGTGGTGCCGACGATGACGGTCGTTCGCGAGGAGACCTTCGGGCCGGTGTCGCCGGTCATCCGCTTCGACACCGTCGAGGAGGCGATCGCCATCGTCAACGCGTCGCGCTACGCGCTGTCCTCGGGCGTCTGCACCAACCGGCTCGATCTGATCACACGCTTCGTTGCCGAGCTGCAGGTCGGCACGGTCAATGTGCGTGAAGTGCCAGGCTACCGGCTCGAACTCACGCCGTTCGGCGGGATCAAGGACTCGGGGTTGGGCTACAAGGAGGGGGTCGAGGAAGCCATGAAGAGCTTCACCAATCTCAAGACCTACTCGTTGCCCTGGCCCGCCTGATCCTTGTGCCAGCGCGGTCCCCGTCGCCCGCCCCCGCGCCTCAGGCGTCCATCAGGATCACGCCCTTGCCGTCCGACTGGCGGTCGAACACCTGATAGGCCTCCTCGGCCTGATCCAGGCGCCAGCGGTGGCTGAAGAGCGCATCGACATCGACGCCGCGCTCGGCGACGAAGTCGGCGCAGTCCTTCTGGCCGATGGTCGA
>JBILUW010000257.1:0-5556 GCA_044370795.1 Burkholderiaceae bacterium
CACGCTGGTTCCGATCGCGCCGCTCGATGCGTCGGACGGTGCCGCTGCGCCAGCGCGCGGCGTGCTCGCGCAGCTGGTCCTCGAGCGGCCCGTGAGCGCGCTGCGCGGCGACCGCTTCGTGCTGCGCGATCCGGCCGGACAGCGCACTCTCGGCGGTGGCGAGGTGATCGATCCGTGGGGGCCGACACGAGGCCGGGCTCGCGCCGGGCGCATCGGCTGGCTGCGGGCGATGGCGCGGCCCGATGCGACATCGGCGCTGTCAGATCTGCTCGAGCTCGCGCCGGCCGGCGTCGATGCCCAGGTCTGGGCGCGGGCCTGGAATCTCGACACCGAGCAAGCCGCAGCTGCATGCGCGACGGCCGGCGCACTGCGCCTGCGCCCCGCCGGCCATGAACTGCTGCTCGCACGGCCGGCCTGGGCGCACTGGCGCGACGCCATCGTCGAATCGCTCGCCGACGAGCATGCCGCGCACCCGGAGCGCACCGGCGCGCCCGAGGCCGAACTGCTGCGGGCCGCCTGCGTGCGGCGCCGAGCGCGGGCGGGCAACGATGCGCCGTGGCCCGAGCGTGCGCGCGACGCCCAGGCGATCGCCCGGCTGGCCGCAGCCGAACTCGGCGCCGAGGGTGCGCTCGCGCGCGCCGGCATGCGCCTGCGTCTGCCCGGGCACGAGCCACGGCTGCCAGCGGCCGACGCCGCGCTGCTCGCCCGCGCGCTGCCACTGCTGCGCGAGGCGCTGCTGCGCCCGCCCATCGTGGGTGAGCTCGCCAGCGCGCTCGGAATTCCGCGCGAGGACGCGCTCGCGTTCATGCGGCGGATGGGCGCGCTCGGTCACGTGCTGGCGGTGGCCCCCAACCGCTTCTTCGCCCCCGAAGCGCTGCCGGCCCTCGGCGAGATCGCCCGCGCTCTCGCCGAGGCCTCGCCCGATGGCAGCTTCGATGCGGCCGCCTATCGCGACGCCTCGGGCATCGGCCGCAACCTCACGATCGAGGTGCTCGAGTTCCTCGACCGCGCCGGAGTCACGGTGTTTGCCGGCGAACGTCGACGGCTCGCACGCGCTGCAGCCGCGCCCTGATGCCCCGGGGCGCGCGCCGCGTGCGCCCGCCTTCCGGAATCGCGCTCGCAGGCGCGAAAATCGCCCCATCCAGGGCGCGGATCAGGGTTGGCCGCCCCGCGGGTTCCGGCTATTCTTCGCGGACCCGACGGACGGCCTCGGAGCCGCCGCCGCAGGAAAACGACAGTCCTCGACGACAGGAGACCGCGATCATGCAGGTTCGCAACAGCCACGACCTCTGGTCGGGGGTGATGTTCATGGCCTTCGGGCTCATCTTTCTGGTGCTGTCCCGGCAATACACGCTGGGCACGGCCGCCAAGATGGGGCCGGGTTACTTCCCCACCATCCTCGGTGGCTTGTGTTTCCTGCTCGGCCTGATCATCTCGGCGGGCGCCTTCGCTCCGAATGCCACGCAGGCACGGGTGGCCAAGGTGGGCTGGCGCGAGCTCATCGTGGTGCTGCTGTCGGTGGGTCTGTTCGCGGCCCTGCTGCCGCAGCTGGGCATCATCGTGGCGCTGCTCACCCTGGTCATCGTCGCCTCCACCGCGAGCCACGAGTTCCGGCTGCGCGACACGCTGATCTCGGCGGCCGTCCTGCTGCTGCTGTCCTACTTCGTGTTCGTCAAGGGACTCGAGCTGCAGTTCCCGCTGCTGCCCAAGTTCATGACCAAGTAAGCCGACCCGGACGCCAGCGCCATGGACCAACTACTCGCCAATCTCGCCCTGGGCTTCGGCACCGCGGCAACCCTCGACAACCTGATGTACTGCCTGATCGGCGTCGTGCTCGGCACGCTGATCGGCGTGCTGCCTGGCATCGGCCCGCTCGCGACCATCGCGATGCTGCTGCCGATGACCTACAAGCTGACCGATCCGACGTCGGCGCTGATCATGCTCGCCGGGATCTACTACGGCGCGCAGTACGGAGGGTCCACCACAGCCATCCTGGTCAATCTGCCAGGCGAATCGTCATCGGTGGTCACCACCCTCGACGGCTACCAGATGGCCCGTCGAGGGCGAGCCGGCGCCGCGCTGTCCATTTCCGCCATCGGCTCGTTCTTCGCCGGCACCGTGGCCACCTTCCTGCTGGCCGCCTTCGCGCCGCCGCTGGCCGAGGTCGCGTTCAAGTTCGGCCCGGCCGAATACTTCGCGCTGATGGTGCTGGGCCTGATCGCCGCCGTGGTCCTGGCCAACGGCTCCATCCTGAAGGCCCTGGCCATGGTCGTGCTCGGCCTGCTGCTGGGCATGATCGGCACCGACGTCAACTCGGGGGTGGCCCGGTTCTCCTTCGACGTCCCCGAACTGTCCGACGGCATCGAGTTCGCGGTGGTCGCGATGGGGATGTTCGGTTTCGCCGAGATCATCACCAACCTCGAACAGCGCGAAAACCGCGAGGTGTTCACCAGCAAGGTCGGCCGGCTGCTGCCCTCGATGGCTGAATTCAAGCGCTCGATCTTCCCGATGCTGCGCGGCACCACCCTGGGTTCCATCCTCGGCATCCTGCCGGGCGGCGGCGCGGTGCTCGCCTCCTTCGCCACCTACGCGATGGAGAAGAAGATCTCCAAGCACCCGGAGGAGTTCGGCAAGGGCGCCATCGAAGGCGTGGCGGGTCCGGAGGCGGCCAACAACGCCGGCGCCCAGACCTCGTTCATCCCGATGCTCACGCTGGGCATCCCGACGAACCCGGTGCTCGCGCTGATGGTCGCGGCGATGATGATCCACAACGTCCAGCCAGGCCCGCAGGTCATGACGAGCAACCCCAAGCTGTTCTGGGGCCTGATCGTCTCGATGTGGATCGGCAACCTGATGCTGGTGGTGCTCAACCTGCCCCTGATCGGCATCTGGATCAAGCTGCTGACGGTGCCCTACCGGGTGCTGTTCCCGGCCATCCTGCTGTTCTGCTGCATCGGGTCGTACTCGCTGAACAACAACGTCTTCGACGTGTTCATGACGATCCCCTTTGCCATCCTCGGCTACGTCTTCAAGAAGCTCGACTGCGAACCGGCGCCGCTGCTGCTCGGGTTCGTGCTGGGCAAGCTGATGGAGGAGTACCTGCGGCGGGCCATGACCATCTCGCGCGGCGACTGGACGGTGTTCTTCACGCGGCCGCTGTCGGCAACGCTGCTGGGCATCGCGATCGTGATGCTGATCCTCGTGTTCCTGCCAGCCATCGCCAAGAAGCGCAAGGAGGCCTTCGCCGGCGACGACTGAACGCGCGGCTGCCGCGCGCGAGCCCGTCTCGCGCGCGCCGGCCCTGCGCATTCCCGACGGCCCGCCCCGCGCGGGCCGTTCTTTTTCGGGGTGCTTTGCTAGACTCGCGGCTTTGCCTGCGCCGGCGCGTCCGCCGGCACCGACCCGGGTCCTGCGATGACGAATGCCACCGGCTCCGTGAAGATCCTCGCCTTCGACGTATTCGGCACGGTGGTCGACTGGCACGGCTCGATCGTGCGCGAGGTTCAGGCGCTGGGTCTGGGCGTCGACGCCAACGCGTTCGCGCTGGCATGGCGGGCCGGCTACTTCCCGGCCATGGACCGCGTGCGCCGCGGCGAGCTCGGCTGGACCCGCATCGACGACCTGCACCGGATGATCCTCGACGCGGTGCTCGTCAAGTTCGGCATCACCTCGCTGTCGCCGGAGGCGGTAGCCGACCTCAATCGGGCATGGCACCGGCTCGACCCCTGGCCCGATACGCTCGCGGGTCTGCACCGGCTGCGCGCACGCCACACGCTGGTCACGCTGTCCAACGGCAACCTGGGGCTGCTCGCCAACATGGCCAAGCGGGCACGCCTGCCCTGGGACCTCATCCTGTCGGCCGAGGTCTTTCGCCACTACAAGCCCGACCCCGAAACCTACCTCGGCGTGGCGCAGATCTTCGACGTGTCGCCCGGCGAGACCATGCTGGTGGCCGCCCACAAGGAGGACCTGCGCGCGGCCGCCGCCTGCGGCATGCGCACCGCCTTCGTGACCCGCCCGATGGAGTACGGCTCCACCAAGCGGCTGGACGTCAGCCCCGACCCGGCCTTCGACCACCACGCAACCGATTTCCTCGATCTCGCCAGCCAGCTGGACTGCTGAGAGCCCTCACCACGAGCGCCATGCCCCACCCATTCAACTGGCAGGACCGCTACCCCACGTTCCGCGCTCCCGTCTTCGCCCGCAACGTGGTCGCCACATCGCAGCCGCTGGCCGCCCAGGCGGGGCTGCGCATGCTCGCCGCAGGCGGCAACGCGGTCGACGCGGCCATCGCCGCCGCCGCCGCGATCACCATCGTGGAGCCGGTCTCCAACGGCCTGGGCAGCGACGCCTTCGCCATCGTCTGGGACGGCACCCAGCTGCACGGCCTCAACGCCTCGGGAACCGCCCCCGCGGCCTGGGACACTGCCTACTTCGGGCGGCGCCACGGCGGACGCATCCCGATGCGAGGCTGGGATTCGGTCACGGTGCCCGGGGCGATCGCCGGCTGGGCGGCGCTGCACGAGAAGTTCGGGCGCCTGCCCTTCGCCGACCTGCTCGCGCCGGCGATCGAGCTGGCCGAGCGCGGCCACGGCGTGGCAACCATCGTCCATCAGAAGTGGGCAGCTGCGCTCCCCGAGCTGCGCTCGCAGCCCGGCTACGCGCAGGCCTTCATGCCGCGCGGGCGGGCCCCCGAGATCGGCGAACGCTTCGTGTTCGCCGAGGCAGGCGCCACCCTGCGCCGGATCGCCGCGACCCGCGGCCGCGACTTCTACGAGGGCGCAACCGCGCAGGCCCTGGTGGCCCACGCGCACGAGCACGGCGGCTCGATGACGCTGGCCGACCTCGCCGGCTACCGGCCCGAGTGGTGCGGCACCATCGCCAAGGAGTACCGGGGCCACACCCTGCACGAGATCCCGCCCAACGGCCAGGGCATCGCGGCCCTGATGGCGCTGGGCATCCTGTCGCACTTCGACATCGGCACGGATCCCGCCGACGCGGTGCGCACGCGCCACATCCAGATCGAGGCGATGAAGGCGGCCTTCGCTGACGTCTATCGCTGGGTGGCCGACATCCGCCACATGACCGACGTCACACCCGCGCACCTGCTCGACGACGGCTACCTCGCGCAGCGCGCACGGCGCATCCGCGAAGACCGCGCCACCGACTTCGCCCACGGCCTGCCCCCCGCCGGCGGCACCATCTACCTGAGCGCGGCCGACCAGGACGGGATGATGATCTCCTTCATCCAGTCCAACTACATGGGCTTCGGCTCGGGCGTCGTGGTGCCCGGCACCGGCGTTTCGCTGCAGAACCGCGGCTACTGCTTCGTCACCGATCCGGGTCATCCGAATGTCGTGGCGCCCGGCAAGCGCCCGTTCCAGACCATCATCCCGGCCTTCCTGATGAAGGACGGCAAGCCGCAGATGAGCTTCGGCGTGATGGGCGGCAACATGCAGCCGCAGGGGCACATGCAGACGCTGTCGCGCATGCTCGATCACCGTCAGAACCCGCAGGCCGCGTGCGACGCGCCGCGCTTCAAAGTGCAGCGCGGGC
>JBILUW010000258.1:0-5542 GCA_044370795.1 Burkholderiaceae bacterium
TTCGATGGAATTCGACGTGGTCATCGTCGGCGGCGGCCCCGCCGGCCTGGCGGCGGCCATCCGGCTCAAGCAGCTCGCCGCCGAGAAGGGCTCCGAGATCGGCGTGTGCGTGATCGAGAAGGGTTCGGAGGTCGGCGCCCACATCCTGTCGGGCGCGGTGATGGACCCGCGGGCGATCACCGAGCTCTTCCCCGACTGGCAGGCGATGGGCGCGCCTCTGAACACGCCGGTCGTCGAGGACCGATTCATGTTCCTGTCGCGCGACGGCGCGCGGCGGGTGCCCGACTGGCTGCTGCCCGACTGCTTCCGCAACCACGGCAACTACGTGATCAGCCTGGGCAACGTCGTGCGCTGGCTCGGCCAGCAGGCCGAGGCGCTGGGCGTCGAGATCTACCCCGGCTTCGCCGCCTCGGAAGTGCTCTACCGCGACGACGGCTCGGTCAAGGGCGTGGCCACCGGCAACATGGGCGTGGGCCGCGACGGCCAGCCCACCGACAACTTCCAGCCCGGCATGGAGCTGCACGCGCGCTACACGCTGTTCGCCGAAGGCGCGCGCGGGCACCTGGGCAAGCAGCTGATCGCGCGTTTCGATCTCGCCAAGGGGCGCGATCCGCAGAGCTACGGCATCGGTCTGAAGGAGCTCTGGGACATCGATCCGTCCAAGCACAAGCCGGGGCTCGTGATCCACACCGCCGGCTGGCCTCTGGAGAGCGATACCTACGGCGGTTCGTTCCTCTACCACCTCGAGAACAACCAGGTGGCGGTCGGTTTCGTGGTCGGTCTGGCCTATCGCAACCCCTACCTCTCGCCGTTCGAGGAGTTCCAGCGCTACAAGACCCATCCCGCCATCCGCCACTTCCTCGAGGGCGGCAAGCGGGTGGCCTATGGCGCGCGCGCGATCACCGCCGGCGGCATCAACGCGCTGCCCGATCTGGTCTTCCCAGGCGGCGCCCTGATCGGTTGCGACGCTGGCTTCCTGAACGCCTCGCGGATTAAGGGCAGCCACGCCGCCATCAAGAGCGGGATGCTTGCCGCCGACGCTGCCTTCGCTGCGGCCGGCGACGGTCGCAGCGGCGACAAGCTCGACGCCTATCCGGCGGCGTTCCGCGCATCCTGGCTGCACGACGAACTGCACCGGGCGCGCAACTTCAAGCCGATGATGAGCAAGGGCCTCTGGATGGGCACGATGCTGGTCGGCATCGACCAGGTGCTGTTCCGCGGCAAGGCGCCCTGGACGCTGCACAACACGCATGCCGATCACGAGATGCTGCGGCCGGCCGCCGAATGCCAGCCGATCGAATATCCGAAGCCCGACGGCAAGATCTCCTTCGACCGCCTGGGCTCGGTGTTCATCGCCAATACCAACCACGAGGAAAACCAGCCGATCCACCTCACGCTGAAGGACGGCTCGGTGCCGGTGTCGCTGAATCTGGCGCGCTACGCCGGCCCCGAGGGCCGCTACTGCCCGGCTGGCGTCTACGAATACGTGAAGACCGAAGACGGCGCCGACCGGCTGCAGATCAACGCCCAGAACTGCGTGCACTGCAAGACCTGCGACATCAAGGATCCGTCGCAGAACATCGTCTGGGTGGTGCCCGAGGGCGGCGGCGGCCCCAACTACCCCAACATGTGACCGTTGCGGCCGGATCGTGGCCGCCGCCGCCTCACCCGCCGAAGCGCCGTCGGTAGAACGCGAGGGCCGAGGCGTCGTCGAGGTGGCGCCATTCGCCCTCGCACAGGCGCTCGAACAGTGCGCCGGCAACGCAGCCCAGAGGCAGTTCGACCCCTGCGTCGCGGGCTGCCTCGTTGGCCAGTCGCACGTCCTTGGCCAGCACGTGCGACTGCGCGCGCGGCTCGAGATCGCCAGCCAGGGCCCGCGGCAGGCGGTCGTCGGCCATCCAGCTCTGGCCCGAACTTGCCCCGACCAGTTCGGTGATCAGCGCGGGGTCCAGGCCGAGCCGCTCAGCCAGGGCGACCGCCTCGGCGGCGGCCATCAGGTGGATGCCGGCCATCAGGTTGTTGACCAGCTTGGCCCTGGAGGCATCACCTGGCTGCTCGCCAAGCAGAAAACGGCGTCCGGCGACTGCCTCGAGCAACGGCTCGGCCACGCGCAGCGCATCGGCGGCACCGGCCAGCATGATGCTCATGGTGCCCGCCAGCGCGCGGGCCGGGCCGCCCGAGATCGGCGCATCGAGTGCCATGGCTCCGGTGGCTGCAACGCTCGCGCAAAAGCGCGCCGCGTCGGCGGGAGCGATCGTGCTGCAGAAGAGAACGACGGCGCCCGGTGAGAGAGCGCCGAGCAGTCCTTCGGGACCATCGAGCACCTGCTCGATCTGTCCGGCATCGATGACCACGACGACAATGACCTGACACCGCCTGCCGACATCGGCCGGCGAGGCGAAAATCTCGAGACCGGCGTCGCAGGCGAGGGCCTCACGCGCCGGGTCGATGTCGTGCACGCCGGTCCGCAGGCCAGCCCGGGCAGCGCTTGCAGCGATGCCCAGGCCCATCTGGCCCGCACCGATCACGCCGACGCGATCGATCATGAAAAGAAGATATCTGGCTGGCTCCGCACCCGGCTCAGAGAGCCGTTGCGGGCAGCAGCCGTGCCGGCACCAGACCGGCGCCCTGGATCAGCCGTACTGGCGCGGACGACGCGGACCGCCGAAGCCACCACCGCCGCGATCACCACCACCGCCACCACCGCCGTAGCCGCCACCGCCACCGCGATCGCCGCCGTAGCCGCCGCCACCACCGCCGCGATCGCCGCCGTAGCCACCGCCACCACCGCCGCGATCGCCACCGCCACCGCCGTAGCCGCCACCGCCTCCTCCGTAACCGCCGCCGCCGCCGCCGCCGCCGCGACGGAAGCCACCGCCTCCACCGCCCTGCTGCTCGCGCGCTTCGTTGACGACCAGGCCACGGCCCTCGAGGGAATGGCCATTCAGGGCCTTGATCGCACTCTGGGCGGCCTCGGCGCTGGTCATGGTCACGAAGCCGAAGCCGCGGGAGCGGCCGGTTTCACGGTCGGTGACGATGCGGGCATCAGTCACCTCGCCATGAGCGCCGAACAGCTGGGTCAGTTGGGCGTCGGTCGCCCGCCAGGGCAGGTTGCCGACATAGATCTTGGTGGGCATCAACAAATCCTCGAAACGAAACAGACCATTGCATTTCGAGGCGAACCGAGACAGCGAACCGAGAAATGCAAGCCACAAACGACCAGACTTGCCGGAAAACGCATGCCTGATCCCCGTGGAGAATCACTTTGCCATATCCGTGTGGGCTTGCATATCCCTGACAACCTTTCGGGGCTATCGGGCCGGAGCCGGCGAAAAGAAACGTCGCAAGCGCGACACTTGAAATTCTCACCAGGCTGTACAAAAATACATGTCGTCACGGCACAACCGGCATCCGTTCCGGGTCCGCCAGCCGTCGGCACAGCCAGGCAGCCCACCATGCGCGAACTCACCCCGAGGCAGCAGGAAATCCTCAACCTCATCAGGCAGCACATCGCCGGGACAGGCTTTCCGCCTACCCGCGCCGAAATCGCCAGGCACCTGGGGTTTCGCTCGCCCAATGCCGCCGAGGAGCACCTCAAGGCGCTGGCCCGCAAAGGTGTCATCGAACTCACCGCCGGCGCCTCGCGAGGCATCCGGCTCAAGCTGTTGCCCTCCGAAGACCCTCAGGATGCCCCCAGCGCCGTGCAGATCGCCTTGTCGCTGCCCCTGATCGGCCGGGTGGCCGCAGGCAGCCCCATCCTGGCTCAGGAGCACGTCGAGGCACGGTTCGCCCTCGACCCCACCCTCTTCGTGCAGCGCCCCGATTACCTGCTGAAGGTGCGCGGCATGAGCATGCGCGACGCCGGCATCCTCGACGGCGATCTTCTCGCGGTCCGGCGTGGCTCCGATGTGCGCAACGGCCAGATCGTCGTGGCCCGCGTCGGCGACGAGGTCACCGTCAAGCGCTGGCGTCAGCGCGGCCATGTGGTCGAACTGCTACCCGAGAACCCCGAATACTCCCCGATCGTCCTCGACACCCGCCACGACGAATTCGCCGTCGAAGGGCTGGGCGTCGGTCTGATCCGCGGGGGCCAGGCGCTCTGACGGCGCCCGGCGCTCCCCGCACGTCACAGGTCCGATCTCCGGGAGCCCCGTCATGCTGCCCGACGCCGTCTGGCGTGCCCACGAACTGGGGCACCCAACCCGGCCGGGACTGCCCAGCGGCTATGCGGCGCTCGATGCCGAGCTCCCCGGAGCCGGCTGGCCGGCCGGCGTGCTCACCGAACTCATCGCGCGTGAACCGGGCAGCGGCGAACTGCGGCTGCTGGTGCCGCTGATGCGCCGCCTCGGCCAGGAGCGGCGGCTGATCGTCATGCTCGCCCCGCCCCACCTGCCCTATGCCCCGGGCCTGCAGGGCCATGCCATCGACACCAGCCAGGTGCTGGTCGTGCACGCACCGCATGCAGCCGATCGCCTCTGGGCCGTCGAACAGACGCTCAAGAGCGGCAGCTTCGGCTGCCTGCTCGCCTGGCTGCCGGCCGAACGCACCCGCCCCGAGCATCTGCGCCGTCTGCAGCTCGCCGCCCAGGGCGCGCAAGGGCCGGTGTTCCTGTTCCGGCCGCTGGCAGCCCAGTTCGAAGCCTCCCCGGCACCGTTGCGGCTGCTGCTGCTGCCGCGCCCCGGGCAGCAGCTCTCGGTGCAGATCCTCAAACGACGCGGGCCGGTGCTGGGCGCACCGCTCACGCTCGACCTCCCCCAGCCGGTCACTGCCATCCGGCTGCGCGCCCGCCCCACGGCCCCCGCAAGCTCCGACACCCTGCACACGCTGCATGCACGCCCGGCAGGGGCGTCCGAGGTCGCCGGCGGCCGGACGGTCGCCCTGAGCTGATCCCGGATCGGGCCGCTGCCGCCAACCGGCCGGCAGCGCCTGCGGCGCGCCTCCATGCTCTGGATCGGCATCCTCTTCCCGCACCTGGCGCTCGACGCCTTCCTGCGCGCTCTGCCCTCGTCCGGCACAGGCGAGCCGCAGCCGATGGCGGTGTGCAGCCGGGGGCTGATCGAACAGGCATGCCCCGCGGCCACGAAGCACGGCCTCCAGCCGGGCATGAAGCGCGCCACGGCCCAGGCGCTGCTGCCCGAGCTGCTGCTGCGCGAGCGCGACCCGGACCTGGAACGCGATACGCTCGCTCAGGCGGCCGCCTGGGCCCTGCGATTCACGCCCGCGGTCAGCCTGCAGCAGACCGCGTCACCAGCCGGCCCCGGCGAGGTGGCCGGGCTGCTGCTCGAGGTGGCCGGCAGCCTGCGCCTGTTCGGCGGCCTGCGGCCGCTGCTGGGCCAGGTGCGCGACGGCCTGGCGCGGCTGGGCCTGCAGCCGTCGATCGGATGCGCGCCCACCGCCACCGGCGCCTGGCTGTTGGCCCGGCACCGCGACGGACTGTCAGCCACCGACCCTGCCGCCCTGCAGGCCATCCTTCCCGGCCTCCCCCTGACCGTGCTCGACAGCGCGGCCCCTCACCTCGAGGTTCTGGCATCGCTGGGCGCAC
>JBILUW010000052.1:0-18592 GCA_044370795.1 Burkholderiaceae bacterium
CCGCGCAGCGCCTCGTCGCCGGTGTCGGCGCTCGCATCGGCCTTGGGAGCTGCCATCGAGGCCACCCCGAGGCTGATGGTCACCCAGCCCGCCGTGGGCGAGCCGGCGTGAGGAATGCGCAGCGATCCGACGTCGGCCAGCACGCGCGCGGCGATTTCGCGCGCCTTGGCCGCGCCGCAATCGGGCAGCAGCAGCGCGAACTCCTCGCCGCCGTAGCGGGCGATCAGGTCGCCGGGCCGGCGGGCATGTCGCGCGATGGTGGCCGCCACGTCGCGCAGGCAGGCATCGCCCGCCTGATGCCCGTAGAGGTCGTTGAACTGCTTGAAGTGGTCGATGTCGGCCATCAGCAGAGCCACCTGCTCGCCGGCGCGGCTGGCGCGCGCCCACTCGCGGCTCAGCCCGATGTCGAAGGCGCGGCGGTTGGCCACGCCGGTGAGCCCGTCGAGCATGGTCAGCCGGCGCAGGTGATCGGCCTGGCGCTTGAGCGCGAGGTAGTTGGCCACCCGGGCACGCACGATCTCGGGGTGCACCGGCTTGTGGATGAAGTCGATCGCGCCGGCGGCCAGCGCCTGCGACTCGGCCTGCGCATCGCCATGGCCGGTGACGAAGAGCACCAGCACGTCCTCGGTCTCGGGGTCGGCGCGCAGGTCCCGGCACAGCGTGAGGCCGTCGGCATCGGGCATCTCGAGGTCGAGCAGGACGAGGTCCGGCCGCGCCGAGCGGGTGAGGGCCATCGCCTCGCTGCCCCGGGTGGTCACCAGGATGCGGGCAAGATCGCGCAGCAGGTTGGCGAGCACGCGCACCGCGCCCGCGTCATCGTCGACGATCAGAATGCAGGCTTCGCGGCGTTCGCCCGGGCTGGGGATCACGCGGCATCTCCGTGCTGGCCGCCCCCCGCCTTGCCGGCCTGCTCCCGCAGGTGTCGAGCGGCGTCGGCAAAGCGCAGGCCGTCGATCGCCTCGGCCAGTTGCGCCGCGAAGGCCGGTCCGAGCAAAGCCGCGATCGCCGGGCGCATGGCCTCGTGCCTGTCGATCGCGCTCGCCTCGTGTGCCTCGAGCAGGCCGGCCAGCGCAGTCAGCGCCGCGGTATCCAACCGACCGGCAGGCGGCGCGGCCGCCGCGGGGTCGGCCGGTCGTGCGGCGATCGCGGCCATCAGGGAGTCGGTGGCCGCTGCCAGCCGATCGAGGCGCACGCCGGGATCGGTTTCGTCGGGGTCCCGCAGGGCATGCTCGGCGCGCACCGCCAGACCCAGGGCGTCGCGCGCCCCGAGATCGCCGAGCAGGCTCTGCAGGCCGTGCACGCAGCTTGCCGCGGCCACGCGGTCGCCGCGGGCGAGCGCGCCCCTGGCTTCGGCCAGCGCATGGCTGCACTGGGCACCAGCCTGGCCGAGGAGGAAGCGGAACAGCGCCACGTTGCCGCGCAGACGCTGGTTGGCATTGCCGGCGTCGATACCGGCTATGCCCGCGAAGCTGGCATCCGGCACTGGCGGCTCGTCGGCCCCGGCAGGCCGCTGGGGCGCCGCGGCCATGGACTCCGAAATTGCGCTCTGCCGCGACGGCGCCGCGCCGCGCATGGCCGCGGCCGGTGCAGGTGAGCCGGTCTGTGCTGCCAGCACTTCGAGCAGCCGCGCCAGGGTCACCGGCTCGCGCAGCAGCGCATCCCAGGGCGCATCGGGGGCGCCCTGGAGCAGATCCGCCTGCGCGTCGGGCTTGGAGACCACCACGAGGCGCGGGGCCGGAGCGATGGCCCCTGCGCTTGCGAGTGTTCGCACGCGCCGCAGCAGCGCGAGCCCCTCCTGCCAGCCGTCGGGGCGGGCTTCGAGCAGCACCACCTCGAAACCGTTGCCGGGATCGGTGCCTGCGGCCGCCAGCATCGAGAGGGCCTGGTCGCCGGTCGCAGCCGAGCTCACCCGCATGCCGCCTTCGGCCAGCGCGCGGGCGAGCCCGAGGCGCGCGTTCTCGAGCGTGTCGACGATCAGCACGCGGCGTCCACGCAGCGCGTCGCCCTCGGCTGTGCCGCGATCCGCTTCGTCGGTGGCCACCTGCAGGGTGATCGCGAAAGCGAAGGCGCTGCCCTTGCCCGACTCGCTTTCGAAGTCGAGTCGGCCACCCATCTTCTCGAGCAGGCGCTGGCTGATCGCCAGCCCCAGGCCGTTGCTGCCGGCATGCAGCGCCGGCTCGCCGTCGGCGAGCCGGGCCGCGGCTCCGGCGATCGCAGCCTGCACCCGCTCGCGATCCTCCCGGGTGATGCCCGGACCGGTGTCGCGCACCTCGAAGCGCAAGCGCACGGTGCTGCCGCCGTTTTCGCGCCCGGAGCCATCGGCGACGCCTTCTGATGACGGTGCCGCGGCGCTTGTGTCGGGCTGAACCGACACGACGACGCTGCCCGCCGCGGTGAACTTCAGCGCGTTGCCGACCAGATTGTTGAGCACCTGGCCCAGGCGCAGCGGATCGCCGACGAGGCGTCGCGGCGTCGCGGGATCGATCAGCGCGCTGAGATCGAGCCCGCGGGCGCGCGCGCTGGGCGCGAACACGTCGACCACCTTGCGCAGGATCTCCTCGACACCGAAGGCGAGCGCTTCGACCTGGACGTCATGGGCCTCCATGCGCGAGAACTCGAGGATGTCGTCGATCAACGCGAGCAGCGCGCGCGATGATCCGTGGATGCGCCGCAGGGCATCGGCAACCGTGATCGGCAGGTCGGGTTCGCCCATGCCGAGCGCGGCCAGCCCGACGACGGTATGCATCGGCGCGCGCAACTCCTGGCTCATCGCGGCCAGGAATGCCGACTTGGCGCGGCTGGCCGCCTCGGCCTGTCGCCTGGCTTGTTTCAGTTCGTGCGTCTGCTCGTCGACGAGAACCTGCAGACGGCCGCGATGACCTTCGAGTTCGCGGCGCAGCGCCTCGCGCTCGAGCAGATTGCGGATGCGCTGGCGGGCGATGCCGAGGTTGATGGGCTTGTGGAGGTAGTCGGCACCGCCTAGCCGCAGGCCCTCGATCTCGGATGCCACGTCGACCACGGCCGTGACGAAGATGACCGGGATGTCGGCGAGCGCCGGATCGGCCTTGAGGCGGCGGCAGGTCTCGAAGCCGTCGATCACCGGCATCATCACGTCGAGCAGGATCAGGTCGGGTCGCTCGGCGGCCGCCAGGCTCAGGCCTTCCTCGCCCGAGGCGGCCAGCTGCAGGGTGAACTCGTCGGAGAGCGCGCGGGCCAGCGTGGCGAGGTTGGCCGGGTTGTCGTCGATCGCGAGCAGGCGTGGACGGGGCATGGGGGTGGTGGCCAGGGGATTACCCGGATGGTAAGGGGACGAGGTGGAGCCGCCATTCGTCGAGCGCCCGTTCGGCGCGCGCGAAATCGAGGGTTTCGAGAGCCTGCGCCACCGGGTCGAGCCCTGCTTCGAACGAGCTGCCGCGTACTGTCTCACGCAATGACTCGAGGGCGCCGAGCGCATCGAACAAGCGCCGCGCGATGAGCGATTGGAGATGCGCGACGCGCTCGTCGAGAAGGCCTTGCGGGATATCGGGCGGCTGGGCGTCGAGCGCTGGGGCTGCCGCAACGCCGGGGGGCGCGTCGTCGGCTGCAGCCGGCAGCCACCGGGCCAGCACCCGTCCGAGCTCGGTCATGAGAAGCGGCTTGGCGAGCACCTCGTCCATGCCGGCATCCAGACATTCGCGGCGATCCTCTTCGAATGCGTTGGCGGTGACTGCCACCACCGGACAGCGGCGCAGTCCCTCGTGGGCCTCGCGCCGGCGGATGCGGCGCGCCAGCTCGATGCCGTCGATGCCCGGCATCCGGACATCGAGCAGGACCGCGTCGAAGGCGGGCGCGGTGGTCAGCGCGCCGAGCGCCTCGTCGCCATCGATCGCGGCCTGCACCGTCAGGCCCATCCGCTCGAGCGCCCGGACCAGGAACTCGCGGTTGGCCTGGTCGTCCTCGGCGACCAGCACCCGGCCGGCGAGGCGCGAGATCGTCGCCGGTGACGGCGCTGGCGTCGCGCCGGCCAGCGGCGTGCGCGTCGCGCCGGCGGCTGCGCGCAGCGAGGGCGCGGCCACCGGTGCGTCCGCGCGAGCCACCGGCTGCACGGGGACCTGGAACCAGAAGCGTGAGCCCGCACCCGGTTGGCTGTCGACGCCGACCTCCCCGCCGAGCAGCTGCGCGATCCGCGCGACGATCGACAGGCCCAGGCCGGTGCCGCCGTGGCGCCGGGTCGGCGAATCATCGACCTGCGAGAACGGCTGGAACAGGCTTGCCTGCTGCTCGGGCGCGATGCCCATGCCAGTGTCGGACACCGAGAACTCCAGCGTCACCCGATCGACGCCGCGCGCCCGCTCGCCGGCCTCGAGGATGACCTCCCCACGCTCGGTGAACTTGATCGCGTTGTTCACGAGGTTGAGCAGCATCTGGCGCAACCGGAAAGCGTCGGCGAGATAGATCTGGTCGGCCGGACCGGCCCAAAGGACCTCGAGCCGCAGCCCCTTGCGGCGCGCCGACTCCTCGAAGAGCGCGCGCACGTCGGCGAGGATGTGGTCGGGGCGACAGGGCGCGAGCTCGACCTCGAGACGTCCGGCCTCGATCTTCGAGAAGTCGAGGACGTCGTTGAGCAGGGCCAGCAGCGCCTGACTAGAGCCGAGGATGGTGCGCGCGTAGGCGATGCGATCGGTTTCGCTCACCCCGGGCTCGGCGAGCAGCTGGGCCATGCCCATCATGCCGTTCATCGGGGTGCGCAGCTCGTGGCTCATGGTGGCCAGGAAGCGGCCCTTGGCGAGATTGGCCGCCTCGGCCTGCTGGCGCGCGTGCACGAGTTCGGTGATGTTCACCCGGAAGCCGACCGAGTAGCCGTTGGGGGTGCGCCGTTCGGTGTCGCGCACCCATGAGCCATCGCGCAACCGGCGCACGATGGTCTCGCCGGCCTGATGGCGGGCGAGCTGGCGCTGCAGCCAGGTTTCGAGCTCCTGTTCGCTGCCACCCGGGTAGTGCCTGCGCCACCACTGAGTGGCCATCTCGGTGTAGGTTCGGCCAGGCTCGAGCACATCGTCGACCGCGAGGAAGAACTCGCGGAACCTGCGGTTGCAGTAGACCAGACGGTCCTGCGGGTCGTAGATGACGAAGGGATCCTCGATCGCGTCGATCGCGTTGCGAAAGCGCTCCTCGCTCAGCGAGAGCTGCTCGGTGCGCTCGGTCACGCGGCGCTCGAGCTGGGTGTTGATCTCCTCGTAGGCGAGCAGGGCGCGGCGCAGCGTGCGCGACAGCAGCCCGATCTCGTCGCCTTCGTCGTCGGCCGTCGGGGTGGCTCGCCGGCCCTCCGAGATCGCCTGGCAGTCGGCCACCAGCGCACCCAGCCGGCTGGTGATGCGCTGGGCCCGCACACCTGCCAGCCGCCAGGCGAGCGTACCCAGCACCAGCGCGAGCAGGGCCGCCCCCGCCAGCCGGCGCAGCACCGGCGTCACCCAGGGGTTGTCGTAGTCGTGCAGGCCGATGGCCAGTTCGCCGTCGGCAGGGGCCTCGCCGAAACGCAGGGAGAAGCTGACCGGAAAGTAGCGAGCCGCCTCGGCGGGGTTGATCGCCATCAGGACCTTCGTGTCCTGCAGCAGCTCGACACCGGTGGTGGTGGGCAGGCCGGCCGTGCGCAGGCGCATCAGTCGGGCGATGTCGATCGAGCCCGCCAGCGCGCCGATCGCGTCGTTGGAGTACGGGTAGATGACCGGGTAGACCGCGAGGATCTGCGGCGCTCCCGCCGCGCCGAGCACCCGCAGCTGCGGCTTGCCCTCGGCCATCGCCTGCTCGACCGCCTGGGCGATGGCTGAGGGGTCGAGCGCCTCGGGCAGCTGACCCAGCAGCAGCCTTCCGCGGTAATCGGACAGGGTGACGGGCATGCCGTCGCCGGCGCCGGCTCGCGCCTCGAGGAAGGGCCGCAGGTAGACGTCACGTCCGGCGGAGTCGGTCAGGCTGGTCCAGACCAGCGAACTGCGGCTGAGCGCGCGCAGGTTGCCGACCTGATTGTTGATGTCGCTCGCCAGGGTTTCACCCAGAACGCTTGCGGCGTCCTGATGGGCACGCGCGCGCTCGGCCGGAATCTCCTGCACCGTCAGGGCGAGCATCACCGCCAGCAGCGTGCCGATGGCGAGCATCGTCAGCGCGAAGGAGGTCCGCCGGATGCGGACCGCCAGCGGCTGTGGCGGCGCCTGGGGGCTCATGGGGCCGGTTTGCCGGGGCTCGATGCCCTGATGGGGATGAGTTCGTCGTTCGAGTTGTAGCGAGCGAAGAAGATGTTGCGCGCCGACAGCGCCTCGTGGCGCTCCGGGGTGAACGGTACCGGGTAGCGCTGCACCAGTCCGTCGTAGGGGCCGAGGCGCTCGAGGGCGTCGCGGACGCGGCGGCGGTCGGCGCTGCCGGCCTTGCGTATCGCCATCGCCAGCAGATGGGTGAGGTCGTAGGCGTGCGCGACCCCCACCGGGCTGCGGATCTGGCTCGCCGACGCGATGCCGTAACGGGTCTTCAGCGCCTCGAGGATGCGGCGCGCGACCGGCCCGTTCTGGCCGATGAAGCTGTAGGTCTGGATGACCGCGAAGTCGAGCGTATCGAGCGCATCGCCGCACATCGCGGCGAAGTCGCCGCCGGTGACGCCCCAGTGGCTGACGATGGGCAGCCGTTCGGCCGGCGGCAGCGCGGCCACCTCCCGCACCAGGATGGCTCCTTCGGTTTCGTTGGCGACCAGCACGATCACCTGGGCGCCGGCCGCCCGCAGGGCCTGGTACTGAGCGATCAGCGAGGTGTCGCCCCAGTTGTACCAGCGCTGGCCCACGATGGTGACCCCCGCTGCGGGTGCCGCGACGGCCTTCTCGAGCGCGGCCCGATTGCTGCGGCCCCAGGCCGTGCTGGGCAGCAGGACGCCCACGCGGCTGGCCTTGTGCTGCTCGCGCGCGAAGCGGATGAACGCCGGCGCTGCCCATTCGTCCCTGAGCGAGAGGCGGAAGGTGTAGCTGGGCTGGAAACCGTGGTCGATGATGCCGTCGGCCGAGCCCCATGGGTTCATGAGCAGCACGCCCAGCTGGTGCGCGGCGGGCACGCTCTCGACGTAGATCGGGCTGAACTTGCCCCCGAATACCGCAACCAGGTCGGGCAGGGCGGCGAGCTCGCGCAGGTTGTCGACCCCGACGGCGGTGATCGACCGGTTGTCGCGGGTGACCAGCTTGAGCGGCCGTCCCCCGAGCACACCGCCGGCGCGGTTGATCTCGTCGATCGCGATCTCCATACCCTGCCGCACCGCCGTGGCCGACGTGCTGGTGCGGTGGCCGAACTCGGCGTCCAGGCCGATCAGCACCGGTTCGGCAGCGCGCGCCGGCCCGATGGCGAGGCAAAGGCCCAGCAGAAGAACGGCCAGGGCAGGAAGTTTCGGCATGGCAGGGTGGTTGCTGGCTGGCTGACTGCGGGCGGGGCGCGGCGGCCGTCGGTCCAATCCGCAGCTTACCGGGGATCGGGCCACCGATGCATCGCTGTCGGTGATGTAAGGCTTGCGTCGCATGAACGTCTCAGACCCCGGCGCCCGCCACGGGGGCGGGGCCAGGGGGGCTCGCGCGGCCGCGTCGCGTCGCTTCCCGATCCATTACCCATGCCGGCAGGAAACCATGCGCGCGCTCCTCAAAGGGCTCTGGTACATCGAGGCGACGATCTGCGTCGTCGCATTCACGCTCACCGCCACGGCCCTGATGGCCGATGTCCTGGCGCGTGAGCTCTTCGGCAACGGCATCTTCGGTGCGCAACGTTTCGCGGTCTGGACCACCGCCATCGCCGGTCTGATGGGTTTCGCGCTGGTCACGGCCGAGCGCGGCCACCTGCGGCCCACCTTCACCGACCGGCTGGTGCCGCCGTCGCTCGAGCCCTACATGGACCGGCTCGGCGAACTGGTGTCGGCTGCGATCTGTGCCTTTCTCGGCTGGTACGCAATCGGCTTCGTGCAAAGCTCGATGCAACTCGGCGAGCGCGGCATGGCCATTCCGATCAAGGTCTGGCCCATCCAGACCGTGCTGATCTGGATGTTCTTCTCGTCGGCGTTGCGGCATCTGATCTTCGCCGCGCGCCCTGATCTGCGCCCCGAGCCCCCGAAGGAGAGTGCGTGATGGAATGGCTCATTCTGCTGGCGATCATCGTCGCCCTCCTCGTCCTGCGCCAGAGCCTGGTGCTGGTGCTGGCGGTGGCCACCGCCTACGTGCATGTCTTCATCGCCAAGAGCAAGATCGAGTTCCTGATCCAGGACTTCTGGTTCACGGTCGATCGCGAGGTGCTGCTCTCCATTCCGCTATTCATGCTGGCGGGCAACATCATGTCGCGCGGCTCGATCGCCAAGCGGCTGGTGAACTTCATGCAGGTGTTCACGGCGCCGATTCCGGGCGGCATGGGCATCGCCTGCGTGCTGTCGTGCGCGGCCTTCGCGGCCATCAACGGCTCGTCCATCGTGACCATGCTCGCGGTGGGCTCGGTGATGTACCCCGCGCTGATCGCGCAGGGTTACAGCAAGAGCTTCTCGCTGGGCGCCATCGCCTCGGCGGGCACGCTGGGCATCATCATCCCGCCCTCGATCCCGCTGATCCTCTACGGCATCATGACCGAGGAGGACATCTCCAAGCTGTTCATCGCCGGCATCGGGCCGGGGCTGCTGCTGACCTTCTTCTTCGCCGGCTACTCGCTGTTCGTGAACCGGGCCATGCCGCGGGTGGGCTTCAACCCACAGGTGGCGCTGGAGGCCTTCAACGGCGGCATCTTCGCGCTGATGCTGCCGGTGATCATGATCGGCGGCATCTACACCGGCTGGTTCAGCCCCACCGAATCGGCGGCGATCGCGCTGGTCTATGCGTTGCTCATCGAGTTCCTCGTGCACCGCGAAGAAGACGCGCCCGCTGCGCCGGCCGGCGCCTCGTTCGGGGCGCGGGCGTGGCACTACCTGCGCACCCGCGAGATGACGCCGCGCACCCTGGTGGCGACCATCCTCGAGACCACCCGGCTGCTGGCCACGCTGCTGCCGCTGCTGTGCATCGCGGGCAGCCTCAACACCATCCTCGACCACTCGGGCGCGCCCAAGCAGTTCGTGCAGTTCATGGTGGGCACCATCGAGGACCGCTGGCTGATGATGCTCGCGATCAACCTCGTGCTGCTGCTGGTGGGCTGCCTGATGGACGTGGGCTCGGCGATTCTGATCCTTGCGCCGCTGCTCGAGCCGCTGGCCGTGGCCGAAGGCTTCAGCCCGATCCACTTCGGCATCATCATGATCGCCAACCTCGAGATCGGCTACCTGACCCCGCCGGTGGGCCTGAACCTGATCGTGGCGATGGCGGCCTTCAAGGAATCGTTCGGCACCATATGCCGGGCGGTGGTGCCCTTCATCGTGCTGATGCTGATCTGGCTGACCATCGTGATCGTCTACCCGCCGCTGTCGATGGGGCTCGTGGGCAAGTAGCGCCGCGAGCGGCCCGCGGAACCACGGCCGCCTTCGACGGCGGCCGTGGCCTGCCGCCGGCGCTCACCCGACCCGCGTCCCCATCCCGCCGTCCACCGGCAGCAGCGCGCCGGTGATGAAGCCCGCCTCGTCGCTGCACAGGAACAGCGCGGCATTGGCGGTGTCCCAGCCGCTGCCCATGCGGCCGCGCAGCGGCACTCGCGCATCGCGCTCGGCGCGCACCTGAGCCACCGGCCGGCCGGTGGCGCGTGCGCCGCCCTCGACCGCCATCGGCGTGTCCATGAAGCCCGGCAGGATGGCGTTGCAGCGGATGCCGTGGCGGGCGTTGGCGCTCGCCACGCTGGTGGTCAGACGGTTCACGCCGGCCTTCGAGACCTCGTAGGCGATCATCGTGGCGCCGGCGACCGAGGCGAGCGACGAGATGTTGACGATCGCCCCGCCGCCGCCCTGCTCGCGCATCAGCGGCAGCGCGTGGCGGATCGTCATCCACATGCCCTTCAGGTTGACCGTCATCAGCCGGTCCCAGGCGGCCTCCTCGGCCTTGTGGGCCGGCCCGTCGCCGCCGCCGCCGATGCCCACATTGTTGACGAGCGCATCGATCCGGCCGAAGCGCTCGCGCGCCGCCGCCACGATCGCCGCGCAGTCGTCACGGCTCGCGATGTCGGCGCGCAGCGCCCAGGCCTGACCGCCCTGCGCGGCGATCATGGCCGCGGTCTCGGCCGCGCTTGCCTCGTCGCGGTCGACGCACAGCACCTTCGCGCCTTCCTGTGCGAGGCGCAGGGCCGTCGCCCGGCCGTTGCCCACGTTCGGCCCCGGGCTCTGGCCCGCGCCGACCACCACCGCCGCCTTGCCTGTCATGCGTGCGCTCATCGTCGTCTCCTCGCAGCCCCATGGCGTGGGGCGCCTGCGGCGATTGTGCGCGCGCGGCGCGGCCGGCGGCGACCGCCCGCGGGCGGGGCGTTTCAGGCCGTGGAGCGCAGCAAGCCGAGGTCGCGGGGGTAGGCCGCGCCGCCGAAGCTGGCAAGGTTGGGCAGCAGCGCGAGCGATTCGGTGTCGCTCACACCGAACCAGCGCGCCAGCGTGGCGCCGAACTGCGCAAGCGAGGTGGTCGGCAGGAATCGACCCTGCCCGACATGCCACTGGTCGTCGGGGGCGCCGCTTTCGCCGGTGCTCATGGGCGGCGCAGTCCCGTAGAACCGACCGCCGTCGACGGCGCCGCCCACCACGAGATGGTGACCACCCCAGCCGTGGTCGGAACCGTCCCCGTTGTAGCTGAGGGTGCGGCCGAAGTCGCTGGCGGTGAAGGCGGTGACCTTGTCGCTCGCGCCGATCTCGAGCATCGCGTCGTGGAAGGCCCCCATCGCCTCGCTCACCTCGCGCAGCTGGCCGGGCTGGCGCGCCATCATGTTCGAGTGCAGGTCGAAGCCGCCGAGCTGCACGAAGAACACCTGGCGGCTTGCGCCAAGACCGGCGCGGGCCCGGATCAGCCTCGCCACCATGCGCAGCTGCTGCCCGAGCGTGCCTGCCGGAAAGGCGGTGGCGATGTCGGCGCTGGCGAGTGCCTGCTCGATCTGCTGCTCGTAGTCGATCGATCGGGCGATCACCGACAGGTAGTCGGCCTCGAAGGGATCGCTGCGCGTCTGCTGCAGCAGGGCACGGATCTCGTCGCGCACCTGCAGGCTGAAGAAGGTGCCGTACTTGTAGGCGGTCAGGGCGACGGCCCCGCCGGGCGAGATCTGATACTGGGCAGCCTGCCGGCCCGCCAGGAAGATCGCATTGCCGGTGGTGGAGATGCAGGTGAACTGCGCCTTCTGGTTCGACGACAGGGCCAGGTCGCCGATGCGTCCGCCCCAGCCCGTCTGGGCGCCCTCGGGACTTTCGGCCGCCCAGTAGGACTGCTGGTCGTTGTGGCTGAAGAGCTTGGGTGGCAGCCTGACCGATTGCTGGCGGTACTGGGCGAGGGTGGTGGGCTCCACCAGCGGGCCGACATTGAAGAGGATCGCCGCCTTGCGCTCGTTGAACAGGCGCGAAAGCCGCGTCATCTGCGGGTGCAGCGCGAACTGCAGGCCGTCGGTGCGCGCGACCACCGGCGTGAGCGCGGTTGCCTCGAGTTCGGCCCGGCCCAGCGCGATGCCGCCGGCAGTGCGACCCGGGCCGCCTCCGCGGATCCGGTGGTAGCGATCATAGGTGGCCGTGTCGAAGTGCAGCACGGTGTTGGCCGAGTCGTTGCCGCCAACCAGGAAGACGCAGACCAGCGCCTTGTAGTCGCTCGCCTCGAAGGCCGCTGCCTCGCCGATGGCCGCGAGGTTCAGCGCCAGCGGCGTCGCCGCGCCGACGGCGGCCAGCGCCGAGGCCCGTTGCAGGAAGGCGCGGCGGGCGGGGTCCATCCTCGGGGGCATGCCGGTCGGATGGCTCATTTCCGCACCATGTAGTCGGGGCTGATCATGACCATGTACACCGCAAGATGCACCCGCTTGAGGGCCACGGTGAGGCCGGGGTAGCTGCGACGGTCATCGTCGTTGAGCCCCTGCTGGGTCACGAAATTCATCGCGCGGGCGATGATCGCGCGTGAGGCGGCCGACAGCCGGCCGCCGCACAGCACCACGTCGAGCCGGTCGAGCAGCCTGCCGGTGTCGCTGGCCAACGCGAGTTCGCGCACGTACTCCGCGGGCAGGTTGTCGTAGGGGGGATTCGTGTAGGTGCCGGGGCCCGCGATGCGGAAGTCGTCGTGGCGGTTGACCCGGACGCCGCGACGGATCACCTCCTCCATGAAGTTCGCGTAGCCGCAGACCGCGGTCTCGTTCACGAGCTGGAACTCGGGTGCGGTCTGCCCGAGCGCGCCCACCCGGGAACCGGCGGGCGGCACGTAGCCGGGCCGGAAGAAGTTGAAGACTGAGGGCGAGCGCAGCGGGCTCTGGCCGAGCTGCCAGCTGGCGTCGGATGTACCCATGATCCGCCAGCCCTGGCGGCTGGCGCTGCTGGCGAAAGTGCGGGCCCACTGCACGAAGCGGATCATCGGCTCGGAAAGCCTGCCGAAGCCGGGCTGCGCGGCGCTCGCCGGGTCGCGCGCCTCGTCATCGAGCCAGATCGCGGCGAACATCGCGCCGAGATCGCCGCGTACTCCGGCGCCGTTGTCGTTGAACACCCCGGCGACGCGGCGCACGTAGGCCGGGCTCGGGTGGCTGGTGACCAGCCGCTGGATCATCTGGCGCGCGAGGAAGGGCCCCACGTTGGGATGCGCGAAGAGGGTGTCGAGCGCGATGCGCAGCGAAGCCGGTCCGGGCGTTCCCGCCGGGATCACGGTGCCCAGGAAGCGCTTCTCGAGCAGCGAGTGCTTGCCGGGGTCGTGGACCATCGGGTAGACCGCGAACTCGTAGCTCGGGTAGCCAGCCACCTCCGCGGTCGCGGTCGGGCGGTTTCGGCTCCAGTCCTGGTTCCAGCCGGTGAAGACCCGCGCCAGGCCACTGACATCGGCGTTGGTGTAGGTCTCGATCGGCTGGCCGTCGGCGCCCAGCCTCGGTGTGCCGTCGAGGCTCAGCTGGTGCAGGCCGATCGAGAAGAGCTGCATCACCTCGCGCGCGTAGTTCTCGTCGGGCACCCGCCCGAAGGCGTTTTCCTTCTCGTTGCCGGCGGTGTTCAGCGTCTCGCCCATCAGGGGGCTCAGCGTCACGGCCTCGAGCAGGTCGCGGTAGTTGCCGAAGGCGTGCTGGGTGAGCAGGTCCCAGTAGGCGCAGGGGCCGATGCTGCGCACCCAGCCCATCGGGTCGACATTCACGCAGAAGAACTCGCTGAGCGCGAGCGCCGCGCGCTGGCGCACCGGGTCGGGGGCGCCAAGCAACTGCCGGTAGACCGCGTAGTCGCCCAGCGTGAAGGACTCGTAGAGGCCGGTCCGCTCGTTGAGCACGTGGTAGCCGCGCTCGATGGCCCATTCGAGCGCGCGCTGGCCGCGCGGCGCGGCCATGGCCTGCTCGAGCCAGCCGTCGAAGCCGAGCGCGCGCACGTTGGCGATGTCCTCGTCGGTGGCCGAGAACTGCGCCTGCAGCAGGAAGCGCGCCGCCAGCGAGTCGGTGTCCGGGGTGAAGCGGGAGCGCGCGGCAATCGTGAAGTCGGCCAGGGCGCCCACGCGCACGAGCGCGCCGCCGGTGAGCGCCGGGGAGATGAGCAGGATCTGGCCGCCCATGACCCCGACCACGTTGCCATTGGCATAGACGCGGAACGACAGCAGCGGGGCACCGCCGATGCCGAGGATGGCGGGCGGGCTCTCGATGCTCTGCGTGGGCGGGTTGCCGGGGAAGAAATCGGCCAGTGCGGTCTGCAGGAACGCGAAGAACTGATCGGGGGTCGGGATGCGGCGGCTGGTCTGGGACGCGGCCGTCATCGCGCGCGGCGCGGGTCGCGGCAGCAGGTCCGGACGGTCGGCAGGCGTCTCGGTGAGCATGCGCTGCGCGGGCTCGGGCGCGCCGCTGCAGGCGGCGAGCAGCGCGGCGGCGGAGACGCCCGTCGCGGCCGCCGCGCCCGAAGGCGTGGTCGCGCCGCCGGCCCGCCCGGGGGGCGGGGCGTCCGGCAAGCCGGGCGTTCCGACACGATCCTTCGTGGACAGCACTGCTTCCGTGCCCATGTCCAGCCTCTCCTGTTGCCTGGCGACCGGGGCCGTTCAGGCCAGAAAGCCCAGGTCGACGGGGTAGTTCATGCCAGCCTGCATGCCGCCGAAATTCTGCAGGTTGGGCAGCACCAGGCGCAACTCGGCCTCGCTCGCACCGAACCAGCGCCCCAGCGTGGCGGCCAGCGGGTCGACGCCCGTGGTCGGCAGCAGTCGCCCCTGCCCGACATGCCACTGGTCGTCGGGGGCGGAGGTCTCGCCGATGCTGGGCGCGGGCGGCGTGCCGTAGAAGGCCTTCCCGCGCACGGCCCCCCCGAGCACGAACTGGTGCCCGCCCCAGCCATGGTCGGTGCCGTTGCCATTGGAGGCGAGAGCCCTGCCAAAGTCGCTGCCGGTGAAGGTGGTCACCTGATCGGCGACGCCCAGTTCCCCCATGGCCGCATGGAATGCCGCGAGCGCCTGGCTCACCTGTCGCAGCAGGACGGGCTGCCCGCTCATCAGTCCGTCATGGTGGTCGAAGCCGCCCAGCGAGCACAGGAAGACCTGCCGCTTCACGCCCAGCGTGTGCCGCGCGGCGATCAGCCTGGCGATGATGCGCAGCTCCGCGGCCAGCGGATTGCCGGGCGGGAAGGGCGTGGCGAGCGACACCGGCCCCAGCGCCGCCGTCACGGTGGATTCCGCGTTCAGCGAGCGCGCGACGACCTGGTTGTAGGCCTGCTCCAGCACATGGCTGCGCGACTCGGTCACCAGGTCGCGCAGCGCGCCAGCCATGCCGGTGAAGCCCAGCACGCTGCGCACCGGCAGCATCGGCACGGCCCCCTGCCTGGAGACCTGGTAGCTCAGCGTCTGGGCGCCCGAGGCGAAGACGCCGCTGCCGGCAGCGCTGATGCCGGTGAACAGGCTGCCGCCATTGCCGGCAAGCGCCAGATCGCCCAGACGCCCGCCCCAGCCCTGCGTGGCGCCCTCGGGGCTGCTCGCCTGCCATACCGACGACTGGTCGTTGTGCGAGAAGAGCTTGGGCGGCACCGGGTAGCGAGTCTGATCCCCGCTGAAGTACTGCGACTTGGTGAGCGGGACCACCAGCGGGCCGACGTTGAACAGCACCGCGGCGCTGCCGGCGTTGAACAGCGCGGCGAGTTCGGGCATCGCGGGGTTCAGGGCGAACTGCTGGCCTTCGGGCAGAGGCTGCGCGGGCGTGAGCAGCGTGCCGGCCAGGGCCTCGCGCCCGAGCGCCAGCGGGCCGCGGATGCCGGCGTAACGCGCATGCCGAACGGCGTCGGCGTGCACCACCGCGTTGGCATGGTCGTTGCCGCCGTAGAGGAACACGCAGACCAGCGCCTTGTAGTCGGTGGCGGTGAAGGCCGCGGCCTCGCCCAGCAGCGAGAGGTTCAGCGCCAGCGGCGCGGCGGCGCCGGCTCCGGCCACGGCAGCGACGCGCTTCAGGAACGCGCGACGGGTGGTGTCGGGGAGGCTCATCGCGCGCTCGTCACTTCTGCACCAGATACTCGGGGCACAGCATCATCATCAGCACCGCCTGCGCCACCCGGCCCTGCCGGGTGCGGGCGTTGCTGGCTGCCGCGACAGGCATTTCCTGCAGCGCGGCCGCCAGCCTGACGCGCGTGGCGGCCGACATCTGTCCGGCGCACAGCAGCAGGTTCAGTCGCTGGAGCAGGGCATCGGCGTCGTGGGCCACGGCGATCTCGCGGCTGTAATCGGGCGTCAGGTCGCCCACGCCGGACTGCGCGCTGGGCACCGACTGGTCGTTGTCCGGCCGCTCGGGCGCGAACACCCAGGGCCCATCGAGCACCATCAGCGTGAGCACGTTGGCGTACTGCGCCACGGAGGCCTCATTGACGATCTGGAATTCGGGCGCGGTGGCGCCCCGGGTGGCCAGCTCGGTGCCCGGGGGCACGAAACCGGGCCGGAAGAAGTTGAACACCGACGGCGCCCAGAACAGGCGCTGGCCGAAGTCGTAGAACGGGTCTCCGTAGGGTGATGATCCGAACTTCCAGGAGCCCGCCTTCGATCGCAGCCGGAAGGTTCGCGCCCATTGCAGGATGCGCAACGCCGGCTCGCGCAGCTTGCCGTGGCGCGGGGACGCAAGGCCGGCCTCGCCGCGCGCTTCCTGATCGAGCAGCACGGCGGCGATCACGGCCTGCATGTCGCCGCGCACCCCCTGCCCGTTGTCGGCGAAGGCCGCCGCCACACGACCGACATAGGCCGGGCTCGGGTCGCTGGTGACCAGGCGCTGGATGAGCTGGCGGCCGAAGAACGGCCCGACGTTCGGGTGACCGAAGAGGCGGTCGAGCGCGATGCGCAGCGCCTGCGCGCCGCTGGCTCCGGCCGGTACCGTGACGCCCAGGAAGCGCGCCTCCAGCGTGGAGTGGCGCTCGGGCGTGAAGCGCATCGGCCGCCTCGAGTAGGGGTAGGTGGGCACGGTGCGGTTGCCCACCACCGTGGCTTCGCGCGGGCCGCTTTCGTCGACTTCGTAGCCGGTGAAGACCCGGGCGAGCTGGGTCACGTCGTCGGCGCCGTAGGTCTCGATCGGCCTGCCCTGCCCATCGCGGCGCAGCGTGCCGTCGGGGTTCAGCTCATACAGGCCGATGGTGAAGAGCTGCATCACCTCGCGCGCATAGTTCTCGTCAGGCACGCGGCCAGTGGCCGGGTCCTCCTTGAGGTTGCCAGCGGTATTGAGGAACACGCCCATGGCGGCGCTGAGCGTGACGAACTCCAGCAGGTCCCGGAAGTTGCCGAAGGCCCGCTCGCCCAGACCGTCCCAGAATGTTGCGTAGACGAAATGCGGCCAGGCGGGCCCCGCGAGCGCCAGCGAGACCACGAAATACTCGGTCAGCGCGAGCTGCACGCGCTTGCGCAGCGTGTCCGGCGCGGCGATCACCTGGCGGAAGGCCGCAAGGTCGAAGAACGGGGCGCCGCCGCTGTAGTACTCGTGACGGTCGACGACGCCATAGCCACGCGACGCCAGCCAGTCCCAGGCGGTTTCGCCGAGGGGCAGCGCGAACTGGGTCTGCAGCCACTGTTCGTAGCCCAGCGTCATCACCGCGTCGATCTCCTCGTCGACGAGACCCACCTGGGCATGGAGCAGGAAGCGCGCGGCCTGCTCGCGCGTGGTCGGTGCGTAGCGCGGGAAGACCGCGTCGGCGAAATCGGCGAGCGTTCCGATGCGCACGAGCGCGCCGCCGGTGAGCACCGGCGAGATGACGAGGATCTGGCCGCCGAGGGCGCCGACGATGTTGCCGTTGGCGTAGATGCGATAGGACAGCCGCTGCGCGTCGGCGCCGCCGGGGTCGGATGGTGCGACGTCGATGTTCTGCGTGGGCGGGTTGCCGGGGAAGAGGTCGGCGAAGGCGGTCTGGATGAACGCGAAGAACTGGTCGGGGGTGGGGATGCGCCGGATGCCGCGCGGTCCGGCGGGCATGGCGCGGGGCAGGGGTCGGGGCAGGACATCCGGGCGGTCGACCGACGTCTCGGTGAGCATGCGCTGCGCGGGCTCGGGCGCGCCGCTGCAGGCGGCGAGCAGCGCGGCGGCGGACAGCGCTGCCGCCGCAGCCCGGCCGGTGGCCATCCCGGAGAGCTCGTGATCCGAAGGCACCGGACAGCTGCCTTGCGCCATGGTCAGCCCGGGATGCGCACCGGCAGCTCGGTGTAGCCGCGCACGAAGTTCGAGAACACGCGCTTCGGCGGGCCCAACACCTCGATCACGGGGAAGCGCGGCAGGATCTCCTCCCACAGGATCTTGAGCTGCATCTCGGCCAGACGGTTGCCCACGCAACGATGGATGCCGAAGCCGAAGGACAGGTGCTGGCGCGGGCGGGGCCGGTCGATGATGAAGGCCTCGGGATCGGCGATCACGCTGTCGTCGCGGTTGCCCGACAGGTACCACATCACCACCTTGTCGCCCTTGCGGATCGTCTTGCCGCCGAGTTCGGTGTCGGCGGTGGCGGTGCGGCGCATGTGTGCGAGCGGGGTCTGCCAGCGGATGATCTCGGGCACCATCGAATCGACGAGCTTCGGGTTGGCGCGCAGCTTCTCCCACTCCTGCGGGTGCCGCGACAGCGCGAGCAGCCCGCCGGTCATCGAGTTGCGGGTGGTGTCGTTGCCGCCGACGATCAGCAGCATCAGGTTGCCGAGGAACTCCTGCGGACTCATGTTGCGGGTGGCCGGGCCGTGCGCGAGCATCGAGACCAGATCGCCGCGCGGCGGCGCGTTCACGCGCTCGTTCCAGAGGCGCGTGAAGTAGGCGAGGCACTTGTTCAGTTCCTCCCAGCGCTGCGCCTCGCTCTTGAGCGGGTGCTTCTCGCCCGCCTGGGCGGTGGACACGTCGGACCACCAGGTCAGCAGCCGCCGATCCTCGAGCGGGAAATCGAAGAGCGTGGCCAGCATCAGCGTGGTGAGCTCGATCGAGACCCGGTCGACCCAGTTGAAGACCTCGTTGCGCGGCAGCGCGTCGAGCACATGACGCGTGCGCTCGCGGATCAGGGTTTCCATCGTGGCGAGGTTGCCGGGCGCCACCACCGGGC
>JBILUW010000259.1:0-5488 GCA_044370795.1 Burkholderiaceae bacterium
TCGTTGGCGGCCAGATCGCGCGCGCGCGGCACGTCGCCCGCGTAATAGGGCATCACGGTGCCGCGGTGCCAGAAGCTCATCACGCCCGACACCGCGCGGCCTTCGGCATCGCGCACGACCAGCACGCCGCAGTCATCGCCGAAGGCGGCCTGCAGTGCCCGGAACCAGCTGCGCGGCATCGCCGGCGTGCCGTGGCGGTGCACGTTGTCGGCATAGAGCGGGTGCAGGCTGTCGGCGTCCTCGATGGCGTCGGTCAGCCCGTGGGCGCAGCCCTTGCGCACCATTGCCCGCTGCTTGCGCGGGATGGCCTTGAGGTTGGCGTCGTCGTCGGCGCCGATCGGGCGCCGGAACCCGACGTACAGATCGCTTGCCGGCCAGCTCGGATGCCAGGGCCGCTCGGCGCGGATCTCGAGGTGTTCGGCGCCCAGCCGGCGGGCATGGCCTGCGGCCGCCTCGTCGAGGGCGGCCAGCGCGGCTTCATCGTCGACCAGCGGCCCGGCGGTTGCGCAGAACGGCAGACTCGCCAGCCGCGAGCCGAACAGCCGGCTGCGCACCAGCGCGAGCGGCAGCACCCCGCAGACCGCGCCGGCGCGGCGGGCGATCAGGTAGCAGGGGACGTGCCCCCATTGCGTGGCGAGCAGGTCGCGCCACTCCCAGCGGTGGAAGAAGCTCGCCTGCGCGTGGGCGGCCACGTAGCCGCTCCACGAGGCCCGCTCGGCCGGGTCGTCGCCGGCCAGCGCCACCTGCGTGGCTGCCGATCCGCTAGCGATCACGGCGTCAGCCTGTCGGCGTAGGCGCGATCGATGCTCTGCCAGCGGAAATCGCGCAGCAGCCGCCGCAGCCGCGGCAGCGTGCGCGGCAGGTTCAGGGTGTGGCGCAGCCGCGCCGCCGTGCTCGCCTCGCGCAGCCGTGGCTGTTCGGGGTCGATCTCCCAGGGGTGCAGGTAGACCATTGCGGGCACGCCGTCGCGCCGGTTGAGCCGGCGCACCGCCCACGCCGACACAGCATAGGGCAGCAGGCGGAACCAGCCGCCGCCGGCAACCGGGAAGTTGCGCGAGCCCAGCCGCAGCGTGGCCGGCGGGAGCTCCCAGACGCCGGCCGCCGTGCGCCACGGCAGCCGCGGCGCGTCGGGGCTGCCGTAGTGATCGTGGGCGACCGGGAACACGCTCGAGCTGTACTGGTGGCCGCACTCGGCGATGATCGCGTGCGCCCATTCGGTGGCCGGGCCGATCGAAAAGCTCGGCGCGCGATAGCCCCGCACCGGCACGCCCGCCACGTCCTGCAGCACCTCGCGCGTCAGGTTCAGGTCGGCGCGAAACGCCGCCGGTCCCTGCTCGGCGGCGCGCCGGTGCGCATAGCCGTGGCTTGCGAGCTCGTGACCGGCGGCCACGATGCGCCTGACCATGGCCGGATGCCGCTCGGCGATCCAGCCCAGCGTGAAGAAGGTTGCGCTCGCTCCGCCGTCGGCCAGCGTCTGCAGCAGCAGGTCGACGTTGCGCTCGACCCGGCGCGGCATCGAGTCCCATCGGCCGCGGTCGACCCAGGGCTCGAACGCCGAGACCTGGAACCAGTCCTCGACGTCGATCGACAGCGCGTTGGCGATCGGGGCGTTCACAGCGGCAGGTGCGCGCGCGCCGATCGCGGCCGCGACGGCTCGTCGCGCCGGATCGCGGCGGTGCTCGAGCGCAGCACGCGCAGCACGCGCTGCAGGACGTTGTAGGTGGTCGCCGAGGAGGACTCGAGCTGCGCGAGCCGTGCCTCCAGCGCCGTGACCCGGGACGACACCGACGCGCCGGCGCGCGCCTGCGCATCGGCGTCGGCGTCCGGTGCCGCATCGGTCAGGCCTGCCTGCCCGGCAAAGCCTGCCTCGCGCGGCGCGGGCGTTGCTGCTGGCGGCGCTGCCGGGCCGAGTTCGGCGACGAGTTCGGCCGCCACCTCGTCGATCAGCGCCACATCGATCGCGTGGCGTTCGGCCAGATACCCGGCGAGCAGCACACGGTCGCAAAGCGTGTTGATGCGCCGGGGAACGCCCTCGGCGATGGCATGGATCCGGGTGAGGGCGTCGTCGGCGAATGACGGGTCGGCGCGCCAGCCGACGTGGCGCAGCCGATGCTCGACGTAGGCGCGCGTCTCGGCGGTGTCGAGCGGGCCCAGGTGGTAGGAGGCGATGACTCGCTGGCGCAGCTGGCGCATCTGCGGCCGCTGCAGGATCTCGCGGAACTCCGGCTGGCCGACCAGGAAGCTCTGCAGCAGCGAGTGGGTGCCGTCCTGGAAGTTCGACAGCATTCGCAGTTCCTCGACCGCCTCGGGCGCCAGATTCTGCGCCTCGTCGACGATCAGCAGCGCGCGCTTGCCCGCGGCGTGGATCGCCCGAAAGTGCCGCTCGAGGCGCTGCAGCAGCGCCGACTTGTCCAGACCCTGCGCGTCGATCCGGAAGCTCGCGGCGACCAGCCGCAGCAGATCCTCCGGGCCCACCTGGGTCGAGACGATCTGCGCGGCCTCGATGTTGTCGGCCGGGGTCCGGCGCAGCAGGTTGCGCACCAGCGTGGTCTTGCCCGCTCCGACCTCGCCGGTGATCACGATGAACCCCTCGCCCTGGTGCATGCCGTACTCGAGGTAGGCCATCGCGCGCCGGTGGCCCCGGCTGCCATAGAAGAAGTCGGGGTCTGGCGTCAGCTGGAAGGGTCTGGCGCGCAGACCGTAGAAGGATTCGTACATCGTCTCGCTCAGCGCATCCGGAAGTCGAGGGTTCCGAACAGCGCGTTCTCGTCGCTGCCGACGGCACCCGGCCCTTCGGCCGACTGCACCGTGCGGCGCACGCCGAGCGACGCTGTGGTTCGCGCGTCCAGGCGCGCGCTCATGGTGGCCTGCAGGAAGCTCACGCGGACCTTGAGCCCGGTTTCGATCTGCTCGCTCTCGCGCAGCACGCCGGTCATGCCGAGCGAGTGGCGATCGCTCAGCGCGACGCTCGCGCTGGCCGTCAGACCGCGGCTGTCGAACTGGCCGAAGGCCGGCGAGGCCAGCGAGTTCGGGATGCCGAACACGGTCGACGAGACCAGGGTCTCGCGCTGGCTGCGCAGCAGCGTTGCTGTCGCCGACCAGCGCGGCGCGATCCAGCCGATCGATGCGGCGGCGCTGCGGTTGCGCACCAGCGCATCGTTGATGATCGGCGTGCCGACGACCACCTCGTTGCTCGACAGCAGACCGAGGGCATTGAGTTGCGCGAACAGCGGATTGAGTGCCGGCGAGAATCCGCCGGCCGAGAACACCGCTGCCGGGTTGAAGGTCAGCAGCGCCGCCGAGTTGCTCTGCAGGACCGAGCGCGACAGGTCCAGTCCGAGCGCGAGGCGCTGCGAGCGGTGCGCGATGCTGAGCGAGCCGGTGTTGCCGAAGTACTGATGGGCGACATTGGCGCGCACCACGGTGCGTCGCGTCGGCGTCCAGTCGAGCGACGCGCCGGGCCCCCAGCCGTTGGTCGCGCCGCCGGCGTTGGTCAGACGCTCGATGTACAGGTAATTGAGCGATACGCCCAGCCGCAGTTCGCTCGAGGGGACGTAGTAGCCGGTCAGGGCGGTGCTGGCGCTGCTCAGCGAGACATCGCCGGGAAAGTCGCGGCGCTGGCCGCTCGTCGTGAGTGCCCAGCTCCACGGGTTGAACATCGCTCCGCCGGCGATCGTCGCCTCGAGCAGTTGGGTGGAGCGCGCGAGCGCAGGGCTCACGTTGGACGAGTTGTCGGCGTGCTCCAGCCGGTAGCGCAGCCGCCAGTCGGCGAGTGCGCCGATGCGGCCCTGCGCGTACGGCGACACGAATACGGTGCGCAGCACCGCGTTGTTCGACACCGAGGTCGCCGGATCGATGCTCTGCGCCGCTGCGAGCGTGGCGTTGGTGTTGAAGATCGCCGCGCCCGCCTGCACGCCCAGCCAGTCGCCGGCGATGAGCGAATTGAGGTTGGCGCGCAGGTCGTGGCGGATCGAGTAGTCGGACTGGCCTTCGATGCGCGTTTCGAGGTTGCGGAACTGCCAGGCGAGGCTCGCCTGGGTGGTGGCCGAGCGCCAGGAGGCATTCACGTAGGGCGAGATCTCGAGGGTCTGCCGCGAGGTCGCATCGGTTCCGCTGGCGGCCGCGGCGGCTCCGGTCTGGCTGGCTTCGGCGGCGAGCACCGTGCTGCGCACGCCGTACTGGATCTGCATCGGCGGGCCGCGATCGGCCGCGCCCGGCTGCGGCCGCCCGAGGCTGCCCGTGCCCATCGGCAGCTGGCTGCCGGGCAGCGCCGGCAGGCCGAAGCTCTGGGCCGATGCCGCGCCGGCCGCCGCGAGCAGCGCGCCGGCGACCGTCACCCGCACCAGGGGGGCCCGCCAGGCGTCAGCTCTTGCCCTGCCCATAGCCGTATCCGTACAGACCGTAGCCGGCGGTCTGGCCGCCGCGCGCCCGGTTCAGCACCAGGCCGATGACTTCGGCGGCGCCGTCGATCGTGGCAAGGGCGTCGTTGACCGCGGCCTTGGGGGTCGAGCCGGCGGCAACCACCATCAGGATCTGCCCCATGTGCGTGGCCAGCACCCGCGACTCGGTGGTCATGAGCAGAGGCGGCGAATCGAAGATGATCACGCGATCGGGATAGCGCGCGCTGAGATCATCGAGAATGCGGCTCATCGTCTGCGACGCGAGCAGCTCGGTGGCGAGTTCGTGACGCCGCCCCGCGGGCAGGATCATCAGCTTGTCGATGTTGGTGCGCAGCACCACGTCGGCGATGTCGCGCGAGCCCGGCTCGAGCAGCAGGTTCATCAGGCCGGCCGAGGCGCTGAAGCCCAGCTCGCGCGGAATCGACGGGCGGGCCACGTCGGCGTCGACCAGCAGCACCTGATGATCGCGCTCGGCGGCGATCGAAAGCGCGAGGTTGATCGCGCAAAAGCTCTTGCCCTCGCCCGGGAAGGCGCTGGTCACCATCACACGGTGGCCGTTGCGCACGGCAACCGCACCGCGGCCGAAGGCGTTGGCGATCAGCGGTCGCTTGATCACGCGGAATTCCTCGCCGGTGCGCGAGGCCTGGCTGTCGGGCACGGCGAAACCGCGCCGACGCAAGCTGTCAAGACGGATCGCCACCGCTGCGCCGGCGACCGCCTCGCGCGGCCGGCCGCTCTCCCGGGCACTCTCGGGGGCGCGGGCCCCCGGAGGCTCCTCGGCGGTGGCCGAGCCGCCGCGGCGGCCGCCACGGTCGTCGCCGTCGCGGCTCATGCGTCCGATCGCTCGTTCGATAAGGCTCATTGCGCTCGCTCCGCCCGGGTGGTCCGGCTCATCGCAGCGGCTGGCGCAGCCACGCCCAGGTCAGCAGCAGGCCGAACACCAGCAGGTAGGCAACCGTCGTCCCGGAGAACGCGATCAGCGCCCGCCGCGAGCGCTCGCGTGTCGTCTGGTCGACGATCAGCGAGACGGCGCCGAAGATCGGCAGGCCGGTGCTCGCGCGCAGCCCGCGCAGGTCGAAGTGCGTGGC
>JBILUW010000260.1:0-5467 GCA_044370795.1 Burkholderiaceae bacterium
CGACGTGCTGGTCGTGCGCGATGCCGAAGGCCGCGCGGTGTCGGGCGTGATGAGCTTCTGGCACCGCGGCACCGTGATGCCCTATTACGCGGGCGACGTGCCGCGCGCGCGCGATCTGGCCGCCAACGACTACAAGTACTGGGCCCTGATGCGCCAGGCCGCGCGCCGGGGCTGCTGCGCCTTCGATTTCGGCCGCAGCAAGGTCGGCTCGGGTCCCTTCCAGTTCAAGCGCAACTGGGGTTTCGAGCCGCAGCCGCTGGCCTACGAGTACCAGCTGATCGCCCGGCGCGACGTGCCGGGCCACAACCCCGACAACCCGCGCTACCGGCTGCTGATCGCCGCGTGGCGGCGCCTGCCCAGGCCGGTGGTGGACTGGCTGGGGCCGCGCGTGGTGCGCGGCCTGGGCTGAGCCAGGATGACCGCGACCGCTCGGCGATCAGCACTGCCGGCGCCCGCGCTCGCGCCGGCGGCGGTATTCGCGCTCGCCACTGCCGCATCGGTGCTGCTGATGCTGCCCGCGTGGTCGTCGATGGCCGCTATCTGGTGGCACAACGAGACCTACACCCACGGCATGCTGGTGCCGCTGGCCAGCGTCTGGCTGGCCTGGCGCGAGCGCGACCGGCTGGCCGGTCTGGCGGCGCGCCCCTGCCCGGCCGCGCTCGCGCCGCTGGCGGCATGCGCGCTCGCAGCCCTGCTCGGCCAGCTCGCTGGCGTCGAGGCTCTGCGGCACTTCGCGGCGGTCGGGGCTGTCATCGCCCTCTTCGTGCTCTGCTTCGGGCCGGCTGTCTCGCGCGTGCTCGCCTTTCCGCTGGGCTTTCTGCTGTTCGCCGTGCCTTTCGGCGACTTCATGATGCCGTGGCTGATGGACCGCACCGCCGACTTCACGGTGGGCGCGCTGCAGCTGAGCGGCGTGCCGGTGCTGCGCGACGGCCGGCAGTTCGTGCTGCCCTCGGGCAACTGGTCGGTGGTCGAGGCCTGTTCGGGTCTGCGCTACCTGCTCGCCGCGGTGCCGGTCGCGCTGCTGCAGGTCCACCTGAACCGGCGCACGCTGCGTCAGCGCCTGCTGTTCATCGCGACGGTCATCGCGATCACGCTGGCGGCCAACTGGGTGCGCGCCTACGGCATCGTGATGCTGGGCCACGTGAGCGACATGCGGCTTGCGGCGGGCGTCGACCACCTCGTGTATGGCTGGCTGTTCTTCGGCGTCGTGATGGCGATCGTCTTCTGGGTCGAGGGGCGGATGCCGGTGACGCCGGCGACATCGGCGCCCGGCACGACGGCGGGGGCGCGTCTGGAAGAAGGCCCTCGGCGCAGCGCACCGGACGGTTCCTCGGCGGCCGCGCAGCGGCGCATGCGGCAGCTCGCCACGCTGGCCGCGGCGGCCCTGGCGCTGCTCGCCGCGGCGCCGCTGGCGGCCCGCGCGCTGCAGTCGCTGGGCAGCCCGCGCATCGACCTGGCCGCGCTGCAGCGGCAGCTGCCTGCCAACCCGGCGGGCGACTCGGGCTACCGGCCGGGGTATCGCGCGGCACGCGCCGCGGGCAGCGGCATGGCGCCTGGCGATGCGGCCACCACCTGGGCCGCCTTCCGCTACCAGGCCCAGCACGCTGGCGGCGAAATGATCGCGCACGGCCAGGGCGTGCTGCCCGCCGGCGAGAGCGATCCTGCCTGGCAGATCGCGCGCAGCGCCACAGCGACGACGACCGCGCTGCCTGGCTCGTCCGCGGGTGGCGCGGTCAACGAACACGAGCTCACCCGCGCCGGCCAGCGCTGGCTGGTCTGGGAGTGGTTCTGGGTCGACGGCCACGTTCTGGCCGACGCGCGCCGCGTGAAGATCGCAACAGCCGCCGCGCTGCTGGCCGGCCGCGGCGACGAGTCGGTCGCCTTCGTCGTCTGGACGCCGCTGCACGACGGCGCAACGCCGGCGCGCGCCCGGTTGGCCGCGGCGGCCGCCGCGCTCGCGCAGGCCGCGCCGATGGCGGGGTTCGGAAAATGAGCTTGCCGATGCACGCAGAAAAGCGTCCGCTGATTGCGCATGCCGTGCACCGTCTCGACATCGGCGGCATGGAGAACGGCCTGCTCAACCTGATCGACCGCCTGCCCGAGAGTCTGGCCGAGCACGCGATCATCGCGTTCACCGAGGTCTCGCCCGCGTTCGCCCGACGGCTGCGGCGCCCCGGCGTGCGACTGATCGCGCTGCACAAGCCACCCGGCCAGACCGCGCGCATCCTGCCGCGGCTGTGGCGCGAGCTGCGTCGTCTGCGGCCCGCGCTGTTCCACACCCGCAATCTCGCCACGCTCGAAGGGCAGGCGGCCGCCTGGCTGGCCGGCGTGCCGCACCGCGTGCACGGTGAGCACGGCTGGGACGTCGACGATCTCGACGGGCGGGCCGCCGGACCGCTGCGGCTGCGCCGCTGCCTGCGCCCGCTGGTGCACCACCAGATCGCCCTTTCCGAGCCGATCGGACGCTACCTGAGCGCCCGGGTCGGCGTGCGACCGCAGCGCCTCACGCGCATCTGCAATGGCGTCGACACCGAGCGCTTCCGCCCTTGCGCCGACCGCAGCCTGGCGCGCGCGCGGCTGGCGGGCGATGCGCTGCCCGCCGATGCCTTCGTGGTCGGCGCGGTCGGCCGGCTCGCGGCGGTGAAGAACCTGCCGCTGCTGATCGAGGCGTGGGCGCGGCTCGGCCAGCGGCTGCCTGGCTTCGCCCGGCAGGCGCGCCTGGCGCTGATAGGCGATGGCCCCGAGCGCGATCGGCTGTCCGACGCGATAGCGCGGCACGGCCTGGCGGGTCAGTGCTGGCTGGCGGGCGCGCGCCACGACGTGGCCGACTGCCTGCAGACGCTGGATGTGCTGTGCCTGCCCTCGCTAGCCGAAGGCATCTCGAACGCGCTGCTCGAGGCGATGGCCAGCGGCGTGCCGACGGTGGCGACCGACGTCGGCGGCAATGCCGAGCTGGTTGCCGACGAGCGCACCGGCTACATCGTGCCCAGCGGCGACGTCGAGGCGCTGGCCGAGCGGATCGCGATCTACTACACGGATCCGGGGCTGCGCGAGCGGCACGCCCGGGCCGCGCGCGAACGTGCCGTGACGCAGTTCAGCCTTGCGACGATGGTCGACCGCTACCATGCCCTGTACGCCGGCCTCCTGGCGCGGCACCCCTGACATCATGTGCGGACTGGCCGGACTCTTCAGCCCAGCGACCGACGCGCCGCGCTCCTTCGATCGGGCCCTGCTCGCGCGGATGACCGACGCGATCGCGCACCGCGGGCCCGACGGCGAGGGCTTCCACCTCGAGCCGCACGTCGCGCTCGGGCACCGGCGGCTGGCCGTCATCGACCTGGATGGCGGCGCGCAGCCGATGGCCAACGAGGACGGCAGCGTGCTGGTCGTCTTCAACGGCGAGATCTACAACCACCGCGAACTCGCCGCCGAACTGGTGGCCGCCGGCCATCACCTGCGTACCCGCAGCGACACCGAGGTGATCGTGCACGCCTGGGAGCAGTGGGGCGAGGCCTGCGTGCGGCGGCTGCGCGGCATGTTCGCCTTCGCGCTCTGGGACCGGCGCCAGCGCACGCTGTTCCTCGCCCGCGACCGGCTCGGAGTCAAGCCGCTGTTCTGGTCGCGCCTGGCCGACGGCAGCATCGCGTTCGGCTCCGAGCTCAAGGCGCTGACGCTGCTGCCGGGCTTCGATCATCGGCTGTGCGACTACGCGATCGAGGAATACTTCGCCTTCGGCTACGTGCCCGACCCGCGCACGATCTACCGCGACACCTTCAAGCTCGAGCCGGCGCACACGCTGAGCTGGCGGGTGGGCGAGCGCGAGCCGCGGATAGCACCGTACTGGGACCTGTGCTTCGAGCCCGACGGCTCGATCACGCGTGCCGACGCCGCGGCGCAGCTGCGCGAGCGACTCACCGAGGCGGTGCGCATCCGCATGGTCTCGGAGGTGCCGCTCGGCGCGTTCCTGTCGGGCGGCGTCGATTCCAGCGCGGTGGTCGCGACGATGGCCGCGCTGTCGAGCGAGCCGGTGCGCACCTGCTCGATCGCCTTCGCCGACGCGGCCTACGACGAGAGCCGGTACGCCGCGCGCGTGGCGGCGCAGTACCGGACCGACCACGTCGTCGAGACCGTCGATGCCGACCAGCAGGAGCTGATCGGCCGGCTCGCCGGGCTGTTCGACGAGCCCTTCGCCGACAGCTCCGCGCTGCCGACCTGGCGGGTGTGCCGGCTCGCCCGGCAACGGGTCACGGTCGCGCTCTCGGGCGACGGCGGCGACGAAGCCTTCGGCGGTTACCGGCGCTATCGGCTGCACCTGATGGAGGAGCGCCTGCGCGGGCTGCTGCCGGCCGGACTGCGCCGCGCGCTGTTCGGGCCGCTGGGCAACGCATGGCCCAAGCTCGACTTCCTGCCCCGGCCGCTGCGCGCCAAGACCACGCTGCAGGCGCTCGCCCGATCGTCACTCGAGGCCTACTTCCACAGCGTGTCGGTGCTGCGCGACGAGGAGCGGCAGGCGCTCTACTCGCCCGAGTTCCGGCGCCGGCTCGGCGGCTACAGCGCGATCGAGGTGTTCCGGCGCCACGCCGCGCGCGCACCGACCGACCAGCCGCTCGCGCTGCTGCAGTACCTCGACTGCAAGACCTACCTGCCCGGCGACATCAACACCAAGGTCGATCGCGCCAGCATGGCGCACTCGCTCGAGGTGCGCGAGCCGCTGATGGACCACGAGCTGGTCGAATGGGCGGCGCGCCTGCCGCAAAGCCTGAAGGCCACGCCCGCGCAGGGCAAGATCGTGCTCAAGGACGCCTGCGCGCCGCTGCTGCCGCACGATCTGCTCCACCGACCCAAGATGGGCTTCGCGGTGCCGCTGGCAAGCTGGTTCCGCCAGGGCCTGCCAACCGTTGCCGCGCGCGAAGGCTCGGCGCTGCGCGACACCGTGGTCGGCGGCGCCGAGGGGCGCCTGCGCGAGGAACACCGCAGCGGCCGGCGCGACCGCAGTGCCGCGCTGTGGCTGCTGGGCAGCTTCGCGCGATTCGAAGGAAGGCTGCAATGAACGTCAGACACCGTCCCCGCGATGCTCGCGTGCGCCTCGTGCGCGCAGTCGCAGCCGCCGCCGCTGCCTGGAGCTTGTGCCTGCCATGGGCTGGCGCGCAGACGCCGGACACGCCGGCGCCGACTCCCACGCCGCAAACCGCCACGCCGCCGCCATCGGCAGCAACCGACCCGGGCCGAGCCGCGCCGGCCGCACCAGCCGACGTCACGGCCGTGCAGCGCCGCGGCATGCCGATCACGCGCGCCGAGGATCGCCTGCTGCCCACCGAGTGCCTGTACACCAACAGCACGCCGCACTCGCTGGCCCGTCCCGACCTGTACGCGGCGCTGGTGCAGCGCTACGGCGAAGGCTGGACGCACATGCATCACTACTGCACGGCGCTGCGCCTGTCCCTCGACTACCACCGCAGAGGGCATT
>JBILUW010000054.1:0-18395 GCA_044370795.1 Burkholderiaceae bacterium
TTCGTCGTGGGCATCGGCGTGATCGAGGGCGTCGAGTGCGTGATCCTCGGCCACGACCCTTCCGTGCGCGCCGGCGCCTTCAACGCCTTCAACGCCAAGAAGCTGATGCGCGGCCTCGAGATCGCGCGCACCAACCGCATGCCCTACGTGCAGTTCGTCGAATCCGCCGGCGCCGACCTGCGCGGCGACGCGGGCGACGACGATCCGGAGGCCGCGATCCGCCGCGAGACCGGCCACTTCGCCGAGTCGGGGCGGCTGTTCTACGAGATCACCGAGCTCTCCAAGATGCGCATCCCCACCATCTCGGTGGTGTTCGGCGCGTCCACCGCCGGCGGCGCCTACCAGCCCGGCATGAGCGACTACAACATCTTCATCCGCGGCCAGTCCAAGGTGTTCCTGGGTGGCCCGCCGCTGGTGAAGATGGCCACCGGCGAGGATGCCGACGAGGAGAGCCTGGGCGGCGCGCAGATGCACTGCACGGTCTCGGGCCTGGGCGACTATCTCGCCGACGACGAGGTCGACGCGATCCGCATGTGCCGCGAGGTGGTCTCGCACCTGAACTGGCGCAAGGAGGGGCCCGGCCCCACGCTGCCGGCCGATCCGCCGGTGCACGACCCCGAGCAGCTGCTCGGGCTGGTCTCGAAGGACCTGCGCCAGCCCTTCGACATCCGCGAGGTGATCGCGCGCATCGTCGACGGCTCGCGCTTCGAGGACTTCAAGCCCCTCTACGGCCCCACGCTGGTCACCGGCTGGGCCTCGATCCACGGCTTTCCGGTGGGCATCATCGGCAACAACGGCGCGCTGTTCTCCGAATCGGCCGAGAAGGCCGCGCAGTTCATCCAGCTGTGCAACCAGATCGACGTGCCGCTGCTCTTCCTGCACAACATCACCGGCTACATCGTCGGCACCGACTTCGAGCAGGGCGGCATCACCAAGAACGGCTCGAAGATGATCAACGCGGTGTCCAACTCCACCGTGCCGCACCTCACCGTGATCGTCGGGGCCTCCTACGGCGCCGGCAACTACGGCATGAGCGGGCGCGCCTTCGGCACCCGCTTCACCTTCATCTGGCCGACCGCCAAGATCGCCGTGATGGGTCCGAAGCAGATGGCTGGCGTCATGACCATCGTGCAGCGCGCGGCCACCGAGCGGCGCGGCGAGGTCTTCGACGAGCGTGCCAACGACCGCCGCGTGGCCGCGGTCGAGCACTGGGCCGAGGAGCGCTCCAAGGGCCTGTTCGCCACCTCGCGCGTGTCCGACGACGCGATGATCGACCCGCGCGACACCCGCGACGTGCTCGGCATCGCGCTGTCGGCCTGCCACAACAAGGCCGTGGTCGGCACCAAGGAGTACGGCACATGGCGGATGTGAGCCCCCGGCCGATCCGTCGGCTGCTGATCGCCAACCGCGGCGAGATCGCCCGCCGCATCATCCGCACCGCGCACCGCATGGGCATCGCCACGGTGGCGGTCTACGCCGACGGCGACGCCGGCGCGCCGCACGTGCGCGAGGCCGACGCCGCGGTGGCGCTGCGCGGTCGCGCCTCGGCCGACACCTACCTGCGCATCGACAAGCTGCTGCAGGCCTGCCACGACACCGGCGCCGACGCGGTGCACCCCGGCTACGGCTTCCTGTCCGAGAACGCGGCGTTCGCGCGCGCGGTGATGGACGCCGGCCTGACCTGGGTCGGCCCCACCCCCGAAGCCATCGCCGGCATCGGCGACAAGCTCGCCGCCAAGCGCCTGATGCAGGCGGTGGGCGTGCCCACGCTCGATGCCTTCGAGCTCGACGAGCGCGCCGACGCCGCGGCGGCCGCGCACCGCATCGGCTACCCGGTGCTGATCAAGGCCTCGGCCGGCGGCGGCGGGCGCGGCATGCGCGTGGTCGAGCAGCCCTCCGATCTGCAGGCCGCGATCGCCTCGGCCCGGCGCGAGGCCGCGGCCGCCTTCGGCAACGGCACGGTGTTTCTCGAGCGCTGGCTGGCGCGCTCGCGCCACGTCGAGATCCAGATCCTGGGCGACGCGCACGGCAACCTCGTGCACCTGTTCGAGCGCGAGTGCTCCATCCAGCGGCGCCACCAGAAGATCATCGAGGAGGCACCCTCGCCGGCGGTCGACGCCGCGCTGCGCGCGCGCATGGGCGAGGCGGCGCTCGCCGCCGCGCGCGCGATCGGCTACCGCTCGGCCGGCACGGTCGAGTTCCTGCTCGCCGGCCAGGACTTCTATTTCCTCGAGGTCAACACCCGGCTGCAGGTCGAGCATCCGGTCACCGAGGCCATCACCGGCCTGGACCTGGTGCGCGAGCAGCTGCGCATCGCCGAGGGCGAGCCGCTGGGCTACGGGCAGCAGGACCTGCGCATCAACGGCCACGCCATCGAGGCGCGGGTCTGCGCCGAGAACCCGGCGCAGGGCTTTCTGCCCACGCCGGGGCGCATCGACGTCTGGGAGCCCGCCGCGGGCGAGGGCGTGCGCGTCGACGCCGGCATCGAATCCGGCGGCGAGGTCGCGATCGAGTTCGACCCCATGATCGCCAAGGTGATCGTGCACGCGCCCACGCGGCGCGAGGCGGCCGCGCGTCTGGCGCGGGTGCTCGAGACCTCGCGCATCCAGGGTCTGGTCAGCAACCGCGACTTTCTGGTGGCCACGCTGCGCGCGCCCGAGTTCCTGGCCGGCGATACCACCACCGACTTCATCGAGCGGGTTGGCCCGGCGCCGCAGCGCCTGCCCGCCGACGACGATCTCGCGGTGGCCGCGATCGGCGCCATGCTGCTCGAGCGCGAGGCGCGCCGCGCCGCCGCGCGCGTGCAGCGCACGATACGCGCGGGCTTTCGCAACACGCCGATGCCGCCCGAGGAGGCCCGCTACCAGGCCGGCGAGCGCACCGTCGCGCTCGCATGGCTCGCCGCGCGCGATGGCAGCCTGAGCGTGCGTGTCGACGGGCGCGATCGCGCCGTGCGGCTGCGCGAGGCCGGCCCGCGGGCTGTGGCCTTCGAGCTCGACGGCAGGCGGCATGCGGTGGCGGTCGATATCGTGGGCGAGCGCTGCCTGACCCACGGCGCCTTCGGCGATCTCGAACTCGTGCGGCTGCCGCGCTTTCCGCGCGCCGGCCCGGCGGAGTTTCGCGGCGGGCTGAAGGCGCCGATGCCGGGCAAGGTGCTCGCGATCGCGGTGGCGCCGGGTCAGGCGGTGGCCCGCGGCGATCTGCTGATGATCCTGGAAGCGATGAAGATGGAGCACCGCATCACCGCGCCGGCCGACGGCACGGTGCGCGAACTGGCGGTGCGCGAAGGCGAGCAGGTGGGCAATGGCGCGCTGCTCGTGATGCTCGACGAACGAAAGGAATGACGATGGCAGGCACCGAAGCCACCCGCTACGAGATCACCGAGGGCGCGGCGTGGATCACCCTGAACCGGCCCGAGAACCGCAACGCGCTGTCGGCGGTGCTGGTCAACGAGCTCGACGCGCACCTGGCCGCGGCCATCGCCGATCCGGCGGTGCGCTGCGTGGTCATCACCGGCAACGGGCCGGCCTTCTGCGCCGGTGCCGACCTCAAGAACCCACCGGGCTCGCCCACCGAGGGCGGCGGCCGTTCGGTGCCGCTGCCCGACGTGTTGCGCCGGATGATGGACAGCCCCAAGCCGGTGATCGCCGCGGTCAATGGCGCGGCCTTCGCCGGCGGCCTGGGCCTGATCGGCGCGGCCGACATCGTCATCGCCGTCGAGGATGCGCCGCACAGCTTCTCCGAGGTGCGCATCGGCGTGATCCCCGCGATCATCGCGGTCGTCTGCCTGCCCAAGCTCGGCACGCACCACGGCATGAAGCTCTTTCTCACCGGCGAGCGCTTCAGCGGCGCGCAGGCCGTGCAGATGGGGCTGGCGCACCGCGCGGTGCCGGCCGCGCAGCTGCGCGCGGCGGTCGACGAGGAGATCGCCATGCTGCGGCTGGGCGGTCCCATCGCGATGGCCGAGTGCAAGAAGCTGGTGCGCCGCGTGCCGCAGCTCTCGGTCGAGCAGGGCTTCGAGGAGATGGCGGTCTGGAGCCGGCGGATGTTCATGTCGCCGGAAGCCGCCGAGGGCATGGCGGCCTTTCGTGAAAAGCGAAAGCCCAACTGGGTCGAGGGCGACTGAGCCCTCGACCGCCGAACGATCCCCGGGCCGGCGCCACCGCCAGGCCCGGCTCACCGCGCCGGGCCTCACCGACTTCCAGGCCCGGATCACCGTCTGAATCCCGGAGGCAGCGTGGCCGCATCCCCGATGGCATCCCCCGAGCCCGAAGCGCGCGAGCTCGACGCCTTCCGGCGCGAGGTCGAGGCGTGGTTTCGCGCCAACCGCCCGCCCGATCCCGGCTTCCTGCTGCCCGAGTCCTTCCTCGAGGTGGGCACCGACGAGCAGTTCACCTACCTGCGCGACTGGCAGCGCAAGGTCTACGAGGCCGGCTACCTCGGCATGGCCTGGCCGCGCGAGTACGGCGGCGGCGGCCTGCCGCAGGCCTGGCAGGACGTGGTCAACGCCGAGATGGCGCGCCAGAAGGTGCCCTTCATGCCCAACACCATCGGCCTGAACTGGGCCGGGCCGCTGATCCTGGCGGTGGGCACCGAGGCGCAGAAGCGCCAGTACATCCGCAACATCCTCAGCGCCGAGGACATCTGGTGCCAGGGCTTCTCCGAACCCGACAACGGCTCGGACCTCGCCGCCACCCAGACCCGCGCGGTGCGCGACGGCGACCACTACCTCGTCAACGGCGCCAAGATCTGGACCACGCTGGGCAGCTACGCGAAATACATGATCCTGCTCGCGCGCACCGACCCGCAGTCGCAACGCTTCGCCGGGCTGTCGTTCTTCCTCGCGCCGATGCACGCGCCGGGCGTCGAGACCCGGCCCATCCGCAAGCTCACCGGCGAGTACGGCTTCAACCAGACCTTCTTTCGCGATGCCCGCATTCCGGCCGAAGGCCTGATGGGCGGCGAAGGCCAGGGCTGGAAGATGGCCATGATGACGCTCACCTTCGAGCGCGGCGCCACCGGCGGGCAGGCGGGCGGCCTGTCGCGGATGTCGCTGGGCGTGGCCGACGTGGTCGAGATCGCCTCGCGGCTGCGCCGCGACGGCCGGCCCGCGCTCGACGATCCCCATGTGCGCGATCAGCTGGTGCGCTTCCTGATCGAGGACCAGGGCGACCGGCTGTGCACCGCGCGCGCGAAGATCCCGGCGCTGTGCTCGGAGCGGCCCGAGGCCATCCCGCTGTCGGCCAAGCTGCGCGCCTCGGAACACCGCCGGCGCCTGTTCCAGTTCGCGATGTCGCTGCAGGGCGCCAACGCCGCTCGCTGGGTGGGCGATGCACGCGCGGTGGGTGGGGGCCAGTGGCAGCGCGCCTACTTCAACGCCTTCGCCTCGACCATCGGCGGGGGCACCAGCCAGATCCAGGCCAACATCGTCGGCGAGCGCGTGCTCGGCCTGCCCAAGGATTGAGCCCGTGAACGACATCCACCAGGAACCGACGCCATGACGCATGCCCACGCCGCCGCGCCCGGTGCGCGGCCCGCGCTGCCGCTGGGCAACCGCATCGACTTCTCCGACGAGCAGGCCATGCTGCTCGACACCGCCGAGGCCTTCTGCCGCGAGCGCTCGCCCATCAGCGCGGTGCGCGCGCGGCTGGGCACGCAGCCCGGCCACGACCCCTCGGTCTGGCGCCAGATGACCGAGCTCGGCTGGTGCGGTCTGGCCGTGCCCGAGGCGCTGGGCGGCAGCGGCCTGGGCCTGGCCGAGCTCGCCACGCTGGTCGAGCCCATGGGCCGCCACCTCATGGCCACGCCCTTCATCAGCGCGCAGCTCGCGGTGCAGGCGCTGCTCGCGGGCAACGACCCGGGGTTGCAGCAGACCTGGCTGCCGCGGCTGGCGCAGGGCGCGGTCGGCACGGTGGCGCTCTCCGAGGACGACGGCGACTGGAACCTGCTCGCGCCCGCCTGCACCGCGCACGCTCAGGGCGGGCAGCTGCGCCTGGCCGGGCGCAAGACCCTGGTGGCCGATGCGATCGGCGCCGACCTGGTGCTGGTCTCGGTGCTGCTCGACGGTGAGCCGGCCCTGGTCGCGCTCTCGGCGGCCGATCTGCCGGCCGAGCGTCTTCAGCCCGAGATCGTCATCGACGAGACCCGCCGCTGCGCCGCGATCGACCTCGACGGGCTGGTCGTGCCGCTGGCGACGGCCCTCACCGGCGAGGCCGCGCGCGCCGCGCTCGAGGCCATCCGGCGCGCGGCGCTGCTGCTGCTGTCGGCCGAAGCGGCCGGCGGACTGGCCGGCGCGCTCGCGCTGGTGGTCGACTACCTCAACCTGCGCACCGCCTTCGGCCGCAAGATCGGCAGCTACCAGTCGCTCAAGCACGCCTGCGCCGACATGCTGGTCGGGCTCGAGCGCGCGCGCTCGCACGTGCGCCATGCGGCCTCGCTGCTGGCCGCCGGCGAAGACGCCGAGATCGCGCTGCGCATGGCCAAGGTCGAGGCGGGCGACAGCTTCGTCTTCGCCGGCGACCGGGCGGTGCAGTTCCACGGCGGCTTCGGCTTCACCTGGGAGTGCGACGCCCAGCTCTACCTGCGCCGCGCGCTGTGGCTGCAGGCCGCCTTCGGCGATGCGGCGCACCACCGCCGGCATCTTGCCGAGCTGCTCCTCGGCCCGCTGTCGCGGGCCGCCTGACCCACGGAGACGCCGCGTCATGGACCTGAGCTACAGCCCCGACCACCAAGCCTTCCGCGACGAGGTGCGCGCGTTCCTCGAGGCGCACCGGCACCTCGCGCCGCCCTCCGGCGGCCCGCGCGACGAGCGCGCGCGCGCCTGGCAGCGCCTGCTGATCGAGCACGGCTACACCGCCCGGACCATCCCGCGCGAGTACGGCGGCGGCGGGCATGCGCCCGACATCCTGAAGGCGCGCATCATCGCCGAGGCCTTCGCCGAGGCCCGCGTGAGTCCGGGCCTGGGCGGGCAGGGCATCTCGATGCTGGTGCCCACGCTGCTGGAGGTCGGCACCGAGGAGCAGAAGCGCCGCTTCATTCCGCCCACGCTGTCGGGGGAGATGATCTGGTGCCAGGGCTACTCCGAGCCCGGCGCCGGCAGCGACCTCGCCAGCCTGCGCACCTCGGCGGTGCTCGACGGCGATCACTGGGTGGTCAACGGCCAGAAGATCTGGACCAGCACCGCGCACCTCGCCGACTGGATCTTCTGCCTGGTGCGCACCGAACCGGATGCGCCCAAGCACCGCGGCATCAGCTTCCTGCTGTTTCGCATGGACACCCCGGGCATCGAGATCCGCCCGCTGGTCGACATGACGATGAACCGCAACTTCAACGAGGTCTTCTTCACCGACGTGCGGGTGCCGAAGGACCAGATCGTCGGCCGGCGCGGCGACGGCTGGATGGTCGCCAACGTCATCCTCAAGAACGAGCGCGACTCGCTCGCCGACCCCAACATCACGCTCGCCCGGCTCAATGCGCTGATCGAGATCATGAAGGCCGAGACGGTTGACGGCACGCGGCTGATCGACCAGCCGGCCTTCCTCGATCGCCTGATGCGCATCCAGGCGCGGGTGATGGCCATGCGCTACAACGATCTGCGGGTGCTCTCGAGCAAGATCAATCCCGGCCAGGATGCAACGCTTGCCCGCATGATCGTCAAGCTGCAGGGCACCGAGCTGCGCCACGAGCTCGAGGCCCTGGCGATCGACGCGATGGGCGAGGGCGGTCTGGCCTACGGCAGCCATCCCTACCTGCGCGACGAGGGCAGCTGGCAGTACGCCTACATGTTCTACCTCGGCCTGATCATCGGCGGGGGCACCAACCAGATCCAGAAGAACATCATCAGCGAGCGCGGCCTGGGCATGCCGCGCGAGCCCCAGGCAGGAGCACAGTGATGGAATTCGGGCTTTCCTCCGAGCAGGTGCTGCTGCAGGACAGCGTCGGGCAGTGGCTTGCGGCCAACGCGCCGCTCGCGCGGGTGCGCCGCCACGCCGACGCGGGCGAAGGACGGGCCGCCGATCTCGTGGCCGGGCTGGCCGAACTCGGCGTGTACGGCGCGCTCGTTCCCGAGTCGCACGGCGGCGTGGGGCTCACGCCGCTCGATGCCTGCCTGCTCGCCGAGGTGCTGGGCCGGCATGTCGCGCCGGTTCCGTTCGCGGCGAGCGCGGCCATGGTGCCCACGGCGCTGCTGCGCGCCGGCAGCCCCGGCCAGCAGGCGCAGTGGCTGCCGGCGATCGCCAGCGGCCAGCGGGTGGTCGGCGCGGCGTTTGCCGAGGCCGCCGGCGCGCGCGCCGGCGCCGGCGTCACGCTCACCGATGGCCGGCTGAGCGGGCGCGCGCTGCATGTGCTCGACTGGCACGCCGACGCCTGGCTGGTGGTCGACCGCGAGGGCGGCATGCACCTGGTGGCCGCCGATGCGCCCGGCCTGGCCAGCCGCGCCCTCGAGACGGTGGACCGCACCCGCCCCATCGGCGAGCTGGTCTTCGATCGCACGCCCGCCGAACCCCTGCCCGGCGCCAGCCCGGCCGCCGTGGCGCTGGTGCTCGACGTCGGGCGCCTGATGCTCGCCGCCGACACCCTGGGCGCGGCGCAGACCATGCTCGACCAGGCGGTCGCCTACGCCAGGCAGCGCGAGCAGTTCGGCCGCCTGATCGGCTCCTTCCAGGCCGTCAAGCACCTGTGCGCCGAGATGGCCGCGCAGCTCGAGCCCTGCCGGGCCTTCGTCTGGCACGCCGGGCACGCGCTGGGCGAGATGTCGCCGCAGGCCCGCCTGGAGATCTGTCTGCTCAAGGCCCATCTCGACGAGGTCGGCCGCCAGGTGGCCAAGAGCGCCACCGAGGTTCACGGCGGCATGGGTTTCACGGATCTCGTCGGCCTGCACTACTGGTTCAAGCGGATCGGCTTCAACCGGCAGATGCTGGGATCCCCGGAACGATTGCGCCTCGAAGCGGCTCGCGCTCAGGGCCTGGCCGCCTGACAATGCCATGTTCGCGCGCGTGGGCCGCCGCTTTGCGTCCGGCCCCGCGCACCGCACCGCTTTCCCCCGATTTCACCGCGAAGACCACGAAGGAGAACACCCCATGACAACCAGCACGGCCAAGGCGGGCACCACGCCCGCGACCGGCTTCGGCTCCAACCCCCAGGACGACCTGCACGATCTGCGCATGAGCGAGAAGTCGATGCCGCTGCTCGAGCAGGTCAAGCGCTTCGTCGCCGATGTCGTCGACCCCATGTCCGAGAAGTTCTTCGCCCTGGGCGAAGGCCGCGCCGACCGCTGGAGCTACGTGCCCGGCCAGCTCGAGATGCTCGAGGAAGCCAAGAACGAGGCCAAGCGCCTGGGCCTTTGGAACTTCTTTCTGCCCAACGCCGAGACCGGCGAGGGCCTGAGCAACCTCGACTACGCCTACATCGCCGCCGAGCTCGGCAAGAACCCGCTGGCCTCGCAGTGCCTGAACTGCTCGGCCCCCGACACCGGCAACATGGAGGTGCTCGAGCGCGTGGGCACGCCCGAGCAGAAGGAGCGCTGGCTCAAGCCGCTGCTCTCCGGCGAGATCCGCTCGGCCTACGCCATGACCGAGCCCGATCGCGCCTCGTCCGATGCCAAGAACGTCGGCATGCGCGCCGTGCTCGAGGGCGACGAGTGGGTGCTCAACGGCGACAAGTACTACATCTCGGGTGCCGGCGACCCGCGCTGCAAGATCATGATCACCATGGTCAAGACCAGCCCCGACGCCCCGCCGCACAAGCAGCAGTCGCAGATCCTGGTGCCCATCGACACCCCCGGGGTCAAGATCCTCGGCCCGATGTGCGTGTTCGGCGACGACGACGCTCCTCACGGCCACATGCACATCCGCTTCGACAATGTGCGCGTGCCCAAGGAGAACATGCTGCTGGGCGAGGGCCGCGGCTTCGAGATCTCGCAGGTGCGCCTGGGCCCGGGCCGCATCCACCACTGCATGCGCTCGATCGGTCAGGCCGAGAAGGCCCTCGACCTGATGCTCAAGCGCGGCCTCACCCGCGAGGCCTTCGGCAAGAAGATCGTCTGGCTGGGCGGCAACATCGAGATCATCTCGCGCGCCCGCATCGAGATCGAGGCCATGCGCCTGATGGTGCTGAAGGCCGCCAAGGCGATGGACGTGCTGGGCAACCGCGAGGCCCGCATCTGGGTGCACATGGTCAAGGCCATGGTGCCCGAGAAGGTGTGCAAGATCATCGACCAGGCCATCCAGATGCACGGCGCCACCGGCGTGTCGCAGTGGACGCCGCTGGCCCACATGTACACCGGCCAGCGCACGCTGCGCCTGGCCGACGGCCCCGACGAGGTCCACCACCTGGTGGTCGGCCGCAACGAGGTCCGTCGCCTCGAGGCCTCCGACGAGGACATCACCTCGGCCATGGTCTGGCGCAACTGAGATGAGCGCGCCCTTCGACGATCTGTTCTCGATCCGCGGCAAGGTCGCGCTGGTCACCGGCGGCTCGCGCGGCATCGGCGAGATGATCGCCGCCGGTTTCCTGGCGGCGGGCGCGAAGGTCTACATCTCCTCGCGCAAGGCCGACGCGTGCGAGGCCACCGCGCGGCGGTTGATGCAGGCCCACGGCGGGCAGTGCATCGCGCTGCCGGCCGACCTCTCCCGCATCGACGGCGTGCACCAGCTCGCGCAGGCGCTCGCCGAGCGCGAGCCGCGCCTCGACATCCTGGTGAACAACGCCGGGGCTGCCTGGGGCGCGCCGATCGAGAGCTTTCCCGAGATCGGCTGGGACAAGGTGATGGACACCAACGTCAAGGGCGTGTTCTTCCTCACCCAGCAGTTGCTGCCGCTGCTGCGGGCGGCCGGCGCCGGGGGCAGCCCGGCGCGGGTCATCAACATCGGTTCCATCGATGGCCTGAAGAGCGCGATCTTCGACACCTTCTCGTACGGTGCCTCCAAGGCCGCGGTGCATCACCTCACGCGTTTCCTGGCTGCGCACCTCACGAAGGAGCGCATCCTGTGCAACGCGATCGCGCCGGGCCCGTTCCCGACGTGGATGCTGAGCACCGGCGTGGGCTTCGGCGGCAAGACCGAAGATGTCGACTGGGACAGCGTCGGCAGCCGCAACCCCAGCGGTCGCGTGGGCACCCCGCAGGACATCGCGGGGCTGGCCATCTTCCTGAGCTCGCGTGCCGGCGAGTTCGTCGTGGGTCAGGTCATCGCCTGCGACGGCGGGATCGTCGGGACGTCCTAGGCGCGCGCGGCCCGGCGGCGGCTTCGCGCCGCGGCGGGCCGCCCCGATCATCGCGTTGCACGGCCTGCCGCAAGGGCTGGCCGTGGCCTCCGGGGCCGCGCCGGCCTCAGGCCGGCCGACGCGCGATCAGCCGCTCCACCGCCTGCTCGGCCAGCGTCAGCGCGGTGCCGATGCGCCCGCGCATGTGATCGAGGTCGATGCCCGCGCTGCTCTTCTTGCCCTCGACGTAGCGCGCGTACACGCCATGGACGATGGCCGCGGTCTTCCAGCGGTTGAAGCCCAGGTAGTAGTCGAGCTGCGAGAGGTCGCGGCCGCTGCGCTCGCCGTAGCGTCGTGCCAGATAGGCGCGGTCGGGCATCCCGGGCACCGAGGTCGAGGCGTTGTCGGCCTGCGGGATGATGTCGGTGGGATCGGGCCACCAGTTCAGCGCGTAGGCCAGGTCGGCCAGCGGGTCGCCGAGTGTGGAGATCTCCCAGTCGACCACCGCCGCCACCGTGCCGTCGGGCCCCACCAGGCAGTTGTGGGTGCCGTAGTCGCCGTGCACGATGCGCCCCGGCCCCTGTTCGGGCACGTTCTCGAGGAAGAACTTCTGCAGCGTATGCGCGCGCGGGTCGTCGTACTTCGCGGCGTCGATCGAGGCGGTCCAGGAGCGGTACCAGGCGTTGAGCTGGCGCGCGACGTAGCCGTCCTTCTTGCCCAGGCCCGAAAGGCCGACGGCATCGGGGTCGACGGCGTGCAGGTCGGCGAGCACGTCGATGAACGAGTGCGCGAAGGCCATGCGCCGGTCGGCCGGCACCCGCAGCAGCGTGTCGTCGGCGGTGTACAGCGGATGGCCGTCGATCAGGCCCATCACGTAGAAGTTGGCGCCCGTCACGGACCGGTCGGTGCACAGGCCCAGCGCCGCGGGCACCGGCACCGGCGTGGGGCCCAGCGCGCTGATCAGCTGCCACTCGCGCTCCATGTCGTGCGCCTTGGGCAGCAGCTCGCCCATCGGCGGGCGGCGGATCACGGCGGCGCGGCCCTGCGCGTCGTCCAGGCGATAAGTGAGGTTGGAGTGGCCGCCCTCGAGCCGCGTCCAGCGCAGCGGTGGGGTGAGGCCGCTGACGTGGGCGGCGATCCAGGCCTCAACCGCCGGGACGTCGTAGCCGGGGATTGCTGCGGTGGGAGGGCTCATGCGTCGGGCCTCGTGGCGGAGGAGGGATCGGCCAGCCGCGCGACCGCCTCATCGCGCAGCTGACGCTTCAGGATCTTGCCCGAGGCGGTGCGCGGCAGCGGCCCGTCGGACTTCAGGATGTAGCGCGGCACCTCGAAGCGGGCCAGGTGCGCGGCGACGAACTCGCGCAGCGCCTCGGGCTCGAGCGATGCGGCGCAGTGCACGGTGGCGCCCACCTCCTCGCCCAGCCGCTCGTCGGGCACCGCGTAGACCGCGACTTCGTGCACCTCGGGGTGCATCAGCAGCGCGGCCTCGACCTGCCCACAGCCGATGTTCTCGCCGCCGCGGATGATCAGGTCCTTGATGCGGTCGACGATGAACAGGTAGCCCTCGTCGTCGAGGTAGGCGACATCGCCGGTGCGAAACCAGCCGTCGTCGAACACCGTTGCGTTCAGCTCGGGCCGGTTCCAGTAGCCGCTGAACATGCCGGTGCCGCGCACGAGCAGCTCGCCGCGTTCGCCGGGTGGCAGCGCCTGGCCCTGATCGTCGACCACCCTGAGCTCCATCACCGCCGAGCAGCGGCCCGAGCTCGCGGGCCGCTTCAGGTACTCATCGCCGCCGATGCCGCTGCCGATGGCGTTGGTCTCGGTCATGCCCCAGCCGGTGGCGGGCATCGCCTGGGCGAACACCGCGTCGATCTGGCGCACCTGCTCGGGGGCGCGCGGCGCGCCCCCGCCGCCCACCGACATCAGCGAGGCGAGGTCGCGGCCGCTCTCGCGTGCCACCCGCACCAGGTCGCCCGTCATGGCCGCCGGCGCCACCACCGAGGTGATGCCCTCGCGTTCGATCAGGTCGGCGGCCTGCTCCGGATCCCACTTGTGCATGCACACCAGCCGGCGCTGCAGCCGGTAGCTGGCCAGATAGACCGCATGCGAGCCGGTGGCGTGGAACAGCGGCACCGCCAGCAGCGTGGCCGGCTGCGCGGCCGGCGGCGGCGGCGTGATGCCGCTGCACAGGATGCCCGCCTGCGCGTCGAGCTCCCACGACATCAGGGCCGCGAGCATGCTGCGGTGGCTGAGCATCACGCCCTTGGGGTGGCCGGTGGAGCCCGAGGTGTAGAAGATCGCGGCGATCGCCTCGCCGTCGATGTCGGCCGCCGGCATCGGGCCCGCGCCCGCCTGCCCGATCAGATCCTCGAAGCGCGGCACGCCGGCCGGCGGCTGCGCCACGCGCACCGCGATCGGCCGGGCGGCGGGCGTGGGGCTGCAGCGCGCCAGGCGCTCGAGGCGCTCGGCGTCGGCCACCAGCACGGTGGCGCCGCTGTCGGCCAGGCCGTAGGCCATCTCGTCGGGTTGCCACCAGGCGTTCATCGCCACCGCGGTCGCGCCGATCGCGGTGGTGGCCATGAAGGCGATCACCCACTCGGGGAAGTTGCGCATCGAGATCGCCACCCGGTCGCCCGCGCGCACGCCGTAGCGTTCGACGAGCACGCGCGCGAAGGCGGCCGCGCGCGCGTGGGTCTGCGCGAAGCTGAGCCGCTCGTCCTGGTAGACGAGGAAGGGGGCGTCGGTGGCGGTGTCGGCGAAGAGCTGGCGCAGGGAGGCTGGCGCATGGACGAACATGCGCAGCGGGCGCTCGCCGACGTTGCGGGTCTGCAGCTCGTAGGGCTGGCCGGGGGCTGTCAGTCGGTCGAGGGCCTGGGCGCGGGTGGGCAGGGGCGTGTCGCTCACGTAAGGGCTCGGCGGTGAAGAACGGGCGGTGCCAGGGGGGCGGGCGTAGGTGGGCGTTGCCTGCGGACGGGCCGGGCGCGCGCGTTCAGTAGGCGGTGGCCGGCCCGGCCGGCTTGACCACGCCCCGCGCGGCGGCGAGATCGCTCGCGGCGGCCTGCATCATGAAGCCGATGTCGGAGCCCAGCGTGACGAAGTCGAAGCCCGCCTGCAGCCGGCGCTTGGCCCAGGCCAGGCCACCGGTGTGGATGCCGCAGGGCACACGGTGGCGGCGGCAGGTGGCGAGGATGCGGCCGACCGTCTCGAGGTGCACCGGCTCGTCGGTGTCGCCGCGCGCGGGCAGGCCCAGGGCCAGCGCGAGGTCGGCGGGCCCGATGTACACGCCGCCCAGCCCGGGCGTGGCGACGATGGCCTCGAGGTTGTCGAGCCCCTCGCGGGTCTCGATCATCGCGATGCAGGCGATCTCGTCGTTGGCCTCGGTCGCGTAGCCGGCGCCGCCGTACAGGCCGGCGCGCAGCGGCCCGAACGAGCGGGTGCCCAGCGGCGGGTAGCGGCAGGCCGAGATCGCGGCGGCCGCCTCGGCGGGTGTGTTGACCAGCGGCACGATGACCGCGTAGGCCCCGGCGTCGAGCGCCTTCATGATCTCGCGCGGATCGTTGCCCGACACGCGCACGATGGGCGTGGCGTCGGATGCCGACATTGCCGGCAGCATGTGCCGCAGGTCGGCATAGTCGAGCAGGCCATGCTGCATGTCGACGCACAGCCAGTCGAAGCCGGCCTTCGAGAGCGCCTCGGCGCTGTGGGTGTTCGACAGCGACAGCCAGCAGCCTATCGTCTGCTCGCCGGCGCGCCATTTGGCCAGCGCTGCGTTCTTGCGCATCGGGTCTCTCCGGGGTCGGTTGCCCGCGTCGCCGCAACCGGCGGGCGGATGGGCGATTGTGGCCCAGGCCGAGGCGCGGCGCTCGCCCGCCCGCTGCCGTCCGGACCGCCACCGCGCAGGCCGTCGCTGGCAGCCCCGCGTCGTGCGGCCCGGCGTCGTGTCCGTGCCCATCCCGGCTCGCGCGGCCATTCCCGGATCGGCGCGCCTTTCCCGGGGCGCAGGTTGGTGTGACACTTGGGAGCGAGCCCCGGGCGCAGGCGCGTGCGCGTTCACGACCCGGGCGGACCGACCACCAGGAGACCCAAGATGCGGGAAGCAGTCATCGTTTCGTACGCGCGTACCGGCCTGACCAAGGCCGCGCGCGGCGGTTTCAACAACACATCGAACATGGCGATGCTCGGCCATGCGGTCGAGCACGCGGTCAAGCGCTCGGGCGTGGCCCCTGCCGAGGTCGAGGACGTGGTCGCCGGCTGCGTGGCGGCGTCGGGCAACGTCGCGCGTGGCGCGGCGCTGCTCGCCGGCCTGCCGGTCACCACCTCGGGCGTGACCATCCACCGTGCCTGCTCGTCGGGGCTCAATGCCATTGCCCACGCCGCCCACTACATCGTCCACGAGGGCGCCAGCATCATGGTCGGCGGCGGCGTCGACTCGATCAGCTTCCAGGGCGGTGGCGGCGGCGGCAAGGACACCCGCATCACCGAGCTCTATCCCGACTACTGGATGCCGATGATCGACACGGCCGACGTGGTTGCGGCGCGCTATGGCATCAGCCGCGAGTACCAGGATGAGTTCTCGCTGCGCTCGCAAAAGCTCATGGCGGCGGCCCAGCAGGCCGGCAAGTTCAAGGACGAGATCATCTCGGTGAAGGCCACGATGAAGGTCGTCGACAAGGTCACCAAGGCCGAGTCGATGGTCGAGGTCACCGTCGATCGCGACGAGTGCAACCGCCCCGACACCACGCTCGAGGGCCTGGCCAAGCTCGAGCCGGTCAAGGGCCCGGGCAAGTTCATCACCGCCGGCAACGCCAGCCAGCTCTCCGACGGCGCGGCCGCCGTGGTGCTGATGGAGGCCAAGGAGGCCGAGCGCCGCGGCCTGCAGCCGCTGGGCGCCTTCCGCGGCTGGGCGGTGGCCGGCTGCCAGCCCGACGAGATGGGTATCGGCCCGGTCTTCGCGATTCCGCGGCTGCTCGCGCGCCACGGCCTGAAGATCGACGACATCGATCTGTGGGAGCTCAACGAGGCCTTCGCGAGCCAGTGCCTGTACAGCCGCGACAAGCTCGGCATCGACCCGGAGAAGTACAACGTCAACGGCGGCTCGATCGCCATCGGCCATCCGTTCGGCATGACCGGCGCGCGGCTCACGGGCCACGCGCTGATGGAAGGCAAGCGCCGCGGCGCCAAGCACGTCGTGGTGTCGATGTGCATCGGCGGCGGCATGGGCGGCGCGGGCCTCTTCGAGGTCTACTGATCGCCGCTGCGGCGCGCGGCCCCGGTCAGCGGGGCACGCGCCGCGACGCACGGGCCTGCGCGCCGTCCTCGGCGGCGCGTGCGGCCTGCACCGGCCGGGCAGCCCGGCCGTCGGGTGCGCCGCCATCGGTGGGCAACCCGTTCTCCTGCGATTCTTCCCCCTGCGCGGCATCGATCCGCGTCATGTTGCCCAGCAGCTTGAGCAGGTAATGCAGGGTGTGGGCGAGATCGCCCCCTGAGAAATCGGCCAGCGCCGTCTCGTAGTAGGCGCGGATCTTGGGCTGGGCCAGATCGAGCCAGACCCTGCTTCCGCCGGGCGTGATGGTGACCACACGCTCGCGCCGGTCGTGGCCGCCGCGCGCGATGGCCACATGGCCGTCACGCTCCATGCGGCCGATCACCCCCGACAGATTCTGCCGGCTGACCATCAGGTAGCGGGCGAGTTCGCCCATCGGCATGCCGGCGCGCGCCCGCTCGCGCGACAGCGCGCCGAGCACCGCCCACTGCTGCGTCGTCAGACCTTCGGCCTCGACCGCCCGGCTGCCGGTCTTGTGCAGCAGGTTGGCGCATTGATACAGCCGAAAGAACAGCCGGTTGGCCATGTCGAAGCGTGCCGCGCTTTCGATTTCGTCCTTGCTGGGCTGGGTTTCCCGGCGTGCTTGGCGCTGCGCCATGATCGGTCTCCGGTACGGCGGGGATACGCGTATACGTAAACATATTGACATAAAAGCGCAGGCGTTGCACGATCGCGTCCATGCCGCTCCCATCCCTTGCGGGAGCGCCCGTGTTTTCGATCAAGGAGCCTTCCCGATGCAGCGATTCACCGATCAGACAGTCATCGTCACCGGCGGCGGTGGCGGCATCGGCGGGGCCACCTGCCGGCGCTTCGCAGCCGAAGGCGCCAAGGTCGCGGTCTTCGACCTCAACCTGCAGGCCGCGCAATCGGTGGCCGAGGGCATCCGCGCGCAGGGCGGCCGGGCGCAGGCCTACGCCTGCGACATCGCCGACCGCGCCACCGTCGATGCCGCGGTGGCCGCCACCGAGTCCGATCTCGGCCCCATCGACGTGCTGGTCAACAACGCCGGCTGGGACGTCTTCCTGCCCTTCACCAAGACCGTGCCCGCGCAGTGGGAGAAACTCATCGCCATCAACCTGGTGGGCGCGCTGCACATGCACCACGCGGTGCTGCCCGGCATGGTCGCGCGGCGCCGCGGGCGCATCGTCAACGTGGCCTCGGACGCCGCTCGCGTGGGCTCCTCGGGCGAGGCGGTCTACGCCGCCTGCAAGGGCGGTCTGGTGGCCCTGTCCAAGACGCTCGCCCGCGAGCACGCGCGCCACGGCATCACCGTCAACGTCGTGTGCCCCGGCCCCACCGACACCGCGCTGTTCGACGGCTTCAAGCAGGGCGCCGCCAACCCCGAGAAGCTGGTCGAGGCCTTCACCCGCTCGATCCCGCTGGGGCGCATCGGCCAGCCCGATGACCTGCCCGGCGCCATCGCCTTCTTCGCGAGTTCCGACGCCGGCTTCGTCACCGGCCAGGTGCTCAGCGTGTCGGGTGGCCTCACGATGAACGGTTGATCACGCAACTTTCCTTCCGGAGTTACTGATGCATTTCGAAGACATCCTCTACGAGGTCCGCAACGGCGTGGCCTGGATCATCATCAACCGCCCGGACAAGATGAACGCGTTCCGGGGCACCACCTGCGACGAACTCATCCGCGCGTTCAACAAGGCCGGCTACGACCGCGACATCGGCTGCATCGTGCTGGCCGGCGCCGGCGAGCGGGCCTTCTGCACCGGCGGCGACCAGTCGGCCCACGACGGCAACTACGACGGCCGCGGCACCATCGGCCTGCCGATGGAGGAGCTGCACACCGCCATCCGCGACGTGCCCAAGCCGGTGATCGCCCGCGTGCAGGGCTTTGCGATCGGCGGGGGCAACGTGCTCG
>JBILUW010000055.1:0-18351 GCA_044370795.1 Burkholderiaceae bacterium
AGCGGCGCCGAGGTCTTCGACGGGGTCGAGAGCGGCTCGCAGCAGCGCAGCTACCTGTCGATGCTCGGCGAGATGCGCAAGGCGCTCGAGAACGGCCAGTTCGAACTGCAGTACCAGCCCAAGCTCGACCTGGGCAGCGGTCTGATCGTCGGCGCCGAGGGGCTGCTGCGCTGGAAGCATCCCGAGCGCGGCCGCATTCCGCCGGGCGAATTCATCCCCTTCGCCGAGCAGACCGGCTTCATGCGCCTGATCACGCGCTGGGTGGTCCGCGAGGGCGTGCGATTCAGCGCCGAACTCGTGCGTGCCGGCCTGCCGCTGCGCATCTCGGTCAACGTGACCGCGAGTGACATCCAGGCCGTCGGCCTGGCCCAGGAGATCGGCGAGATCCTCGCCTCGCTCGGCACCACCGGCGATCATCTCTGCCTCGAGATCACCGAGAGCGGCGTGGTCAGCGAGTCGACGGCCGCGCTCGAGACGCTGCACGAGATCTCGAAGATGGGCATCAAGCTCTCGGTGGACGACTTCGGCACCGGCTACGCAACCCTCAAGCAGCTGCAGCAGCTGCCGGTGCAGGAGCTCAAGATCGACCGCTCGTTTGTCGCCGGGCTGCCCGAGAACCACGGCAACGAGAGCATCGTGCGCTCGACGATCGACCTCGCCCGACACATGGGTCTGCGCGTGGTTGCCGAGGGCGTCGAGAACCTGCAGCAGATGCGCGCCCTGGCGCAGTTCGGCTGCCACGAGGTTCAGGGCTACTACCTCGCCAAGCCGATGCGCCAGAACGAGCTCATGGGCTGGGTACGGATGCGCCACTCGCTGCACGAGAGCTCGAAGCAGAACTACTTCGAGATGCTCACCGGGCGCGAGACGCTGACCCTGCGCGCCGACTGACGCAGCCGTCCCCGGCGGCGGCCGCTATGATCGGTGCGCGCGGCCCGACCGGGGCCGTCCGATGCGGAGGGCCGGATGCGTACGATCGAGTGTTTCTTCGACTGCAGCAGTCCGTGGACGTATCTGTGCTTCCACAACCTGCAGCCACTCGCCGCCGAGTGCGGCGCCTCGATACGCTGGCGGCCCATTCTGGTCGGCGGCGTGTTCAACGCGGTCAACCCCAGCGTTTATGCGGCCCGCGAGCAACCGGTGCCCGCCAAGACCGCCTGGATGACCAAGAGCCTGGCCGACTGGGCCGATCTCGCCGGCATCGACATCGTCTTTCCGCCGCCGGTCTTTCCGGTCAACAGCGTGAAGGCGATGCGCGCCTGCCTCGTGCTGCTCGAGGAGCCGGCGCGGATGGTCGTCTTCGCGCGTCGGGTGTTCGAGGCCTACTGGGCGCGCGGCGAGGACATCTCGCGTGACGATGTGCTCGCCACCATCCTGGCCGGATGCGGCCTGGATGCGCAGACCGTGATGTCCGCGAGTGCCGCGGCGCCGATCAGGCAGCAACTGCGCGACAACGTCGATGAACTGATCGCCCGTGGCGGATTCGGATCGCCGACGATGTTCGTCGACGGCGACGACATGTATTTCGGCAACGACGCCCTGCCCCTGGTGCGCCGCGCGCTGCAGGCCAAGCGCCGGCCCTGAGCCCGAGCCGGCGCGCCTGCCGGGCTCTCAGCCGCGCTGCGGACCGCCCGGCTGGAGCCGGCGAGCCCTGCGCTCCTCGACCTGCCGCCGCTGCTCGGGGGTCAGCACCTGCCAGACCGCGTTGGCGGTGCGCACGCGCTCCAGAGCCATCTCGGCGGTCACCGAGGCGAGCCCGTCGGAAAGCGCCTTGGCGCGGCCCTCGTCGTACTGGGCCGACATCGCCAGCGCGCCCAACTCCTGTCGGGTCCGGTTCAAGGCTTTCGTCCGTTCGCGCATCGCGGGCGCCTGGCGATGGACGATCTCGAAGATGCGATCGTGCTGCTGCTCGCTGAGGTCGAGGCCCCTGAGAAAGCGCAAGCCGTCGTGCTGCCCCTTCATGCCGGCCATGTGATCGCCCATCTGGCCACCCATCTGTCCGCCCATATGGCCACCCATCTGGCCACCCATGGCGCAGCCCATCTGACCGCCCATGCCACAGCCCATCGGGCCGCGGCCAGCCTGCGGGCCCCGCGAATCGCCGTCGGCTTGATGGGCGGCATGCCCGGCGGCGGGGCCGGCGCCGGGCGCACCGGCCGCACCAGCGGCCTGCGCGAAGGCAACGGCCGGGACGACCGGCAGCGCGAGGACCCCGACGACAGCGCTGCATGCGAGGCGACGGGCGAAGGAGGATGTGATCGATGACATGGATGACTCCCTGGTGGATGGACACGGCGATGACCAGCCTCCCGGGCTGCCAGCGCATGGAGCCAGTGTGCAGCCCACCGAGGTAAACGGGGATGAGCCGACGGTAACCGCGGGTTACCAGGGTAAGCCTGGCAGCCGGCCGGGCACTCGCACGGGATGCGCAGGCGCCGGAAGCGACGCCGCCGCAGGTCCAGGCCGCCGCCGCGCCGGCCTCAGCAGCGCAACTCGTTCGGCGCCACGAGCACGCCGTCGGCGTCGCTGTAAAGCCAGTGCCCCGGTTCGAAGCTGACGCCGCCGAAGCTGACCGCGACATCGGTCGCGCCTTCGCCGGCCTTGGCGCTGCGGCGCGGGTTCGTCCCGAGCGCCTTGATGCCGAAATCGAGGGTATCGATGGTCGCGCTGTCGCGGATGGCCCCGTTGACGATCGCCCCGGCCCAGCCATTGCGCATGCCGAGGCTGGCGATCAGGTCGCCGATCAGGGCGCTGTGCAGCGATCCGCCGCCATCGACCACCAGCACCTCGCCGGCCGACGGCGTCGAGAGCATCGCCTTGACCAGCGCGTTGTCCTGCCAGCACCGCACGGTGCGGATGCGCCCGGCGAACGCGAGTCGCCGCCCGAAAAGGCGCAGTTGCAGATCGCAAGACTGGGCGTCGGGATTGGCGTCGAAGAGATCGCAGGTCTTCAGGTCCATGGCGGGGCTCCGGGCGACAGACAGACGGCAAAGGTTGGCGGACTCAGAACTGGCCAAGGGCGTGGGGCCGCATGGGATCAGGATGCGCGTCCCGGCGGCGCGGCGCGGCCGGCTTCGCGCCGCGCGATGGCGATGGTGGCCGCGAGGATCACGAGCCCGCCGACCAGTGTCGAGGTGCTGGGCGTATCGCCGAACACCGCGATGCCCAGCATCGCGGCCCAGATGAGATCGAGGAAGCGCACTCCCTGGGTGGCGGAGATGTCGGCCAGCCGATAGGCGTTGTTCAGGCACCAGTGCCCGAAGCTGCCCAGCAGACCGGAGAGGGCGACCATGCCCCACTGCATCGGGGTGGGCCACTGCCAGTGGAGCAGGGCCAGCGGCAGCGTGAACAGCGCCACCGTCAGAGACTGCCAGAGCACGATCACCTCGGAGGAGTCGCGCCGCGTCAGGGCCTTGGTGATGAGGAACGACGCCGCGAACAGCGGCGACGAGGCGAGCATGACGAGGCTCCAGACGCCGCCTTCGAGCGCGAGCTTCGGGTAGACGACGATCAGCACGCCGGCAAAGCCCACCAGCGCGGCGACCCAGCGAGCCGCCACCACGGGTTCGCGCAGCACCAGCGCCGCGCCGATCATGATGAAGATCGGGGTCGTGAAACCGATCGCCGTCGTGTCGGCGATCGGCAGGTGCGGCAGGGCTGCGAACCAGAGCACCAGCCCGCCGGTGTGCACCGCGCCGCGCCACAACTGCCCCCCCTTGTCGTTGGGGCGCCATCTGGCCAGCCCGGTTCGCGCGACCAGCGGCAGCATGACGGCCAGCCCGGCGGCGTAGCGCAGGAACTGCGCCTGAAAGGGGTCGAGCTGCAGGGTCATGACCCGCAGCAGGGTGTTGAGGAACGCGAAGACCAGACCGGAGGCGACGGCCCAGGCCAGCGCGCGGGCCGTCGGGTTCAGGGAAGCGAGCAGCGCAGACATCGCCGCAAGGATACCGGGTGCAGCGGCACGCCCCGGCGACAGCGGCCCGCTCGCGCCCCGATTGGCGCTGCGGCGCTTGCACCGAGCCTCTTCCCGGAACCCGAGCCACCGGCGCGTCCCGGGCGGTACCCGAGCGCGTTTGACAGGGGCGCCGGCCTGCCCTCCAATCGACCGCGGCGCGTGCGCTGCGCGCACTCAGCGAGACCCCACGATGCGAACGACCATCAGCCCCCGGAAACCGCTCCGGAACGCCGAATGAGCGCGATTGCCGACCCGCTCGCCAGCGGCCTTGCAACGCTCGCGACCGCGATCGTGCCCGGTGCCACCGGCATCGCCGGGCTGGCCCGCCTGTCGGCCGGCGCCACCCTCGAGACCTGGTCGTTCGATGCGGTCGATGCCGACGGCAGCAGCCTGCACCCGCTGATCCTGCGCCGCTCGCCGGGCGGCTTGCGCAGCAGCGAGTCGGTGCCGCTTGCCGTCGAGGCCGACCTGCTGCGCGCGCTCGCCGGCAGCGGCGTGCCGGTGCCAGGTGTGATGCACACGCTCGCGCCCCGCGACGGCCTGGGCGACGGCTTCCTGATGACCCGGATCGCGGGCGAGACCATCCCGCGCAAGATCCTGCGCGATGCCGCCTACGCCGCCGTCCGGCCGCGCCTGGCAGCCCAGTTCGGGGCCATCCTGGCCGCCGTCCACCGCGCCGACGTCTCGCGACTGCCGACGCTGCCATCCAAGCCCCTCGACGCGATCCTCGCGCGGCTGCACGAACGCCAGCAGGCGCTGGGGCGGCCCAGCCCCTTCTTCGAACTGGCGATGCGCTGGCTGCGGGCGAACGCGCCACCCGCGCCGTCGCGCCTGGGGCTCGTGCATGGCGACTTCCGCAATGGCAACCTCATCGTCGGCGAGGACGGCGTGCGGGCGGTGCTCGACTGGGAGGTGGCGCACATCGGCGATCCGGCCGAGGACCTCGCCTGGCTGTGCCTGCCGCCCTGGCGGTTCGGTCAGCTCGACCGGCCGGTCGGCGGTCTGGGCTCGCGCGAGCAACTGCTTGCCGCCTACGAGGCCGCGGGCGGCGAGCCGATCGACCTGCGCCGTTTGCACTACTGGCAGGCGGTGGGCAACCTGCGCTGGTGGATGGGTTGCGCCGGCATGTTCGCCTGGTTCGACAGCGGGCGCGATCCGTCGGTCGAACGGGCGATGATCGCCCGGCGCGTGTCGGAGAGCGAACTCGATTTTCTGCGGCTGGTGGCCGGGAGACCCTGAATCATGCTCGATGCGCCGCGCGGCGAAGACATCCTGGTCGCGGTGGCCCGCTGGCTGCGCGATTCGGCCCTGCCGGCACTGCCGGGCAACCTGACCTTTCAGGCGCGGGTGGCCGCCAACGCCATCGATCTGGTCGCGCGCGAGATGCGTGAAGGCCCTGGCGCGCAGGATCGCGCTCGGCTCCGGATGGCCGCGCTGCTGGGGTGTGACGGCCCAGAGGCGCAACTGCGATCCGAACTTGCCGATCGCATTCGCGACGGCTCGTTGCCGATCGATGCGCCGGGGCTGCTGGAGCACCTGCTCGCCAGCGCGATCGACAAGGTGGCGATCGACCAGCCGGCGTACGCCAGCCTGCGCGACGAACTCACGCGGCCGGGCGAGCAGACGCCGCGCGGGGGCTGAGCGCCGCCGCGCGGCGGCGCGCCCGCGCCAGGCGCGCTCAGGGCTTCGCGACCGCGGCCATCTGCTCGGAGGGCTCCACGCTCTGGGCGCGCCCGATGCCGTCGATCAGTTCGTTGAGCACCCGCGCCGCCCAGTCGTGCTCCACCTGACAGGTGCCGGCCGCGCGGTGGCCGCCACCACCGTAGCGCAGGCACAGTTCGCCGACGTTCACGCTCGCCGAACGATCGAGAATCGACTTGCCGACCGCGAAAACCGTGTTCTGGCCCTTCAGGCCCATGAGCACGTGGATCGAGACCGTGCAGCGCGGAAACAGCGCGTAGACCATGAACCGGTTGGTCGCCCAGATGGTCTGCTCGCCACGCAGGTCGAGCACGACGACCTTGCCACGCACCATCGCGCAGCGTCGGATCTGCTCGACGGCGCGACGCTCGTGCTCGCGGTAGAGCTCGATGCGCTCGACCACATCGGGCAGGCGCAGGATGTCCTCGATCGGGTGGGCGCGGCAGTAGTCGATCAGTTGCATCATCAACTGATAGTTGCTGACGCGGAACTGACGGAAGCGGCCCAGCCCGGTGCGCGCATCCATGATGAAGTTCAGCAGCGCCCAGCCCTCCGGATGCAGGATCTCGTCGAGCGAGTAACGCGCGGAGTCGGCCTGATCGACCGCCTTGAGCATTTCCTCGGAAATGGTCGGGAACGCCGACCGGCTGCCGAAGTAGTCGTAGACGACGCGGGCGGTCGACGGAGCGTCGGGGTGGATGATGTGGTTGGCCGGTCGATCGGGCTGGCGCAGGGTCTCGGAGAGATGGTGGTCGAAGACCAGGTGCGCGCCAGGCACGTACGGCAGATTGGTGGTGATGTCGCCCGGGCCGATCTCGATCTTGCCGTCCTGCATGTCCTTCGGATGCACGAACGCGATCTCGTCGATCATGCCGAGTTCCTTCAGCAGGGCCGCGCAGACCAGACCATCGAAGTCGGAGCGGGTGACGAGGCGAAACGGGCGCTTGGGGTTGGGGGACATGGCTGACCTGCAAAGGAGCGAAGCCATCACGCTACGCGGCGCGCCCACGCCGCAGCAGCGACCGACCGACGAAGCGCAAACCCAGCCCGACGGCCGGCACCGCGCGCGGGCGCCTGCGCCCGCACAGGCAGCCTGACCCCACCGGCCGCCCGAGGCCACCGGCGCTGTGCACGACATGCCTTGGGAGATGCTGCAGGATGGTGCCCGCAGACTGGCGGCCGCGCCGAACGTGCGGCGCAGGCGCGCCGAGCGGACCCTGACCCGACGGGCCGGTCGGGCCTGCGGCGCAGCCGCAGTTGGCGTGAAGCAGTGTGGCGTCCCGTAGGGGATTCGAACCCCTGTTACAACCGTGAAAGGGTCGTGTCCTAGGCCTCTAGACGAACGGGACCGGGTCTTCTGGTGGAGGTAAGCGGGATCGAACCGCTGACCTCTTGCATGCCATGCAAGCGCTCTCCCAGCTGAGCTATACCCCCGAAGAGCCTTAGATTATAGGGCCTCGCGCATTGCGTGTAAAGTTGGCCTCCCCGCCGACGACAGCCCGATTGCCATGACCGCTCGCATCCTCGACGGCGCAGCCCTCGCCGAACGCATCCGTGCCGACGTCGCCCAGCGCGTCGCGCGGCTCGCCGGCGCAGGCCATCGGCCCGGACTGGCGGTGGTTCTCGTCGGCGACGACCCGGCCTCGGCGGTTTACGTGAAGCACAAGGTCAAGGACTGCCAGGACGCGGGCATCCACTCCATCCTCGACCGCCTGCCCGCGAGCACCAGCGAGGCCGAACTGCTTGCGCGCATCGCCCGGCACAACGCCGACCCGGCCGTGCACGGCATCCTGGTGCAGCTCCCGCTGCCCGGCCACCTCGACGCGCGGCGCGTGATCGAGACCATCTCGCCGCTCAAGGACGTCGATGGATTCCATGTGAGCAGCGCCGGCGCGCTGCTCACGGGTCAGCCAGGATTCCTGCCCTGCACGCCCTACGGCGTGATGAAGCTGCTGGAGCACGCGGGCGTTGCACTCGCCGGCACCGAAGCCGTCGTCATCGGCCGCAGCAACATCGTCGGCAAGCCGCAGGCGCTGCTGCTGCTGCAGGCGGGCGCCACCGTCACGATCTGCCACAGCCAGACCCGCGATCTGGCAGCCCATTGCCGCCGGGCCGACGTGCTGGTGGCCGCCGTCGGGCGGCCCCGCATGATCACCGGCGCCATGATCAAACCCGGCGCGGTGGTCATCGACGTCGGCATGAACCGCGTGCCCGACGGACCCGACGCCGGGCGGCTCTGCGGCGACGTCGACTTCGCATCGGCCGCCGCGGTGGCAGGCGCGATCACGCCGGTTCCCGGTGGCGTGGGTCCCATGACCCGCGCCATGCTGCTCGTCAACACCCTCGAGGCGGCCGAGCGTGCCGCGCGCCCGAGCGCCTGAGCGCAACGCCGCCACCTCGACCCGCAACGCCTCCATCGGTCAGCCGCACCATGCAACCAGACTCCCGCCCCACCGCCGACACCGCCAACCCGCTGCTCGATTTCTCGGGCCTGCCACGCTTCGCCGAAATCGCGCCGGCGCACGTGACGCCCGCGGTCGAGGCGTTGCTCGCAAGCGCGCGCGCAACCGTCGAGCAGGTTCGCCAACCCGACGCCCCGCTCACCTGGGCGGCGTTCGTCGACGTGCTCGAAGACGCCACCGAGCGGCTCGGGCGCGCCTGGGGCGTGGTCGGGCACCTCTGCAGCGTTGCCGACACGCCGGAGCTGCGCGCGGCCTTCAACGAGAATCTGCCGCGCATCACGCAGTTCTGGACCGAGCTCGGCCAGGATCGCGAGCTGTGCGCGCGCTATCAGGCACTGCGCGATGCGCCATCCTTTGCAGACGCCACGCCGGCTCGCCAGCGGGCCGTCGAGCTCGCCCTGCAGCGCTTCCGGCTGGGCGGAGTGGCCCTCGCCTCGCCCGCGCGCGAGCGTTTCCTGGCGATCGCTGAGCGGCACGCGGCGCTCGCGCAGAAGTTCTCCGAGAACGTGCTCGACGCCACCGACGCATTCGAGCTCGTCATCGAGGACGCCGCGCGCCTGGCCGGTCTGCCCGACGACGCGCGCGCCGCTGCCCGTCAGTCTGCCGAGGCGGTCGGCCGCGAGGGCTGGCGCTTCACGCTGCATTTCCCGTCGTACATGCCAGTCATGCAGTACGCCGACGATCGCGAGCTGCGGCATGCCATGTACCGGGCCTACACCACGCGCGCGAGTGCCCTGGCCAGCGCGCCGGCCGATGCGGCGCGCCTGGCCGAGCTCGACAACGCTGCGCTCATCGACGAGCTGCTCGCGCTGCGTCACGAGGAAGCACAACTGCTGGGGCTGGCGAACTACGCCGAGCTCTCGCTGGTGCCCAAGATGGCGCAGACACCCGACGAGGTAATCGCCTTCCTGCGCAAGCTGGCCGCCAGGGCGCGGCCCTTCGCCGAGCGCGACATGGCCGAGCTGCGCGCATTCGCGCGCACCGAGCTGGGCCTGGACGAACTGATGCCCTGGGATACCGCCTGGGTGTCCGAGCGCCTGAAGGAGCGCCGTTATGCGTTCTCCGACCAGGAGGTCAAGGCCTACTTCCAGCTGCCCAGGGTTCTGGCCGGCCTGTTCGCCCAGATCGAGCGCCTGTTCGGCGTGTCGGTGCGCGCGGACAGCGCCCCGACCTGGCATGCCGATGTGAGCTTTCACCGGATCGAGGACGCCGGCGGGCGGCTCGTCGGTCAGTTCTACCTCGACCTGTACGCGCGCCCGGGCAAGCGCCCCGGCGCCTGGATGGACGATGCGCGCGGCCGCCGCCGCCGGCACGCCGGCGTGCAGACGCCGGTCGCCTATCTCACCTGCAATTTCCAGGCGCCGGTCGGCGAGCAGCCGGCCACCCTGACCCACGACGACGTCGTCACGCTGTTCCACGAGTTCGGCCACGGCCTGCACCACATGCTCACCCGCGTCGACGACCTCTCGGTGGCCGGCATCGCCGGCGTCGAGTGGGACGCGGTCGAGCTGCCCAGCCAGTTCATGGAGAACTTCTGCTGGGAGTGGGATGTCGTGCGGTCGATGAGCGCCCACGTGGTCAGCGGCGAGCCGCTGCCGCGCGTCCTGTTCGACCGGATGGTTGCGGCGCGCAACTTCCAGAGCGGGCTGCAGACCTTGCGGCAGATCGAGTTCGGTCTGTTCGACATGCGGCTGCATGCCGAGTACCGGCCCGATGCGCAGCGCCCGGTGCAGGAGCTGCTCGACGAGGTGCGCGCCGAGGTTGCCGTGATCGTTCCGCCGCCCTTCAACCGCTTCCAGAACACCTTCTCGCACATCTTTGCCGGCGGCTACAGCGCCGGCTACTACAGCTACAAGTGGGCCGAGGTGCTGTCGGCCGACGCCTACGAAGCCTTCGAGGAAGCCGCGGCGGCACCTGCCGGCGCGGCACAGCAACTGGGTGACGCCGGCCGGCGCTTCCTCGACGAAATCCTCGCCGTGGGCGGCAGCCGACCGGCCATCGCGTCGTTTCGCGCGTTTCGCGGACGCGAACCCCGCATCGATGCGCTGTTGCGGCACCATGGGATGGTCGAGGAGACATCCCATGCATCCGTTCAGGCTTAGCATCGTTGCCGCCCTGCTTGCGACCGCATCGGTCGTGGTGGGGCAGGCTCAGGCCGCACCCTTCAAATGGATCGACGAGAACGGCCGCGTCGTCTACGGCGATCGGCCGCCTGACAACTCGGCCCGCCCGCTGAGCAGCGCCGGATTCGTGCAGCGCCCCTCGGGCGATCTCGCCACGCTGCCCGCGCCCCTGCGTGACGCCGCCCGCCGGGCCCCGGTCATGCTGTTCACCGGCCGCAATTGCGAGCCGTGCCAGGCCGCGCGCGACCACCTGAATACACGCGGCATACCGTTCACCGAGAAGACCCTGACCACCGAAGCCGACGTCCAGGCCTTCAGGACCCTGGGCTACGAAGCGATGGCGGTGCCTTCGTTGCAGGTCGGCCGGCAACGCCTCACCGGCTTTGACGCAGCCTCGTGGCGCCAGGCGCTGGATGAGGCCGGCTACCCGGCGCGCGCCACGCTGCCATCGACCTGGCAGGCACCCGAGCCCTCGCCGCTTGCGCAGCCCTCGGGCTCGGCTGCGGCCGCGCCGAAGGGCCAGGTCGTCGAGCGGGTGGTGCGCGACACCTCGCCGCCGGTGCTCGACGCACCGGCGCTGATCGGCGGGCGCTCCGCGATTCGGTTCTGACGCGGCGGGCGCCCGGCGATCCGGTTCCGACGCGGCGGCGCGCGACGGTCGGCCATCAGCCGCCGGCGGGCCGCGGCGACAGGCGCAAGTGCTCGTAGTCGGGTTCGAGCTCGAGCCTCATCGACATCAGGAAGCGGCTCACGCAGACGTAGAAGCTGGCGGTGAGCACGATCTCGACCACGCCGGCGTGGTCGAAGTGCGCGGCCAGATCGGCGAGCGCCTGCTCGCTGGCGCCGGGCCCGCGGGTCACCTCCTCGGCAACCCGCAGCACGGCACGCTCGCGCGCATCGAACAGCGGCGACGAGGGCCAGTCGGCGAGCGCGTCGATCTTCGCCTGCGGAACTCCCGCGTCGAGCGCCATCGGCACATGGTGCGCCCACTCGTAATCGACGCCGCCCACCTGCGCGCCGCGCAGGATCAGCAGTTCGCGCAGCGCGCGCGAGGTCGTGGCGTCCAGGCGCAGCGGCCAGGCGAAGTCGATCCAGGCGCGCAGCATCTTCGGCGCATTGCCCATCACGCGGTACAGCGCGGGCACGTCGATGCCGCGGGCGCGCACTTCGGCGAAGATCGCCTGCAGGGCCGGGTCGTCGGGCTGGGCGGGAAGCATCGGGACGGCGGGCATGGTCGGCAACTCCTGGCGGCTTGCGTGAGGAAACTCGGATCGGTTCGGGTTCAGCCCGGACGGCCGTCGCTGGGCGGCACCGCCACGCGGCCCGAGCCCGCGGTCGCGCCGGCATCGACCGGCAGGACGATGCCGGTGACCCAGCGCGCCTCGTCGCTGACGAGGTAGAGCACGCCATGGCCGACATCCCAGCCCGTGCCCTCGGTCTGCAGCAGCGAGCGGCGCCGCCGGGCATCGCGCATCTCGGGGCTCATGCCCCGCGACCACACCATCGGCGTGTAGACCATGCCCGGGGCGATGCAGTTCACGCGGATGCCCTCGTCGCCGTGGTGCGCAGCCATGGCGCGCGTCATGTTGACCACCGCGCCCTTGGAGGTCGGGTACAGCAGGCTCGGGTGGCCACCGCGCAGGCCGGCCACCGAGGCGACGTTGACGATCGCCCCGGCACCCGCACGCCGCATCTCGGGGATCGCGTACCTAGCCATCAGCATCATCGAGGTGACATTCACCAGCAGCCCGTGGTTCCAAGCGGCGAGGTCGACCTGCGTGGCGTCGCCGGGCGGCCCGCCGATGCCGACGTTGTTGACCAGGATGTCGAGCCGTTCCCAGGCATCGACGGTGCGCCGCACCGCGGCCTCGCAGGCGGCCGGATCGGTGACGTCGGCCTCGATCACCTGGCTTTCGCCGCCTTCGGCGGCGATCATCGCCCGCGTCTGTTCGGCCCAGGCCGGCACGGCGTCGATCAGCGTTACCCGGGCGCCGTGCCGGGCGAGCAGGATGGCTGTTGCCCGGCCGTTGCCGATGCCATCGGCCCGCGACCCGGCGCCGGTGACGATCGCAACCCGGCCGGCCAGGCGCAGCGCGCCCGGGGGATGGGCGGTGGCGGGGGCGTCGCTGACCGGCATGGCGGGCTCCGTGAGCGCGTGGTGGTGCGCAGACTATGCCCGCCGGCAACCCGAGGCGGGCGGGGCCACGGTCGCGCCCCGGTCCGGATCCGACGATACTGGAACCCTCGCGTCTCGCCCGTGCCGGAGTCTCCGATGCCCCCCCGCCACCTACCGAACAGCCTCCAGCACCGGGCCCCCATCATCCCGCCGCCACCGTTGCGCCCGCGGTGGCGGCAGGCGGCGCTGGCGCTGGCGCTGGCCGCGACGATGAAGGGTTGCGCCACGCTGCCCGCCGACGGCGCGGCGCCGCAGGCGCCGGTTCGCGCGGTGCCGCAGGTCGACCTGCAGCGCTACGCCGGGCGCTGGTACGAGATCGCCGCCTATCCCATGGTCTTCCAGCGTCAGTGTGTCGGCGACACCACGGCCGAGTACGCGCTGCGATCCGATGGCCGCATCGGGGTGCTCAACCGCTGCCGTACCGCAAGCGGCCACTCGCAGGCCCAGGCCGTGGCCTGGCCGGTCGAGGGCTCGGGCAACGCGAAACTGAAGGTGTCGTTCTTCTGGCCGTTCCGGGCCGACTACTGGGTGATCGGTCTGGCCGACGACTACCGCTGGGCGGTGGTGGGCGATCCGGGCCGGCGCTACCTGTGGCTGCTCGCACGCACGCCCGAGATGGCGCCCGCCGATCTCGAGCGCGCGCAGGAGGCGGCACGCCTGCAGGGCTACGACCTCGCGCCGCTGCGCGCCACACGGCACGGCGGCTGAGCGCGACCGATGCCTGCGCGCGACCGATAGCTGAGCGCGACCGGCAGCCGCCTGCGGGCCGCCGGGCAGCGCGCCGCCCGCTCAGCCGGGCCGACCCAGGCGCTCGCGCTTGAGCACGATACCGGCTGCCTCGCGATCCCAGGTGTCGGCGGTCAGGCCCTGATCGCGCAGCAGGTTCTTCTGCACCTTCTGCGTCGGGGTCTTGGGCAGTTCGTCCACGATGCGCACATAGCGCGGGATCATGAAGTGCGCCATGCGCGGCCGCAGGAATTCGATCAGCGCCGCCGGGTCGATGCGCTCGCCCGGGACGGGCGCGACCACCGCGAGCACATCGTCCTCGCTGAACTCGCTGGGCACGGCAACGACCGCCGCCTCGCGCACGCACGGGTGCGCCACGATGTCGGACTCGACCTCGAACGACGAGATGTTCTCGCCGCGCCGCCGGATCGCGTCCTTGATCCGGTCGACGAAGAAGAAGTTGCCCTGGGCATCGCGGCGAAAGGCGTCGCCGGTATGGAACCAGCCGTTGCGCCAGGCGCTGGCGGTGGCCTGCGGGTTCTTGTGGTAGCCCGCGTTCATCGCCCACGGCGAGTCGGCACGCACGATGAGCTCACCCACCGCGCCATGGGCAACCTCGCAGTCGTTGTCATCGACGATGCGGCACTCGACGCCGTCGCGCACGATGCCGCAGGTGCCCCTGACCGCCGGGTTGCGCGGCGAGAAGACCGGGCACGAGATCTCGGTCATGTTGAAGGTCGTGTAGATGTCGATGCCGAAGCGCTGCCCGAAGGCCAGCGCGTCATCGGGCAACGGCACCATCACGGCCATGCGCAGCGGGTGGTCGCGGTCGCGCGGCCCGGGCGGCTGCTTCATCAGGAACGGCGCCATCGCGCCGAGCAGGGTCAGCGTCGTGGTGCCCGACTCGCGCACCTTGTCCCAGAAGTCGTGGGTGCTGAACGACTCGAACAGCGCGATCGACGCGCCACGGATCAGCATGCGGTAGATCGCGGTGGTGCCGCCAGCATGAAAAAGGGGCAGATTCACCATGCCGCGGTCGGCCGACGTGACCGGGTGGAACGCGGCCGCCGTCGAGTAGGCGTGCAGGTAGGGCGCGAGCACACCCTTGGACGGCCCGGTGGTGCCGCTGGTGTAGATGACGTTCTGGATGTCCCAGGGCGCGATCTCGCGCTGCGGCGGCAGCGGCTGCGGCGGGCCGGCGCTGAGCGCCGTCTCGGCCAGCACTTCGAGGCGCGGGTCGCGCCACGCGCACGGCCCCAGCGCGACGACCCGGCGCAGGGCCGCGAGCCCGACGTCGGACAGGCGCTCGAGCAGGCGGGCATCGCCGACCATCAGGGTGGCGTCGGAATTCTCGATCACGTGCTCGAGCAGACGCCCGCGGTACGAGGTGTTGATCGGCACATAGACGGCGCCCAGGTAGTTGAGGCCGAACCAGGTCAGCAGCGCCGTGGGACCGTTGCCCTGCCACGAGAGCACGAAATCGCCCTGCGCGACGCCCAGCGCCTGCAGGCTCGCCGCCGTGCGCTGAACGCGCGCGAGCAGCTCGGCATAGCTCCAGCTCTCGCCCGACTCGAACACCGCGAACACCTTGTCGGGCGTCTCGCGCGCGCGCCGCTCGAGCAGCGGTTTCAGAACGCACTCGTCGGTGCGCGGCATGCGTGGATCCAGTCTCATCCCGGGCCTTCCGGACGGGGCGGCGAATACCCGCGTCTCTATACTGTCGGACAAAGTTGCGCACTCAACCTTCCCGGCGAGCGGCACCGCCATCGCCGGCACGCAAGCGGGCCGCAGCCCGGCTCGACGAACCAAGGCGGACCCGATGATGACATCCGACCCTCCCGACGCCCGGGCGCTGCTCGCGCGGATCGAAACCGAGTGCGCGGCAATCATGGACGAAGCGCGTGCGCCCGCGATCGCACGCCAGCATGCGCGCGGCAAGCGCAGCGCGCGCGAACGGATCGCGATGCTCGCCGACCCCGGCAGCTTCCGCGAGATCGGCAGTCTGGTCTCGGGCGAAGGCGAGCATCAGGCCACGCGCGCGCAGGCGCCCGCCGACGGCGTGGTGATCGGCACCGTGCTGCTCGACGGGCGCCCGGCCGTGGTGCTGTCGCAGGACTTCACGGTCTTTGGCGGCAGCATCGGTGTGCTCGGCAGCGCCAAGGGCCGGCGGGCGCTGCAGCTGGCGATCACCCGCGGCATTCCGTTCGTGATGCTGCTCGACGGCGGCGGCCACCGGATCCAGGGTGGCCAGGACTCGCGGCACTTCGCGCACGCCAACGGCATGTTCCACGACTTCGCGCGCGCCTCGGGCTGGGTGCCGATGGTGTGCGTGATGCTCGGAGCGGGGTTCGCCGGCCCCACCAACTACGCCGGGCTGGCCGATCTGGTGGTGATGGTGCGGGGCCTCGCGACGATGGGGCTCGCCGGCCCGGCACTGGTCAAGGCGGGCGTGGGCGAGGTGATCGAGCAGGAGGCTCTGGGCGGCGCCGCGGTGCAGGTCGACCAGCACGGCCTGGCCGATCTCGGGGTCGACGACGAAGCGCAGGCGCTGGCCGCCGCGCGCCGCTTTCTCGCTTTCCTGCCGGCCAACGCCCGGGCCGCGACCGCCGCGCGGCCAGCCGACGACCCGCCGACACGACGCGAGGAGGCGCTGCTCGATCTGGTGCCGGCCAATCCGCGCAAGGCCTACGACATGCGCCGCGTGATCGGGCTGATCGCCGACCGCGACTCCGTGTTCGAGATCAAGCCGACCTACGCGGGCAACATCCTCACCACGCTCGCGCGCCTCGACGGCAGGCCGGTGGGGTTCGTCGCCAACCAGCCGATGAAGCTCGGCGGCATGATCGACGCCAACGCCTGCGACAAGATGGCCCACTTCATCGCGCTGTGCGACGCCTACGGCCTGCCGATCGTGACGCTGATCGACGTGCCGGGCTTCGCGATCGGCTCGGGCGCCGAGCGCACGAAGGTGGGCCGGCGCTCGGCCAAGCTGATCCACGAGTGGGGCAACGCCACGGTGCCGCGCGTGTCGGTGGTGCTGCGCAAGGGCTACGGACTGGGCTACTTCGCGATGGCCGGCGGCCGGGCCTTCGCGGCCGACGCAAGCCTGGCCTGGCCCACCGCCCAGATCTGCGCGATGTCGGTCGAGGGCTCGGTGGACGTCGCCTTCCGCAAGGACTACGAGGCGGCGCCCGACCCGCAGGCGCGCCGCCAGGAACTGATCGACGGCATCCGCGCGAAGATCGGCCCGCTGCGCGCGGCCGAGGGCTTTGGCATCGACGAGATCATCGACCCGCGCGACACCCGGCGCGTGCTGATCGAGACGCTGGCGCAGTGCCCGTCGCGCCGGCCGCCCGACCACCCGCCGAAGTTCCGCTCGATCGCGCCGATCTGACCCTAGAGGCTGGTCGGCCAGGTGGCCAGCTTGTGCGCCGACAGCGCGCCGCGCGGCCGGCGCGTCTGCACCGACAGCATGCGGCGCAGCCATGCGCGGGTCTCGGCGGGCCGGATGACCGCGTGCGCGGCGAAGATGCCGGCGAGCGCGTACGGCGAGTTGTCGACCACCATCTGCGCGAGCTTGGCCTCGTAGTCGGCGGCGTCGGCGTCCGAGCGCGCGTTGTGCACCACCGACACCGCCACCGCCGGGTCGACGAAGCCGATCTCGCCGGTCGTCCAGAGCGCCATCGCGTCGGCCATGCCGCCGCCCATGTTCAGGTAGGCCTGACCGTAGCTCTTGCGCATCACGACGGCGAGCTTGGGCACCGAGGCAAGCATCAGCGCCTGGATGTTGTTCATGATCTTGCCGGCCACGCCCTCGTGCTCGGCCTGCAGGCCGACCATGAAGCCCGGGGTGTCGGCCATCAGGATCAGCGGCAGGTTGAAGGTGTCGCACAGCACGATGAACTCGGTCATCTTGTTGGCGGCCGCGCCATCGATCGCGCCGCCCTTGTGCAGCGGATTGCTCGCCACCACGCCCACCGGCCGGCCGCCAATGCGCATGAAAGCGGTGTACAGCGGCCGGCCATGCAGTTCGCGCCAGCCCAGCAGCGAGTCGCGATCGGCGATCGCCGCCAGCACGTGGCGCACGTCGTAGACCTTGTTGCGCGCCACCGGCACCGAGGCCTCGACGTCGCCTTCGGGCTCGATCACGTCGGTCGCCGCCCGGCACGGCGCCGGCTCGCCCAGATGCGAGGGCAGGTAGCCGAGCAGCCGGCGGATCAGCGTGATCGCCTCCTCGTCGGTATCGACCACCATGTCGATCTGGCCGGTGCGACGGGCGTGCACCTCCCAGCCGCCCAGCTGCTCGGCGCTGACTTCCTCGCTCAGCGCCACCGAGGTCACCTTGGGGCTGGACACCGACATCGACGCGTCGCGGCGCATGATCGCGACGTCGGACTGCACGGCGTACCAGGTGCCCATGCCATAACAGGGCCCGAGCACCGCGGTGATCCAGGGCGTCTCGCGCTCGCGGCCACGCTGGCCGGCCATGCCGACGCGGCCCATCCCGGTCGCGCCCTGGATGTCGGGCATGCGCGCGCCCGCCGACTCGACCAGGAACACGCAGGGCAGCCCGGCCTTGCCCGCGCGATCGCGCAGGTGAACGAGCTTGGCGATGTTGAGCACGGTGGAGGAGGCGCCCAGCGTGGTCAGGTCGAAGGCCGCCACCGCGATGTCGCGGCCATCGACCGCGCCGAAGCCGGTGACGATGCCGTCGGCCGGCGTGCGGTGCGCGTCGTCGGCGCGGGCCGAGACCGTGAACTCGCCCATCTCGCTGAAGCTGCCGGGGTCGCACAGCAGCGCGATGCGCTCGCGCGCGTTGAGTTTGCCCTGGGCGCGGCGCGCGGCGAGCCTCGCCGGCCCGCCCATCGCCTGCGCCTGCTCGTGGCGCCGCGCGAGTTCGGCGGCGAGTTCGTCGTGGGTCATGGGCTTGTGCTCCGCGGGCCCGTTCCCGGCGCGGCGGCACGATGCCGCAGCGCATCCGGGATCGTGTGCGCCCGAGAGCCCGGTTATAACATCGGGGGTGAGGCGTCACGTTCCGGCGAGCGGCCCAGCGGCGCGGCGCCGCGCGCGCGGGCCCGCCATCGTTTCGCGAATCGCCGATGCATCCACCCTCTCCCTCTGGCCGCCGCCGGCTGCTCACCCTCGCGCTAGCCTGCACCATGACCCGAACTGGCCACGCCGCCGCCCCCTGCGGCCCTGCCGACGACG
>JBILUW010000261.1:0-5427 GCA_044370795.1 Burkholderiaceae bacterium
CAAGGAGGTTGCGCGCGCAACCAAACGGGCTGATGCCGATCGCGGAGCGGCCGCCGGCGGGCAGGGGGCGCCCGGGGCGGCCGCGGGCGCGCCGGGCACGAGCGGGCAGGCCGCATTCCGGGCGGGCCGATGATGCGCTGGCTGCTGGTCACGGTGCTGGCGCTGCTGCTCTTCTCGGGCCTGTCGCGCTGGCTGCGCCGCTTCGGCCTGGGCCGGCTGCCCGGCGACCTCAACTTCCGCGCCTTCGGCCGCGAGTGGTCGCTGCCGCTGGCCTCGACCATCGTGCTGTCGCTGCTCGCCGCCGGCGTGTCGCAGCTCCTGTAGCCCGTCCCGCCGACCGGAAGCCCCGCCATGCAAGACGCCGCCCCTGGCCCGCGCGCCGACGAAACCCGCCCGCCGCTGCGCGTGAACCTGGGCTGCGGCGGCCGGCGTGTGGATGGCTTTCTGGGCGTCGACCGTTACCCGGCGCCGGCCGTCGACGTGCGCGCCGATCTGGTGCGGCCGCTGCCTTTCGCCGACGGATCGGTCGACGAGGTGCTGCTCGACAACGTCATCGAGCACATCGCCGACATTCCCGCGCTGATGCACGAGTTGCACCGCATCTGCCGCGACGGCGCCCGCATCCTGATCCGCACGCCGCACTTCACCAGCCTGTCGTCGTGGCGCGACCCCACGCACGTGCACCACCTCTCGTACTTCTCGATGGATCACTTCGAGCGCGAGGGCGTGGCCCACTACACCTCGGGCGGGCGCGGCTTCCGGGTGCTCGAGCGGCGGCTGTCGTTCGGCGGGTTCACCGGCCTGATCGGCCGGCTGATCTTCAAGCTCAGCCCGCTGGCCTACGAGAAGCACTGGTGCTTCGTGTTCCGGGCCTCCACGCTCACCTTCCGGTTGCAGGTGCTCAAGCAGCCCGCCTGAACGCGGCCGGCGGCGGGCCTGCGTCGTCAGGCCGGTCCGTCGAGGGCCGCGATGGCGGCCAGCCGGACGGCGCGTATGCGCTCGCGCAGCGCATCACCGGCGGCGCGGGTGTCAGCTGGCGCGGCGGGGCCCGTTGCCTCGGCGCGCGCGGCGGCGGCAATCGCGCCGGCGTCGACGCCGGCCGCCGCTCGCAGCGCCTGGCGCAGCCGAGCCGCCGCTGCCGCGCATCGCGCGCCGTCCGCGGGTGTGGCAGCCAGCGCCTGGCAGGCGGCGATCAGGCCGTCGAGCCGGCCCGGCCGGCGCAGCGCATCGATGCTCTCGAGCAGCGCAAGGCATCCGGCCGGCGGCAGGTCGGCGGCCTGCCTTGCGCGCACGCTCTCGCGGGCCACGACGAGAGCGAGCTCGCGCGCCTCGGCCGGCACGCGCAGCCGGTCGCACAGGGCCGCGATCGCCGGCGGCGCCAGGCCGGGCGCTTCCCCCGCGCCGTGCAGCAGCAGCGCGAAGCGCACCGGCAGCGTGGCGTTGGCCGCGGCGGTGGCGTCGAGCGCCCGCAGGCCGGCCGGGTCGGTCGTGAGGCCGGGCAGCAGGCGCGGCAGCGCCCCGCAGTCGCCCAGGATGGCGACCATGCGCGACGGCCGCGCCTCCATCAGGCCGCGCGAGAGCTCCTGCCAGACCCGCTCGGGCACCAGCGCATCGACCTCGCCCGAGGCGCACATCTGCGCCATCAGCGCCGCGGTTTCGGGCGCGACGCTGAAGTCGGTGAAGCGCGCGGCAAAGCGCGCCAGCCGCAGGATGCGCACCGGGTCCTCGACGAAGGCCGGGCCGGCGTGGCGCAGCACCCGGGCGCGCAGGTCGGCGACGCCACCGAGCGGGTCGACGATGCCACCCTCGCCGTCGCGGGCGATCGCGTTGATGGTGAGGTCGCGCCGGCGCAGGTCGTCCTCGAGCGTCACGTCGGGCGCGTAGTGCACCGCGAAGCCGCGGTAACCGGCCGCCGTCTTGCGCTCGGTGCGGGCGAGCGCGTACTCCTCGTGGGTGTCGGGGTGCAGGAAGACGGGGAAGTCGCGGCCCACCGGCCGGAAGCCGCGGTCGATCAGGGCCTGTGGCGTGCCGCCGACCACGACCCAGTCGCGGTCGCGTACCGGCAGGCCGAGCAGTTCGTCGCGGACCGCGCCGCCGACGCAGTACACGCGCATCGGCGGGTCGAGGTCGATCACCGCCGGGTCAGCGATGCGCGCGCGCCTGCTGTGCGGCCAGCCGCGAGCCGTGCCGCGACAGCCAGCCCTGCGCGACCGCAAGCGGCGTGGGCTCGACGCCGAGGTCGGGGTCGATGGGGCCGCTCGCGACGTTGTCGATGCGCATGGAGTCGAAGTTGTCGGACGACATCAGCGGCTTGGGCAGTGCGCCCAGGATGCCCGCCTGCATCTGGCCCAGCGTGAAGGGCAGCGCCCAGATCGGGCGCGCATGGCCGCTCCAGCGGCCGGCCAGCGCGACCATCTCGCCCAGCGTGTAGACCTCGGGCCCGGCCAGCTCCAGCGTGCGCCCGGCCAGCGACTCGGCCTGCAGTGCGTTGACGATCGCGGTGGCGACGTCGCCGACGTACACCGGCTGGAAGCGCGCGTCGGCCCGCGCCAGCGGCAGCACCGGAAACAGCCGTTGCAGCCGGGCGAAGGTGTTCAGGAATCGGTCTTCGGGGCCGAACACGACCGACGGGCGCAGGATCACGTACGGCAGCCCGGCCTCGCGCACCGCGCGCTCGCCGTCGGCCTTCGAGCGCAGGTACATCGAGGGCAGCGCCGCCGGATCGTCGCCGACTCCCAGCGCCGACACGTGCACGATGCGACCGGCGCCCGCGCGCCGCGCCGCCGTCGCCAGCCATGCCGGAAACGTGACGTGGGCGGCGCGGAACTCTGGCCCGTAGGGGTCGCCCCAGCGGCTGTGCAGCACCCCCGCGAGATTGACCACCGCGTCGCACCCCGCGAGCGCGGCCTCCCAGGCCGCATCGCCGGCGCGCGCCTGCACGACCTCGACGGTGGGCAGCGGCAGCAGATGGCGGGCTCGCTGGCGGTGGCGGGTGGGGACGACGACCCGGATGCCGCGGGCGCACAGGCGGGCGACGACATGGGTGCCGATGAAGCCGGCTCCGCCGGCGACGAGGACGCGTTCGAGGCTCATGGGAAGGCTGGGGGCAATGACGTTGCGGCGAGCGGCGCCGGGCCGGCCGAACCCTAACCCGATGCCGGCGTCAGGGCAACTCGGAGGCGCGCATGGTCACGGGCACGACATGGCCCAGGCGCTGCTTGAGCGACTGCGGCTGGCCGGTCATGAGCGCGCCATAGAACGCGGCGTTCGAGAGCACCTTCTTGACGTAGTCGCGGGTTTCGGTGAACGGGATGATCTCGGCGAAGGCGGCCCCCTCGAGCGGGCGCGGCAGGGTGCTGCGCCACTGCCGGGGCCGGTTGGGCCCGGCGTTGTAGCCGGCCGAGGCCAGCAGCGGGGAGTTCTCGAGGTCGTCGTGCACCGAGCGCAGGTAGTACGTGCCGAAGCGCAGGTTGGTGTCGAGTTCGTTGAGCTGCTCGAGCCGGAAGTCGTTGACGCCCAGGCGCCGTGCGATCCAGCGCGCGGTGGGCGGGATGATCTGCATCAGGCCCTGCGCGTTGGCCGACGAGCGCGCGTCCATGATGAACCGCGACTCCTGCCGGATCAGGCCGTACACCCAGGCCGCATCGAGCCCGCGCTCGCTCGCGGCAGCCTCGAGCTGGGCGCGGAACGGCGTGACGAAGCGCAGGCTGAAGTCGTGCTCGGCGCGGGTGCGGTCGGCGGTATTGACGCAGCGATCGAGGACGCGGCGCTCGCAGGCGTAGCTGGCAGCCGCCAGCAACTGCCGGTCGGGCATGCCGCGCAGCTGGAAGTTCCATTCGCGGTTGGCCTCCTGGCGCAGCCCCATGCGGTACAGGCGCAGCGCCCGCGCGAAGCCGGGGTTGCCCGAGGCCTCGGCCATTTCGGCCGACGTGGGCGCGGCCGCCGGCGCCGGGATGGTGGTGGGCTGACCCATTTCCTCGGCGGCCAGCTGGCCGTAGAAGTGGAACTGCCCGGCGATGCCGCGGAAACCGTTCTCGGCCTGCGTCTGACGGCCCAGCGACTGGTGCGCGCGGGCATCCCAGTAGATCCAGGTGGGGTCGCGCCGGCCTTCCGGCGACATGCGGTCGATGAACTGGTGCACGGCGAGCCAGTCGCCGGCGCGCAGCGCGGCCCGCGTGAGCCATGCCCAGGTCTCGTCGGAGGCCTGGGCGGAGCGCGCGTGGTTCAGCCAGGCGGCCTGGACCGGCGCCAGGCGGCGCATGCTGTGCGCGGCGATCTGCGACCAGACCCACGCCCGCTCGGTGGCGGGCAGCGCGCCGATGGCGTCGGACAGGCCGGCCGCCGCTTCGGGATCCTGGCGGGCCAGCGTGCCCAGCGCGATCACGAGCACTTCGCGCGATGCGCCGGGCGAGGCCACCTTGGCCGGTCGCTGGAGCGCCGCTTCGACCGCGCCCGGGGCCAGGCCCAGCAGTGGCGCGATGCGGCGTACCGATCCGCCGGCGCCGGCCTCCAGCGCGAGCTTCAGGCGGCGCCAGGCGGCATCGCGGCCAGCCGCGCCCTGCGTGGCCGCGATGCGCTCGAGCAGCGAACCGCAGGCCTCGGAGAGTTCGCGCGGCTGGAACAGCGCATCGCGCGCCTCCTCGCCGATCGGCTTGCCGGTCTCGAGGCTGGCCACACCGCCGTGGCAGTGCAGCGCGGCTTCGTCGCGCAGCACCCAGGTGGGGTAGATGCGCTCGAAGGCTGACCAGTCGGCGCGGCGGGCCAGGCGCTGCAGCCAGTCGCGGCGGGCGAGATCGGCGAGCAGAGGATTGTCGGTGCGGTCGATGAAGGCCGTTGCCTCGGCGTCGACCGCGGCCTCGCTGCCAGCCGGCGTGCCGCGGGCGGTGAGCCTGAAGCGCAGCCGCCAGTAATCGACGTAGCTGCGCATGGCGGGCTCGACACCCGGCGCGGCGGCCTCGAGGCGCTCGAGGGAGCCCTGCAGGGCGGCCTGGCGGGTGGCCAGGAAGGCGGCATCGGCTGCCGATGCGGCAGCGACTTCGCGATCGGGAGATGAGGCTGGTGGCTTGCCGGGAGCCGGCGATGCCGCCACCGCGGCCGTTGCGGCCAGGGCCGCGCCACCGGCGGCGGCCGCCGCCGCGCGCTTGCCGCGCTTGGGCGCGGCGTCGGCGGCGATCGCGTGCACCCCTAGAATGACGGCGATGAGCAGAGGGGTGTAGCGGCGTGAGCGGACCATCGCGATCGAGGATAGCATGCGACCCGGTCGATGCAGCCGACCGGACAGCGGCCCGCCGCGCGCTGCGAGCCCGGCGCGAGACGCCGCCGGCCGACGCGGGCGCGAAAGCAGCCGACGACGCGGCGATTTTCGCGGCGGTCGATGCGCTGCTCGCCGGGTTCGCGGTGCGGCCCCGCGAGGCGGGTGGCGCGGGT
>JBILUW010000262.1:0-5406 GCA_044370795.1 Burkholderiaceae bacterium
CCCGCGGCCTGGGGGGGGGCGGTCCGCCCCGCGGCCGCGCCCGCGCGACCTGCGGGTGCGGCCTCGCCTGCGACTCCCGCCGCAGCCGCCGTACCGGCCGAGCCCGCTGCGCCGGCAAGCGCCGCGGCGCCCGCCCGCGCGGCCCGCGTGCCCGATCAGGTCTGGTCCACCACACCCCGTCCCTTGCCCGAGCCGGCCGGCGGCGGGGGCGTCGCCGTGCCGGTCAATCCCGTGGTCGTGGTGCCCTGGCCCAGGCCGCACGGGCACGGGCATGGGCATGGGCACGGCGTTTCCCAGGCGCCTGCGCCGGGTGTCGTGCACATGCAGTCCGGGGGCGTCCAGCAGGTCGCGCCCTGGGTGGTCCATCCCGCGGGTCCGGGCGCCGGCCAGGTTGTCGGTCCTGGCGTCGTGGTCCATCCTGCCGCGCCGGGCGTGGCGCAGCAGGTCGTGCCGGGCGGTATCCCGTCGCTTCCGCCCGGAACCCTGATCCAGGTCGCGCCCGGCGTCGTGCTGCAGGTGCCCCCCGGCCCGCAGCCCACCCACCCGGGCGTCAGGCCATGAGCCCCGATGCCGGCGGCGTGGCCGTCTTCACCTACGGTTCGCTGATGCACGACGCGGTGTGGCGCTTGCTCGTGCCCGCGCCCCGCCAGTCGGTGCCCGCCCGCATCGAGGGCTGGCGGCGTCATGCCATCCGCGGAGCCTCCTACCCCGGAATCGGTGCCGCGCCCGGCTCGTCGGTCGAAGGTCGCCTGTGGCTCGACGTCACGACGGCCGAACTGGCGCGACTCGATGCCTTCGAGGGAGCCGAGTATCGGCTCCAGACCGTCCTGGCCCGTCCGGCCGACGGTACGCCGCCCCGGCAGGCTCATGTCTGGGTATGGCTCGACGACGCCCGGCGTCTCGATCTGGACTGGGATGCGGCCGGGTTCGAGCGCGACCATCTGGCCGACTTCCTGCGCCTGATCGGTGCCGACCCGCCCGGGGTGCCGCCGCGCTGAACGTGGTCACGCCGGGCATGCCGAGCACCGTCGGGTCAGGCGTGGCGGCGTCCTGAGGATGGGTCAGGTGTGGGCCGCGATCCGGATCCGGGCGAGCGTGGCCGTGGTCGAGCGCTCGTGCTCGAAGGCAATCGAGTGCACGCTGCCTCCCCAGCCCCGAACCGCGTCGCCGCCCACGATCCGCTCGACGGGCCAGTCGCCGCCCTTGACCAGCACCTCGGGTCGCATCGCTAGGATGAGCGCCAGAGGCGTGTCGTCGGCGAAGCTGGTCACGAGATCGACGCAGCCCAGCGCCGCGAGCACCGCCATCCGGTCGGCAACCGTGTTGATCGGACGGTCGGATCCCTTGCCCAGGCGGCGCACCGACGCGTCGTCGTTCACGGCCACCACCAGGCTGGCGCCCAGCGCGCGGGCGCGTGCGAGGTAGGTGACGTGGCCGCGGTGCAGCAGGTCGAAGACGCCGTTGGTGAACACCCGCGGCCGGGGCAGCGCGGCCGCCGCCTCGGCCAGATGCCGTGCGTCGCCGATCCGGCGCTCGAACTCGGGTGGGGCGTCGGCGGGGGCGGTCATGGGGGCGCGCGGCCGCGCGTTCAGGCGGCCGCGCCGGCCTGCGCGTTGATTTCCCGGCGGTAGCGGTTGAGATCCTGTACCGACTCGAAGCTGCGCTCGAGCAGCAGCGACAGGTTGTGCAGGATGCGGTCGAGCACCTTGCCCTCCCAGGTCTGGTCGAACCGGATCTGCTCATCGAGCCAGCGCTCGAGCCATGCGGGTTCGGGCAGCCGGCTCTGGACGGTGTCGTTGGGGAACAGCGCCTTGTTCACGTGCAGGTTGGTGGGGTGCAGCGCCTTGGCGGTGCGGCGAGCGCTCGCCATCAGGACGCCGATGCGCGCGAAAGCTGCCCGAGCCTGGTCGCCGCAGCGCCCGATCGCGCGCCGCATGTACTGCAGATAGGCGCCGCCGTGGCGCGCCTCGTCGCGCGAGATCAGGTCGTAGATGTGCCGGATCACGGGTTCGGTGTGCCACTCGGCCGCGCAGCGATACCAGTGGTTGAGGCGGATCTCGCCGCAGAAGTGCAGCATCAGGGTCTCGAGGGGCGGCGCCGGATCGAACTCGAAGCGCACCGCGTGCAGCTCCTCCTCGGTGGGCACCAGATCGGGCCGGAAGCGGCGCAGGTACTCGATGAGTACCAGCGAGTGTTTCTGCTCCTCGAAGAACCACACCGACATGAAGGCCGAGAAGTCGCTGTCGTCGCGGTTGTCGCGCAGGAACATCTCGGTGGCCGGCAGCGCCGCCCACTCGGTGATCGCGTTCATCTTGATCGTGCGCGCCTGCTCGTCGCTCAGGCGGCTGGGGTCGAAGCTGTCCCAGGGAATGTCGGCGTCGAGGCTCCAGCGGACTCGCTCGAGGGACTTGAACAGTTCAGGGTAGAGCATCACGGCATTCCGGAGGGTTAACCAGTCATTCTATCGTCGGAGCGCGACTCGCAGGCTTTCGCAGCCGACGACGAAACGTCGCGTATCGGCCGCGCGACAGTCAGTGGCTCCCGCCCGGCGCGGAGCCGCGCCGTCGCAGCCAGCGAAACAGGCCGCCGACGATGGGCAGCCGCGCGTAGAGCTCCTCGCCGGTGTCCCAGTAGTCGCGATGCCAGCGGATGCGCCCGTCGGGCGCCAGCCGCAGGTGGCTCGCGCCGCGGACCAGCATCGTCTCGCCGTTGGCGCGGCGAAACACGAAGTCCCAGGTGAGGAAGGCCTCGGTCGCGTCGCCGATGCAGTCGTGCACCACGAAGCGCGGCCCGTCGACCTGCTCGAACATGTGCGCGAAGATCCGGCCGATCGCCGCCGAGCCCGTGACCTCGTTGAAGGGGTCCTTGAACCAGGCATCGTCGGCGTACACCTCGCCGATCCGGGCAACGGCCTGCGGCGAGATGGTCTCGAAGTAGCGCACGACGGCCTCGAGCGCCGGCGGCCGCGCGCTCACGGCGTCCCCGCGACGCGCCGCAGCAGCGCGAAGTAGATGCGCCGCGGCAGCAGTCGCAGCAGTCGCAGCGCCGTGGTGAAGCGGCGCGGGAAATGCGTCTCGAAGTCGCCGCGCTCGAGTCCGGCAAGGATGCGCCGGGCGGCATCGGGGGCGGGAATCAGGGCCGGCATGTCGAAGTCGTTGCCGGCCGTGGCCGGCGTCTCGACGAAGCCGGGGCAGATCAGGTGCACGCCGATCCCGCGCGGATGCAGGTCGAGATAAAGAGCTTCGGCGAGGTTGTTCAGCGCCGCCTTGCTCGGGCCGTAGGCCAGAGCCTTGGGCAGTCCGCCGTAGCCGGCCACACTCGAGACGATCGAGATCGTGCCCGCGCCCTGCGCGAGCAGGGCCGGGACCACGCACGCCAGGCCATTGAAGACGCCCTCGACATTGACCCGCAGCATGCGCCGCGCGGCATCGAGGCGCAGGTCGAAGGCGCGCAGCGGCTCGTAGATTCCCGCGACCCACATGACGAGATCGACGCCGTTCCAGGCCTCGAGCACGGCCCGCAGCGCCTCGTCGGCGGCCTGCGGGTCGAGCACGTCCATCGGCAGCACCAGGCAGCGCTCGGGGTCGGCGGTTGCGGCGATCGCCTGCAGTGGCGCCTCGCGGCGTGCCGACAGCGCGACCCGTGCGCCGCGCGCGAGCAGCTCGCGGGCCAGCGCTTCGCCGATGCCGCTCGAGGCGCCGACCAGCCAGACGCGGCAGTCTCGCCAGGTGGCGATCGGGGGGTTCAGGGGACGCAGCACGCGCTGTTCTCGCCGGCCCGATCAGCGACGCAGCATCGACAGCGTGACTTCGCCGAGCCGCACGCCGAACTTGCTCATCGTTGCCCGGTTCAGCAGCACGCGCTCATCGACGAGGAACATCCAGTCGTCGAAGTCGACGTGCCAGGTGCGTCCGTCGACAGGCAGGGCCATCGTGTAGGTCCAGTGCAGCGCATTGCCGCGGGCCGTGCCCTGCGCTTTCCCGACCACGTCGGCGGCCGTGCCGCTGTAGCGGCCCTCACCCTCCTGCGTGAGCGTCCAGACGCGGCGCTGGCGTTCGCCGTCCGACCAGACGAACGCCTCGTCGAGCGTGCCGGTGTTGCCACGCCACGAGGCGTCGATCACCACCGTGAAACGGCGCAGGACCTTGCCGCCGCGGTCCTGGAACATTCCCCAGCCGTCGATCCGGCCGTCGAAGTAGCGCTTCAGGTCGAGCGTCGGCTTCTCGGCGGCGTAGTCGCCCGGATCGATGCTCGCGCAGCCGGGCAGCGCTGCGGCGGCGGGCAGGGCGACGGCTGCCAGCAGGGCGCGCCGGCGGCTGGGTTGGCGTGGCAGATTCATGGTTGCGTCGCTACAGGATTGGAAGGATCGCGGATGGCCGCATCGGGCAGCGGCGCAAGCAGCACGAGCAGACCGGCGGCCAGCTTGAGCGCGCAGGGCAGCGCGGCGTAGGCGAGCGAGAGCGCCAGTGCGCCATCGCCCGCGCCGGGCTGGTAGCCGAGCAGCGACAGCGCCGGCAGCGCCACGCCGGCGGCCAGCGCCAGGTTGAACTTGGTCGCCAGGCTCCAGATGCCGAAGTAGGCGCCTTCGCGCCGTCCGCCATGACCGGCGACGTCGACGATCGCCGCGAGCAGGGCCGCCGGCAGCGCGAGATCGCTGCCCAGGGCCAGGCCGGTGAGCACGCACACGACGCCGAAGGCGAGCAGATCGCCGCGGCCCAGGGTCATGGTCCAGAGAAAGGCGAGGACCGCGAAAAGAATGCCCAGCAGCCATGCGAGGCGCAGACCGAAGCGGCGGGCCAGCCGGATCCACATCGGCATGCCCAGCGCGCCTGCCATGAAGTAGACGACCAGCAGGATCGCGGTCTGGGTCTCGGTGGCACCCAGGACGTCGCGCGTGAAAAAGAGCACCAGGGTGGCCGGGATCGCCGTGGCCACCCCGTTGAGCACGAAGGCCGCGAGCAGCCACCGGAAGGGCCGGTTGCCGAACACTTCGCGCCATGCGCCGGTGGCTTGCGCCGCCGGGCTCGACGGTTGCGCCGCGGGGCGTGGCGTCGGGGCGTGGCGCAGCAGCCAGGCCGCGACCAGGGCCAGCGTCACGAAGGTGACGATCAGCCATGGGGCGAGCCGTGGCGCGAGCAGGCTCGATGCCGCCAGCACGCCGGCCAGGCCGAATCCCTCGCGAAACGCGGTCACCCGCGTGCGCTCGCCGGCGGAGTCGGCCAGGCCCGCGCCCCACGCCTGATAAGCGATGGAGACGGCCGAGTAGGCGAGGTAGGTGACCAGCGAGCTGAGGGCCAGCCAGGCCACGGCCGCATTGCCCTCGACCGGCGGCAGGAACATGGCGGCAAACCCCAGCGCGAGCGGTACCAGCGCGAGCCGGATCCAGCGCCGCTCGTCGCCACGGCC
>JBILUW010000263.1:0-5395 GCA_044370795.1 Burkholderiaceae bacterium
TGGCAGAAGGATCCGGAGCGTTCTCACCTCGCGTCGCTGGCGGCGATGCTGCAGGTGTCGCTGATCGGCTATCTGGCCGGCGGCGCCTTCGTGAACATCGGCTACTGGGATTTCCCGTTCTACCTGGCGGCCGTCGCGTTCGCGCTCGTGGCGCTGGGCGCGCGCGAGGCGGCGAGCGCGGCGCCGCGGGCCGGGTCGATCAGCGCGGCGGCGCGGGGTGGGCGGGCCGGCCTCGCGCCGCATCCCGCGAGCGCGCCACCCGTGCGACGATCGGCCGCCACGTCAGCGCGGCCCGAACCGGGTGGAAGCGGCGTGCGTCCTGCGGGTGCTTCTCGCGGTTGAGGGCGAGCGGCGCCTGGCAGCCGGCGGTCGCCGCCCCCGCGCGCGAAGCCGTGGCGGCGGCGTTCACGATCCGGCGCCGCGGGCTGGCGCCGGCGCGGCGCCGGCGCGCCGTGCGAGCAGTCGGGCGACATCGTCGCGCAGCGGGTGACCGAACCAGATCGCGAGTCCGGTCGCCACCAGCACGAGGATCGTGAAGCCCAGCGACAGCATGCGCAGCGCGTCCCAGGCGTCCGTCAGCGGCAGCAGGCGCGCGCCGGCCGCGACCACGAGCGCCGGCAGCGCGGCGCGCAGCGACGGCGCGCAAGCGCGAAGCAGGTCCGGCAGTCCGAGCCCGGTCGAGCGCCGCAGCGCGTGCTGGTAGGCCGCCACATGCAGCAGCCCCGCGGCGACCAGCAGCAGCGCCACCGCGAGCAGGCCCAGGTGCACCCCGATGGCCACCGCCGTCACCGTCGCCGCCAGGCGCACCAGCGCGATGCGAAGCATCGCGCCGGCCTGCCCCGTGCCGGTCAGCAGCGCCGGCGCGAGGGCCCACGGGATCGCCGCCGCCAGCCCCGTGGCGAGCATCGCGAGCACCGGCGCGCAGTCCGCCCAGACCGGACCGAACACCAGGCGCACGATCGCATCGGCGAACAGGGCGGTGTAGAGAAACAGCGCCAGCGGCAGGATTGCGAGCCGCCGCAGGAAGGCGAGGTAGGTCGTGCGCAGCTCCATCGGGTCGCGCGCGCTGCTCGCGAAGGCCAGTCGCGCCACCCGCACGAACCCGAGGACCACCAGCTCGCGAACGGCCGCCGCGAGCCCCTGGCTGCGGCTGAAGATGCCGAGCGCCGCGAAGCCGAGGCTGCGCGGTATCAGCAGGTCGGGCGCCCGCGCGGCGACCTGTTCGATCAGGTAGCTTGCGGTCATGGTCGAGCAGAAGCGCAGCAGACGGCGCACCTCGGTGAGCCGCGGGCGCAGCAGCAGGTCGCGCGGGCGCAGCAGCCCGTAGCCCGCGAGTGTCGCGACATTGCCCGCCACCGCGCCCCAGGCGAGGCTTGCGGTCGACAGACCGGCGAAGGCCAGGGTGATCGTCGTCCCCACCGACACGACGGTGCTCGCGATCTGCACAGCGGCCAGGCGCCCGTAGGCGAGGTCGCGCTCGAGCATGGTCGCGCAGGCCGCGCCGATCGGCGAGAGCACGAAGGCCAGCGCGAGGATGCGCATCACCGGGGCCACCTCGGGCTCGCGGTACATCGCCGCGGCGGCGTCGGCCCCGAGCCACAGCGCGGCGGCGAGCACCCCGGCCACCAGCAGCGCCAGGCCGTGCGCGGTGCGCAGCAGTTCGCGGTCGAGCGCGCGCTCCTGCACGAGAAAGTCGCCGATCCCGAAGTGCCGCAGCACCTGGGCGATCGCCACCAGGCTCGCCGCTAGCGAGAACACGCCGACCTCGGCCGGCGACAGCAGCCGGGCGATGACCACCGTCGCGCCGAACTGCAGCACGAAAGCGGCAACGCGCTCGCCGACCGAGAACAGCGTCGCGCGCGGCACCGATCCGTTCACGGGCGGCCTCCGGCGGCCGGTGCGTCGCGGTGGCACACGAAGATCTTCTCACCCGGCAGCAGCGCATGCGCGATCACGGCCGGCCCCTCGGCGGTGATCTCGTCGATGCGCGCGAAGCCCGCGGCGTGCAGCCGATCGCGGAAGTCGCGCCCGTACCAGCGGACGTGGTCGAAGCGGCCGAAGTGCAGCGCGCGCTCCTCGTGCGTGCGCATCGCCGGATCCTCGTAGGTGCGCGCCCAGCCCTCGACGATCGGCACCGAGCACACGAGCCGTCCACCCGGCGCGAGCATGCGGTGCAGTTCGGCCATCGCGCGAGCGTCGTCGACGTGCTCGAGCACGTGGTTGCAGATGATCGTGCCGAAGGCGGCGTCGGGCAGCCCGGTGCGTTCGATGTCGATGCGCAGGTCGGCGGGCTCGAACAGATCGGCGGTGCGATAGTCGGGCAGCAGCGGGCGCAGCCTGCGCTCGAGCACGCGCTCGGGCGCGAAGTGCAGCACCGGGCCCGGCAGGCGCGCCGCGTCGCCGGCGAACCACAGCCAGAACAGCCGATGGCGCTCGAGCGAACCGCAGCCGGTGCAGGCCGCATCGATGCGCGGCGGGCGGCCGAAGTGCGTGAACAGGCCGCGGTGGCCGCAGATCGGGCACTCGCGTGGCTGCGACGAGCGCACCGCCTCGAGCAGCGCGGCCTTGACGGCTTCGCGCCGGCGCCAGTCGCGCAGGGCTTGCGGCACGAGGGGGCGCATCCATGCCGGCAGGCTCATCAGTCCTCCAGCATCGCCGCTTGCCGGGCGGGTGCCGGCAGCCCGAGCGCGGCTGCGATCGCGGCGGCATTGCGGTCCCAGTCCCAGCCACGGGCGATCGCGGCGTTGCCACGCGCGGCCGCGATCCGCGCCGGATCGGCGGCCCGTTCCATCGCCCGGGCCAGCCCGGCCGTGTCGCCGGCCGGGTAGGTTTCGTTGATGCCCTCGGCGAGCAGCGGCCCCACGCAACCGGTGTCGGGCCCCACCACCAGCTTGCCGAAGCTCATGCCCAGCACCGCCACGCCGGAGTTGAGCACCTGGCGGTGCGCGAGCACCACGGCGTCGGCGGCCGCCATGAAGTCGCGGATCTCGTCGTCGGCCACGTGGCGGAATTCGCAGCGTATCGTGCGCGCCCAGCGCCTGATCCAGGCCATGCGCAGCCGTTCGCTCAGGCTCTGTCCGCCCGGCGCGATCGCCCAGGTGCCGGCGATCACCAGATGCTTGCGCGGCACCCGCGCGGCGCGATACGCGTCGAGCAGCAGGTCGAGCCCCTTGTAGCCCCGCACCAGACCGAAGTGCAGGAACACCGTGGCCTCGTCGGGCAGGCGCAGGCGCGCGCGGGTGGCCGCGCGGTCGCCGCCCTGCGGGTAGCCGCCGAAGTGGCCGTGCGGCGCGACGATCTCGCGGACCGCGCCCACCGTGTAGCGCTGGCGCAGCAGCGCGCGCGAGGCCTCGCCGTGGTGGACGATGAGATCGGCCCGGTCGATCACGGCCTGATAGACCTCGCGGTCGACGGGATCGTCCGGATGGTCGTGCGGCGCGAGGTTGTGCACCGTCCAGGCCAGCCGCGCGCCCGCCGCCTTCAGCGCATCGAGCCGCTCGACGAAGGCGCGTGCGCGCACGTGCGCCGGACCGCTGCCGTGCCAGCGATACAGCTCCTCGGGCCACTGCAGGTGGACCAGCGCCGGGCGGTGCGAGGCGTCGAACAGTGTCTGCGGGCCCTGCACGAGATCGAACCCCTGCGCGCGCCACGCCTGCGCCACCTCGTCGACGTAGCGGTTGCGGGCGATGCCGTGCGGCAGCAGGACGGTGGGTCTCATGGGCGCGCTCCATGGTTGCCGGCGGCGCGCGCGAGCGCCGCGCGGCCGCGGTCGAGCAGCACGCGCATCGGCACCCAGGGGGCGAGCGCCAGGATCGAAGGGTCCATGCCGACGATGTCGCGCAGCAGGGCAAGCCGCACCGGCTGGCGGCGCCGCAGCCGGTGCAGCACGTCGCGCACCACGCCCGCCTGCAGGTTGCGGATGGTGCGCCGGTTGCTCGCGCGCTGGCTGTCGGTCAGGCGGTAGAAGCGGCGCACCGAGGTCCAGACGAACAGCTCGTTGCGCAGCCGCTGCAGCGAGCGCTCCGTGCCCCAGCCGGCGCCCTGGTAGATATTGACGCCTTCGCCGTTGTCGGCGTCCACGCTGGTGGAGAACACGAAGCGCGCGCCGCGCTCGCCGAGGTCCATCCAGAAGAAGAAGTCCTGCCCGTTGTAGAACTCCTCGCGAAAGCGCAGCGTCGGGTGACGATCGTGGCGGTACACCACCGTCGAGGTCTGGATCACGCCGCCGCCGTCGCGCACGATGTGCTCGAGCGGCGAGACGCCCAGCTCGCGCGCGTGCGGCGCGTCGGGCACGGGCGCGTGCGCCTGCGCATCGAGGGCGCCGATGCGGGTGAAGTTGGTCGTGCCGGGGAAGTTGAACGAGCACCAGTCGGCGAAGTAGGCGTCGTGGCCTGCGGCAAGCGCCGCCTCGGCGTTCGCGAGGTGATCCGCCCGCCAGGTGTCGTCGGAATCCAGGAACGCGACCAGCCGCGTGCCCTCGGGCACGCTGTCTAGCGCGCGGTTGCGCGCCGCGCCGGCGCCCGCGTTGGTCTGTTCGACCAGGACCACCCGAGCGCGCCAGGCGGCGGGCAGGCTTGCGATCTCGTCGCGCGCCGGCACCGGCGATCCGTCGTCGCAGACGATGGGCAGCACCCGCGATCCCACGGTCTGCTCGAAGGCCGATGCGAGCGCGCGCGCAAGCAGACCGGGCATGCGCTGGAAGTGCGGCGTGATCACCGCGATCGGGGCGCCGGCGGCTGCGCTCATCGCACGTGCACCGCGCAGTCGGGAGGGGCAGGCACGGGCAGCGGCGCGGGCCGGCCGGGCAGGCAGGCGCGCGCGAGCAGCTGCCAGCTGCCGCGGTTGCCCGGGTCGAGCCGGATCGCCTGCCACAGCGAGCGGGCCGCGATCGCGCGGCTGCCGGCCTGCAGGTGCAATGCCCCGTGGCCCTGCCAGTCGCGGGCGCGGCGGCGCCGGAAAGCCACCGGGTCGGGAGCGCGCCCGTCGGGGCCGAGCATGCCCCAGCGGGCGATCGCGCGCTGCAGCACGCGTTCGGACCAGTTCTCGGGACGCGGCTGACGCGAGCCCTGGGTGAGGTGCTGACGGTAGGCGACCAGCGGCGCGGCCAGATAGGCAAAGGGCGACAGCCGCGAGGCGCGCAGCCACCAGTCCCAGTCCTCGCCGTAGGGCAGGGCCTCGTCCCAGTCGCCGATCTCGGCGGCCAGCGCGCGCTCGACCAGCGCGGTGCTGGTGAGCACGCACGACTGCAGCAGCATCTCGTGATAGATCCAGCCCGCCAGGCGCGGATTCGGCTGCGTTGCCGCGCTGTCGTCGAGCAGCGGCAGCGGATCGCCGTGGCGCCCGTCGGCGCCCGGCAGCCACAGGCGCGCGCCCGTGGCGCCGAGGCGGGCCTGCG
>JBILUW010000264.1:0-5386 GCA_044370795.1 Burkholderiaceae bacterium
CAGCGCGCCGATGCCGCCGGTTATCGCCGAATACATGTCGGCGCCGGTGCCGGCGACCACGCGGCAGGCGAACGTGGAGGCGTTGAATTCGTGCTCGGCGTACAGGATCAGCGACGTGTGCATCGACTTGACCCAGAGCTCGGGCGCCGGCCGGCCGTGCAGCAGGTGCAGGAAGTGGCCGCCGATCGAATCGTCATCGGTCTCGACGTCGATGCGCTTGCCGTTGGTGGTGTAGTGGTACCAGTAGAGCAGCATCGACCCGAGCGAGGCCATCAGGCGGTCGGCGATGTCGCGCGCTCCCGGGGTGTTGTGGTCATCCTTCTCGGGCAGCTGGCAGCCGAGCGCCGACACGGCGGTGCGCATCACGTCCATCGGGTGCGAGCTGGCCGGCAACTGCTCGAGCACGGACTTGACGGCGGCGGGGATGCCGCGCATCGCCTTCAGACGCGCCTTGTAGGCCGCGAGCTCGGCGCGGTTGGGCAGCTTGCCGTGTACGAGCAGGTGCGCGATCTCCTCGAACTCGGCGGCGTCGGCGATGTCGAGGATGTCGTAGCCACGGTAGTGCAGGTCGTTGCCGGTGCGGCCGACCGTGCACAGCGCCGTATTGCCGGCGGTGACGCCGGACAGCGCGACCGACTTCTTGGGTTTCGGGCCGGTGGCGGTAGCGCTCTGTTCGCTCATGGGGCGGATGTCCTTTCTTCGAATCGTTGGCTGGGGCTGGGCGTGGGCTGCCGGCAGGCCGGCGTTCAGCGCTTGGGCTGGGTCGCGAACAGCTCGTCGAGCTTGCGCTCGAAGTCCCAGTAGCCGATCGCGTCGTAGAGTTCCTGGCGGGTCTGCATCATCGGGACCACCGCGGCCTGGGAGCCATCGCGGCGGATGGTTTCGTAGACCGTCTGGGCGGCCTTGTTCATCGCACGGAATGCCGACAGCGGGTAGAGCACGATCTCGACGCCACAGCCGCGCAGCTGCTCGACGGTGAACAGCGGCGTCTGGCCGAACTCGGTGATGTTGGCAAGTACGGGCACCTTCACCGCATCGACGAAGCGGCGGTACATCGCGAGGTCGGTCATCGCCTCGGGAAAGATGCCGTCGGCGCCCGCTTCGACGCAGGCCACCGCGCGCTCGATCGCCGCGTCGAGTCCCTCGCTGGCCAGCGCGTCGGTGCGTGCCATGATGAAGAAGCTCGAGTCGTGCCTGGCATCGACGGCGGCCTTGATCCGGTCGACCATCTCCTGGCTGGAGACGATCTCCTTGTTTGGCCGATGCCCGCAGCGCTTGGCGCCCACCTGATCCTCGATGTGCATCGCCGCGGCGCCCGCCTTGATCAGCGAGGCGGTCGTGCGAGCCACGTTGAATGCCGACGATCCGAAGCCGGTGTCGACGTCGACGAGCAGCGGCAGGTCGCAGACGTCGGTGATGCGGCGCACGTCGGTGAGGACGTCGTCGAGGCCCGATATGCCGAGATCGGGCAGGCCGAGCGAGCCCGCGGCGACGCCGCCACCCGACAGATAGATCGCCCGGTAGCCGGCGCGGCGCGCGAGCAGCGCGTGGTTGGCGTTGATCGCGCCGGGAATCTGCAGCGGGCGCTCGGCGACGATCGCCTCGCGGAACTTCTGGCCGGGGGTGGGCATGGGGTGCTCCGGTGTCGAGGCGGTCGATGGACGGCGGCTGCGCTCAGCCGAGCAGATGCTTGACGCCTTCGCGCTCCTCGAGGAGCTCGTTCAGCGTGATGTCGATGCGCGAGCGCGAGAACTCGTCGATGTCGAGCCCCTGGACGATGCTGTAGCTGCCGTTGGCGCAGGTGACCGGATAGCCGAACATCACGCCCTCGGGGATGCCGTACGAGCCGTCCGACGGCACGCCCATCGTGACCCAGCGTCCGCCGGTGCCCAGCGCCCAGTCGCGCATGTGGTCGATCGCGGCGTTGGCGGCCGAGGCGGCCGACGACAGCCCGCGCGCTTCGATGATCGCCGCGCCGCGCTTGCCCACGGTGGGCAGGAACACGTCGCGGTTCCAGGGTTCGTCGGCGATCATCGCCTTGACCGACTGGCCGCCGATGGTCGCGTAGCGGTAGTCGGCGTACATGGTCGGGGAGTGGTTGCCCCAGACGGCCAGCTTCTCGATGGCGGCCACTGGCTTGCCGGTGCGCGCGGCGATCTGCGACAGCGCGCGGTTGTGGTCCAGTCGCAGCATCGCGGTGAAGTTGCGAGCCGGCAGCCCGGGCGCCGACTTCATCGCGATGTAGGCGTTCGTGTTGGCCGGATTGCCGACGACCAGGATGCGGCAGTCGCGGCTCGCGGCCTCGTCGAGGGCCCGGCCCTGAACCGTGAAGATCGCGCCGTTGGCTTCGAGCAGGTCCTTGCGCTCCATCCCCTTGCTGCGCGGGCGCGCGCCCACGAGCAGGGCGTAGTCGGCGTCGCGGAATGCGGTTTTGGGGTCGTCGGTGACCACGACGCCGGCGAGCAGCGGAAATGCGCAGTCCTCGAGCTCCATCACGACGCCCTTGACCGCGGGCAGCGCGGCGGTGATGTCGAGCAGCTGGAGGATGACGGGCTGGTCCTTGCCGAGCATGTCGCCGTTGGCGATCCGGAACAGCAGGCTGTAGCCGATCTGGCCGGCGGCGCCGGTGACGGTGACGCGCTTGACGGGTTTGGTCATCGTGGGTCCTTGCTTGGATGGCGGTTGCGCTGTGGCCGGCGGCCGCGCGGTGTTCGATACCCGCGCCGTCGACGCTGGATTCGAGTCTAGCGGCGCGCGCGGTTGGGTGTCAATTCGAAAAGCTATCTTATATAAGACATATGTTATTGAATTTCGCCGGCGAGCATGCTTGAATCGGGGGCATGAACGCAGCCAGTCCCGACGACCGGCCGGGGCGCGCCGACGCGCCCCGCTTCAGCCCCCTGTATCGGCAGATCAAGGGGCTGATCACGCGCGGTCTGCTGGCCGGCGACTGGAAGCCAGGCGAGCCGATCCCGAGCGAGGCCGAGCTCGCGCAGCGCTTCGGTGTCAGTCAGGGAACCGTGCGCAAGGCCATCGACGAGCTCGCCGCCGAGAATCTGGTGGTCCGTCGTCAGGGTCGCGGCACTTTCGTCGCCACGCACCACGAGGAGCGCGCGCAGTTCCGTTTTCTGCGCCTGCGGCGCGACGACGGCGCGGCGGCCGGGCCGATGGAGAGCCGCATCCTCGAGTGCCGGCGCACGCGCGCGCCGCTCGAGATTGCGCGGGCGCTGGGCTTGCGGGCGGGCGAGACCGTCGTCGCCATCCGCCGCCTGCTCAGCTTCGAGGGGCGCCCCACCGTGCTCGACGACATCTGGCTGCCCGGTTCGCTGTTTCGCGGGCTCAGCGCCGAGCGCCTCGGCGCGTCGGTGGGCCCGTTGTATGGTCTTTTCGAGTCCGAGTTCGGCGTGCGCATGATCCGTGCGGCCGAACGCCTGCGCGCGGTTCTCGCCGACGCCGACGCCGCGGCCCTTCTCGGTGTCGCGGCGAATGCGCCGCTGCTGCAGGCCGAAAGGGTGACGTACACCTACGAGGATCGTCCGGTCGAGGTGCGGCGCGGCCTCTACGTGACCGAGCGGTTCCACTACTTCAATGCGCTCGGCTGACCATGCGGGCGCAAGGCCGCCGGTTCGCCGGCGCGAAGCGGACCTGCGCGCCGGCGGCGCGTTGGTGCGTTGCGAAAAAATGCTTCAGAATGTTGCCGCCTTTTCGTTGCGCTGAATGAACCCTCCTCCACCCGAGGCATCGATGTCCGATCTCGCTGGAACCCGGGGCCGCAAGGCCCGACCTCAGTTCCGAAACATCCACATATCCCAGATCCTGCAGTACCGTCTTCCGGCGCCCGGCATCGTGTCGATCCTGCACCGGGTCAGCGGTGCTCTGATGTTCCTTCTCGGGTTGCCGTTCGCGCTCTACCTGTTCGAGCAGAGCATCACGTCCGAGATCAGTTTCGACAACTACCTGGCCATCGTCGGGTCGGTGCCCGGCAGGCTTGCGCTGCTCGTCCTGGCCTGGGCCTATCTGCACCATTTCTGCGCGGGCATCCGCTACCTGCTGCTCGACCTGCACATGGGCGTGGCCAAGGAGCAGGCGCGGGCGTCGGCCAGGGTTACCCTTGGCGTCAGCCTCGCCCTGACGGCGCTGGTCGCGCTCAAGATCTTCGGAGTCTTCTGACCATGACCACGAAGCGTATCGTCGTCGGCGCGCACTACGGGATGCGCGACTGGCTCGCCCAGCGGGTCACCGCGGCGCTGCTCGCGCTCTACACGGTCGTGCTGCTGGTGGCACTGCTGCTGATGCCGGAGATCACCTACGGCACCTGGGCGGGGCTGTTCGCCAGCGGCTGGATGAAGGTCCTGACCCTCCTCGCGCTGGGGTCGCTTGCCTACCACGCCTGGATCGGTGTGCGCGACATCTACATGGATTACATCAAGCCCACCGGCGTGCGGCTGCTGCTGCAGGTCGCCACCATCGTCCTGCTGGTCGCCTACGTCTGCTGGGCCGTCCTGATCCTCTGGAGAGTCTGAGATGGCCGAGGTGCTCAACCACCTGTCGAACAACCTGCCGCGCCGTCGCTTCGACGCGGTGATCGTCGGGGCCGGCGGCTCCGGCATGCGCTGCTCGCTGCAGCTCGCCGAGGCCGGCTACAGCGTCGCCGTCCTCTCGAAGGTCTTCCCCACGCGCTCGCACACGGTCGCGGCGCAGGGCGGGATCGGCGCCTCGCTGGGCAACATGAGCGAGGACAACTGGTACTGGCACATGTTCGACACCGTCAAGGGGTCCGACTACCTCGGCGACCAGGACGCGATCGAATTCATGTGCCGCGAGGCTCCGAAGGTCGTCTACGAGCTCGAGCACTTCGGGATGCCGTTCGACCGCAACCCCGATGGCACGATCTACCAGCGTCCGTTTGGTGGCCACACCGCCAACTTCGGCGAGAAGCCGGTGCAGCGAGCCTGCGCGGCCGCCGACCGCACCGGGCATGCGCTGCTGCACACGCTGTACCAGCGCAACGTGCGCGCGCGCACCCAGTTCTTCGTCGAGTGGATGGCCCTCGACATCATCCGCGACGCCGAAGGCGCCTGTGTCGGCGTCATCGCGCTCGAGATGGAGACTGGCGAGGTCATGATCCTCGAGGCCAAGGTCACGGTGTTCGCCACTGGCGGCGCAGGCCGTATCTGGGCGGCCTCCACGAACGCGTTCATCAACACCGGCGACGGCATGGGCATGGCCGCGCGCGCCGGCATCCCGCTCGAGGACATGGAGTTCTGGCAGTTTCATCCCACCGGAGTGGCCGGTGCGGGCGTGCTGATCACCGAGGGCGTGCGCGGCGAGGGCGGCATCCTGCTGAACAAGCACGGCGAGCGCTTCATGGAGCGCTACGCGCCCA
>JBILUW010000265.1:0-5385 GCA_044370795.1 Burkholderiaceae bacterium
CAGCGCCTCGGGCAACGGATCCCAGCGCCCGCCGTAGCCCGCCGTGCGATAGGCATCGCGCACCCATCCCTCGAGCCGCGACTCGATGTCGGGCAGCGTCGCGGTGTCGAAGCCGATCAGGCCGGTGACGAAGACATGGTCGAAGGCGCACGCCACCTCGATGCCGCACTGACCCTGCGGATCGGCGCGCATCACCTCGCCCACCACCCGGTCGGCCACCGCATCGCAAAGCTTGTCGGGATGACCCGGCAGCACCCACTCGGCCAGTTCCAGCGCCTTGTCGTCCATCGTCGTCTCCTCGTTCGTCGTCCGCGGCGCGTTCACGCGATCGCCTCGTCCAGCGCCGGCAGCCGCGTCACCGGCCAGCGCAGCGCCTCGCCGAAGCCCGCATCGCCGCCGCCGATCAGCCCCACCCGGACCCTGGGCCGCGCGCGGCCCAGTCGCTCCATCAGCGCCGTGGGGATCGTCTGCACATCGCCGTCGGTGATGACCACCGCGCGCCGCACCCGCTCGCGCAGCAGGTGCCGCGCCACGCACGCGATGTCGGTGCCACCGGTCGAACGGAAGCGCCCCGCGGCCAGCTCGGCCCGGCTCACGGCGTGCACCTGCGTCGAGAAACCCAGGATCGGCCAGCGCACAAGCGCCGCCTCCTCGGTCAGCGCGGCCAGCAGCACCGGCAGCCACGCGGCCATCGAACCCGAGACATCGAGATACACGGTCACCTGCCCGGCATCATCCCGATGGGGTTGCCGCATCGCGCCCTGCCACATCAGCGGCTGCGCACCCACCAGCCGCAGCAGCTGCGCCCGGCGGTCGCGCGACTGCGGCAGCGGCACGATCGCGGGCACATCCACTTCGCGCAGCCGCGGCGGCCCGCCTGCGCTGCCCCAGGCCGCCGCCCTCAACAGCCTGCGCACCTCGCGGCGCGCCACCGCGTGCCTCGCAAGGGCGCTCTGCCGCGCGGCGGCATCCTGCCCGTCATCAACCCCGCCGCGATGTTCGACCATCGGCCAGCGTGCGACCAGGCGCCGCACCTCGGCATGCAGCTCGGCATCGGCGTGCAGCGGGTCGGCATCCGGCTCGGTGTCGTGGTTGCCCAGCAGCCGCCCGTCGTCGGCCGCATCCAGCGTCACGGCGATCGCCTCGAGCAGCGCGAAAAGCTCGGCCGTGGTCACGCCCTCGTCGTCGTAGAGCCGGCGGTGCACGTCGCCCAGCGCGCCCCGCGCGTAGCGCGGCCTCGCCGGCCAGCCCGGCGGCGGCGCGATCAGGCGCCACGGCCCTTCGTCGGCGGCGCCCGCCGCGAAGAACGAGGTGAACTCGACCGTCGGGTGCAGCCGGCAGAGCTGCGCATTGATGATGCAGTCGAAGGCCCAGTTCGCGGCCAGCGTCGGGCGACGGGCGAGCCGCGTGTGGCCGAGCAGCACATGGTAGAGCTCGTGCATCACCAGCATCGCGAGATGCGCGTCGCTGCGGCAACGAAGTGCGACGAAGTCCGGATTGACCAGCAGTCGCGAGCGCTCGCCGGTGGTGACCGCGGCGGTGGGCACCGACTCGCTGATCTCGATCGACAGCAGCTGCAGCAGCTTGCCGAAAGCCGGATGGCGCAGCGGCACGCACTGCCGGATACGTTCGCGCAGGATGTCATGGTCGGGGTTCATCGGGCTCCTTTCGACATGAGAGTCGATGGTTGCGTGCGCATCGGGTTGTCCTGCCCGGGGCGCACTGGCAGCCAGAGCTGCCAGCTGCCCGAAACGACCTCCCCGCCCCACAACGTCAGGAGGTGGGTGATCGCCGGCGCCGCGTCGCGCAGGAACACCGCCCCGCGCACCGCCGACACCAGCCGCGCGGCGAGCAGCGGACAGTCCACGCCCGGCGGCGGGCTCGGCGGGCGCGAGCCGCCCCGACCCTGCGCGATGTCCCGGCCCAGCGGCCGCGCGCAGGCCACACGCGGCACCCACCCGGGCCAGGGCGCGGTCGAAACGCGGGTCAGCAGCTCCTCGACCAGCGCGGCCTCGCCAAGCTTCCCCACCCGGGCGAGCTCCTCACGAGCGGCCGCGGCATGGTCCGCGGAGCCGAGCCCCGGCCGCGCCTGTCGCGCCACCGCCACCAGCGCCCGCGCGAGGCCCAGCGGCCGACCAAGGGACGGCATCGAGAACGGCACCCGCAGGAAGGCGCACAGCGCCGTGGGCAGGTCGACGACGGCCACGCAAAGCGCGTGCGAGAGCCGCTGCCCGCCGCCCGGGCCGACAGCCAGGGCGCGCATGGCCATATTCGTTGCGCGCGCAATCTTTTCGGCATCGCGCTCGCCAGTCTGCGCGCCCGGGTCCGGGCACGAGCTCGGCACAGGGCCTGCGCCCTGGCCTGCGGTGCTCGCAGCCGCCGCATCGACGCCCAGCCGCGGCAGCGTCACCACCGAGCGTGGCGGCGCGCTCATGTTCGCCAGGCAAACCGCGCCCGCCTCAGTCGGCATGACCGCCCTCGGGGTCGAGCCGCTCGCGCAGCGCCGCCTGCTGGCGCCGCAACAGCTCCGGACGCGAGGCGCCCTCGTCGCTCAGGTAGAGCGCCGCGCCCAGGTTGCCGAGCGCCACCTGATCGGGGTCGGCCGGGTCCATCGCCCCCAGCGCCGCCACCAGCGCGTTGAAGGGCGCGATGCGATTGCGCGCAAGCTCGTGCCGCAGGCTGGCGCGGTCCTCGTAGGCGATCTGCGCGACGAAGGGCTCGGCCAGCAGCTCCAGCGTCGGCGCGTCCACGCAGTCGCGCTCGGCCAGCACCGGCAGCAGCTCCTGCGCGAGGATCCATCGCGCCTGCCTGTCCTGCGCGGCCAGCGCGTCGCACACCAGCGCCGACATCGTGTGCCTGGGGACGCTGCCGGCCTCGCGCGCCAGCGCGGCGAGCGCGAGCCCCACGCGGCGCACCGGATGCGCCTCGTCGAGGATGCGGGCGAGCGAGGCGTCGGCCTGCGCCTGCGCGGCCGCCTCCACGGCGGCGCGGTGCACGGTGGCGATCATGCCGGCGTCGAGCGCCTTTGCCTGCGCGCGCTGCGGCAGCGAGTTGCGCAGCGCCGCGAACCCCGAGTCGTCCAGCACCTCGCCATCGCCGAGCAGCCGCCGCGCCCCGTGCACCGCCGCGATGTTGGCCGCGAGCATCGCCGCCCGCCGGCCCGAGATCGCGAGCCCGGCCTGACGCAGCGGCACGATCAGCGCGGCCGTGTAGGCGGTGATCCAGGCCTCGTGCAACTGCGCCAGCAAGGGCGCGGCCTCCCGGCAGCGCGCCACCATCCCGGGCAGGTCGAGGCCGGTGCCCGGCAGGGCGGGCGTCGCGTGGCTCGGCGTCAGTCCGCTGCGGATCACCCGGCGGCGATCCTCGGGGGGCAGGTCGATCAGCGCCGGCAGCGACAGCACGAAGCCGAAGCGGTCGGCGAGCGCCGGATCCAGCGGCAGCGACCCGGTGTAGACATCCGCCTCATCGTCCGTCGCCGCGCCGTCGTCCGGGGCGGGGGGATTCATCGCCGCCCACCGGTAGCGCAGCGCATCCAGCGCCACGCCCTGCACGCGCCTCTCGTGCACGATCGAGAAGAGCTTGTTCTGCACCTCGGGCCGGCAGCGGCTGATCTCGTCGAGGAACACGCTCTGCGCGCCCCACAGCGTGGCCGGGGTGCGCAGGTAGCGCAGGCCGTCGCCGTCGGGCACGGGAAAGCCGACGAGGTCGTCGAAGGACAGCAGGCTCGCGTTGTAGTGGCGGTGCTCCAGGCCCAGCGCCGCCGCCAGCCGCTCGAGCAGCGCGCTCTTGGCGCTGCCGTGCGGGCCGATCAGCAGCATCGGCGTCTCGGTGGCGAGCGCCGCCAGCACCGGCGCATCGAGGTGCGTCAGGCCGTGCAGGCCCAGGCCCGCCAGCAGCCGCGTGCGCGGCGACGCGGGCAGGGGACCCGGGGCGGGAGGCTCGGCGGCGGGGTCGGCCGCGGGATGATCCGCCGAGCGGGTCGCGGGCGGGGTCGAGGGTTGGGCCACCGGGGCGGCGGCCTGTGTGCGCGTCGTGCGCCGGGTCATGATGCTGCTCCCACCGTCCTGGCATGCGGCGCGGGCAGCGCCGGACGGGACGAGGCGCAGCCGACGCTTTAGCAGTACTTGTGAATCGCCCCGCAAGTTGTCGCTTAACTCGGCGATGAAACGAAAACGGCCCTCGCGAGCGAGGGCCGTGCGCCTGCTTGGATTGCGTCAGCGTCTTGCTGCGCCACATCCCCGGCTGGGTCCGGGTACCACCTTGCCGCAGAGAGGCAGGTTGGTGACAGGCAGGCGGCCTGTGCTCGCGATGAGTCAGGAAAGTATAAGCCGCGATTCGCGCCGCGGCAACGCACCGGGCCGGCGGGTCAGGGCGCGGCGACGCTCCTGGCGATCACGTCGGCAACCCAGGCGTTCAGGCTCTTGCCCTGCATCTCGGCCGCGAGCGCCGCTCGCGCATGAAGTTCGGGCTTGAGACGAAGCCTGAACTGACCCGAGTAGGCGTGATCGGGGTCCCGGCCGAGTACGCGGCAGGTCTCGAGGTAGTCGTCGACCGCTTCCTCGAATGAGGATCGCAGTTCGGAGACCGAGTCCCCGTGGAATCCGACCACATCGCGGATACCCGCGATGCGCCCGACGAAGCAGCCGTCTTCCTCGCTGTACTCCACGCGTGCAGCGTAGCCCTTGTACGTCATCGTATTCATGGCTCGATTCCCAGGCTTTGCAGCAACCGACGCGCATCGCGGATCTGGTAAGGCTTGGCGTCCTTCTCGGGATGGGGGCGATGGAACGTGCCCACGATGCCGTCCTTCTCGAATCGCACGCGGGAGCCATTACCTTCGATGACGCGAAAACCGACCGCGACCAGGAGGTTCTCGACACGGCGCCACGGCAGGGTGCGCGCCACCGGATCGCTGAATATTGCCTCCAGGGTTCGTCGATGTCCTGCATTCACCCCATAATGGTACCAATTCCCGGTTCCTTATCCAATCCGTGGCCCACCCATGCCCCCACCCATCACCGAGCACGTCGCCCGCTCCCCGCGGCACACCACCTTCTACCTCGCCTGCGGACCGCAGGAGGGGCCGCTGATCGTCTTCGTGCACGGCTGGCCCGAGCTGTCGATCAGCTGGCGCCACCAGCTCGCCGCCTTCGGCGCGCTCGGCTTTCGCGCGGTGGCGCCCGACATGCGCGGCTACGGCCGCTCCACGGTGTATCCGCGGCACGAGGACTACGCGATCGAGCAGTCGACCGCCGACATGGTCGAGCTCATCGACGCGCTGGGCCGCGAGCGCGCGATCTGGGTCGGGCACGACTGGGGCACGCCGGTGGTCTGGGCGCTGGCCGCGCACCACGCGCCTCGCTGCCTCGGCGTGGCCGGCCTGTG
>JBILUW010000266.1:0-5340 GCA_044370795.1 Burkholderiaceae bacterium
TCGGCACGATCTCGCGGCCATGACTGCCGCACCGAGCCGCACGACGACTCGCGGGCACTGCCGCCCGTGGTCGCGCGCTCGGGCCCTGCCGGTCTCGCTCGCGGTCGTGCTGCTCGGAGTTGCCGCCGGCGCCCAGGCGCAGCCGGCGGCCGACCCTCCTCCCGACTTCCAGGCCTGGGCCCAGGGCACCTGGATCCGGCAGTTCAAGCCCGCCTTCCGGTCGCCCTACGAGGGCGGTCGCAGCCTGTCGGGCGCCGCCGAGGCCAGCTACTCCCTGACCACCGGGCTGGCGTTGGGCTGGCGCCTGGCGCCGGGAATCGAACTGCACCTGAACCCGGAGGCCGGCCAGGGGCTGCCGCTGTCCGGGCTCAACGGGCTGGGCGGATTTCCGAATGCCGAACTCACGCGGGCGGGCTCACCCGACCTGCGCGGCTACTTCGCGCGCGCCTTCGTGCGCCGCACCTGGGGTCTGGGCGGCGGCAGCGAAGCGGTGGCCGGCGAACCGGGCCAGCTGCCGGGATCGCAGGACCGCCGCCGTGTTGCGCTCACGGTCGGCAAGCTGTCCCTGCTCGACCTGTTCGACGACAACGCCTACGCGCACGATCCGCGGACCCAGTTCACCAACCTGGGCCTGACCACGCACGGCGCCTACGACTTCGCCGCCGACGTGCGCGGCTACACCTGGGGCGCGGCGCTCGAGATCGTCGACGGCGAGCGGGCGCTGCGCGTCGGCCGGTTCGCCCAGCCGCGCGAGCCCAACCAGATGGATCTCGACCCGCGCCTGGGCCGGCACTACGGCGACCAGATCGAGCTCGAGCAGGGCTGGCGGCTGGCCGGGCGGCCCGGCCGGCTGCGCCTGCTCGCGTTTCGCAATCAGGCGGTGATGGGCGCGTGGCGCGACGCGCTGGCGCAGGCCGGCACGGGGGTGCCCGACGTGGCCGCCGTGCGCACCGGCCGCCGCGCCAAGCGCGGGCTGGGGCTGAACGTCGAGTTCGAGCTCGCCCCGGATCTGGGCGTCTTCGGCCGCGCCATGCGGGCCGACGGTCAGACCGAGCCCTACGCCTTCGCCGAGATCGACCGCTCGCGCTCGGCCGGCCTGCTCGCCCAGGGCGCCGCCTGGGGCCGCCCGCTCGACGCCTTCGGCATCGCGGTGGCGAGGCACGAGGCCTCGCCCGCGCACCTGGCCTATCTGGCGGCCGGTGGCCTGGGTTTCTTCGTGGGCGACGGCCGGATCTCGCCGGCGGCCGAACGCATCGTCGAGGCCTTCTACCGGATCGCCCTGACCGACGGCGTGTGGATCAGCGTGGGCCGGCAGCACATCGCGCACCCGGGCTACAACGCCGATCGCGGTCCGGTCGCCGTCACCTCCGTCAGGCTGCACATCGCCCGCTGAGCCCCGGGGCGGGCAAACCCCCGGGGTCGGCACGGCACCCGCGCCGTCGCCGCGGCGGATGCGTTAAGGTGCCGCGCAGACCCGCGGACCACCGCGGCAACGAGCCGGAGACCACGCCTTGGACGCCCCCACCACCACCGACCTCGCGCAGACCGACCTGCGCGGCATCCCGTTTCGCCACGTCGAATTCCTGCCCCGCGACATCGCGACCGAGCGCCGGGCCGACGGCACGATCGTCCTGCGATCGCGCATTCCGCTGGCGCCCTACGCGCCGCACCTGCCCTCGCTGCTGCGCCGCTGGGCCGAGGAGACGCCGCAGCGCACCTGGCTGGCCCAGCGCCGAGGCGCGCAGCGCGAGTGGCTGCGCTTGAGCTACGCCCAGGCCCGGGTTGCCGTCGATGCCCTCACCCAGGCTCTGATCGATCTGCGCGTCGACGGCGCGCGCCCGGTCATGATCCTCAGCGGCAACTCCATCGAGCATGCCCTCATGGCCATGGCCGCGATGCAGGCCCGGCTGCCGGCCGCGCCGGTGTCGCCCGCCTATTCGCTGATGAGCCAGGACCACGGCGTGCTGCGCTACGTGTTCGACCTGCTGCGCCCCGCGGTGCTCATGGTCCAGAACGCCCGCCAGTTCGAGCGCGCGCTGCGCGCGCTCGACCTCACCGGAGTCACGGTCGTGCACGTCGACGACCCGCTGCCCGACCTGCCGAGCCGCGCCTGGAGCGAGCTCGTGGTCACGCCCGTGGGCCCGGCAGTCGAGGCCTCGGTCGCGGCGATCACCCCCGACACCGTGGGCAAGTTTCTCCTCACCTCGGGCTCGACCGGCACGCCCAAGGCGGTCATCAACACCCAGCGCATGATGTGCGCCAACGTGGTCATGGGCCAGCAGACGCGGCCGCGCCAGCCGGGCGACCCGGTGCCGGTGGTGCTCGACTGGATGCCCTGGAACCACACGATGGGCGGCAACGCGAGCTTCAACGGGCTGCTCGCCGACGGCGGCACGCTGCACATCGACGACGGCCGGCCCACGCCCGAGCTCTTCGGCGAGTCGTTGCGCAACCTGGCCGAGCTCTCGCCAACCTACTACGCGAACGTGCCGGCCGGCTATGCCATGCTGATCGCGGCGCTCGAGAAGGACGACGGCCTCGCGCAGCGCTTCTTCAAGGATCTCCAGATCCTGGGCTACGGCGGCGCCACGCTGCCCGACGACCTGTACCTGCGCATGCAGCGGCTCGCGGTGAAGCACACCGGCCGGCGCATCGTGTTCTTCACCGGCTGGGGCTCCACCGAAACCGCGCCCACGGCCACCTGCACCTACTGGGCGACCGAGCGGGTGGGTCTGATCGGCCTGCCCTTCCCCGGCGTCGAGCTCAAGATGGTGCCCATCGGCGAGAAGTACGAACTGCGCCTGCGCGGCGTCACCATCATGCCCGGCTACCACCAGCGGCCCGACCTCACCGCCGCCGCCTTCGACGAGGAAGGGTTCTACAAGATCGGCGATGCCGGCATCTTCGTCGACCCCGCCGATCCCGCCCAGGGCCTGGTGTTCCGCGGGCGCGTCGTCGAGGACTTCAAGCTCATGACCGGCACCTTCGTGCAGGTGGGCTCGCTGCGGGTGGCCTGCGTGGCGGCGGCCTCGCCGGTGGTGCAGGACGCGGTGGTCACCGGCCACGACCGCAGCTGGGTGGGGCTGCTCGCCTGGCCCAACCTGGTCGCCTGCCGGCAGTTCATCGGCCAGCCCGACGCCACCCTCGAGCAGGTGATCGCCGACGAGCGGGTGCGGGCGCGGGTGCGCGAGGGCCTGGCGGCGCACAACAAGGCCTTCCCGGGGTCGAGCACCCGCATCCGCGCCGTGCTGCTGATGGCCGAGCCGCCCTCGATCGATGGCCGCGAACTCACCGACAAGGGCTACATCAACCAGCGCGTGACCATCGAGCGGCGCGCAGCGCTGGTCGAGCGCCTGTACACCGAACCGCCGGCAACCGACGTGATCATCATCGATTGAGGCAGCGCACCCGGCGGCAATCCCGCCGGGTCAGCCGATCGTCAGGAGGCGCTAGCACTCACGACCCATGAGTGCTAACATTTTTGTGTGGCGCAACATACGGCGCCCGCGAAAGGAAACCATGTCCGCCCTGACCACGACCGCCCTTGCTCCCGCAGGATCCGCAGGCGTCGCGATGGCGCTGCCTCCCGTCGGGAACCTGGACGCCTACATCACTGCCGTGAATCGGCTGCCCATGCTGTCGGCCGAGCGCGAAACCGAACTCGCCCGGCGTTTCCAGACCTCGACCGACCTCGACGCGGCCCGCGAACTGGTCATGTCGCACCTGCGCCTGGTGGTGTCGGTGTCGCGCCAGTACCTTGGCTACGGACTGCCCCACGCCGACCTCATCCAGGAGGGCAACATCGGCCTGATGAAGGCGGTCAAGCGCTTCGACCCGGAGCGCGGTGTGCGCCTGGTGTCGTTCGCGCTGCACTGGATCAAGGCCGAGATCCACGAGTACATCCTGAAGAACTGGCGCCTGGTCAAGGTTGCGACCACGAAGGCGCAGCGCAAGCTTTTCTTCAACCTGCGCTCGCAGCGTACCGACGCGCACACGCTGAGCGCCGGCGAGGTCAATGCCATCGCCGCCCGGCTCAACGTCAAGGCCAGCGATGTCTCCGAGATGGAGACCCGGCTGACCGGCCAGGACATGGCGCTGGAGGCCAGCGGCGACGATGCCGATGACGATTTCGCGCCGATCGCCTATCTGGCGGCGCCCAACGCCGAGCCCACCCAGGTGCTCGAGCGCCGCGACCGCGACCGCATGCAGGGCGAAGGCCTCGAGGCCGCGCTCGCCACGCTCGATGCGCGCAGCCGGCGCATCATCGAGAGCCGGTGGCTGCGCGATGACAGCGAAGGCGGCAGCCTCACGCTGCACGATCTGGCCGCCGAGTACGGCGTGTCGGCCGAGCGCATCCGCCAGATCGAGGCGCAGGCAATGCGCAAGATGAAGATCGCGCTGGCGCAGTACGCCTGACCAGGAGGGGTGAAAGGTCGGGGTGACTGCCCCGACTGAGGATCAGACTCGGCGCTGCCCTCGCGGGCAGCCCGGTTCGGGGCAGCCCGAATGGGGTCCTTATCTCTCCCTCTTGGCCGCCACCGGCTCGCGCTGTTGGCGGTCTCTTTTTTTCGGTCTGCGGCCAGGGGTGCGGGCGGCGTCCCCAGTCAGGCCTCGCCAACGCGCAAGGCGTGGGTGCCGTCGCGCGCAAGCTGCTCGAGCAGCCCAACCTCCCAGGCCAGATACTCGCGAAAGCCCGCGTCGCGCCGCGCGGTGTCGGCGTGCGCGTAGGGACTGAACCAGGCGTCATCCTCGCCACTGAGCACCCCTGCGGCGCCGCTGCCGGTCGGCAATCCTGCGGCCACCCACGCCTGAGTGCCGCCGGCAATCGTCAGCGCCTCGCGCCCGCTGCGCGCGGCCAGCTCGGCCGCGACCACGCGCGCGAGCACGCCATCGGCCGAGGTCAGCAGCACCACACGGTCGGCGGGTTCGACGGCCAGGAACTCGAGCAAGCGGTCAGGCACGCAGAAGCGCGCGCCGGCCACATGGCGGCGCTCGTAGGGCGCCCGCCGCTCGATGTCGAAGGCGATCGCGGCGCCCGCCTCGAGGAGCGCCGCCGCCTGCCGCGGCGCGATGGCGGGAACCGGCGGATGCGACTGGAGCACGCGCACCGGCTCGGGCCCGGTGAGCAGCGCAGGCAGGCCGGGCGGCGCGTGCAGAAAGACCTCGAAGCCGCCGAGCTGCGCCAGCCACGCCGCGGTCATGGGCGCACGCACGCCGTCCCAGTCGGCGATCACGATGCGCGCGCCACGGGTCGCGAGGTACTCGTCGGTGGCCTGCACCAGCTGCCCGCCGGGGGCCCATCGCCAGCCCTCAAGGTGCCCGGCGAGGTATTCCTGGCGC
>JBILUW010000267.1:0-5321 GCA_044370795.1 Burkholderiaceae bacterium
GACAGGCTGCGACAGGTCGAGCACCAGATCGGGCTCGGTGCGCGCGAGAACATCGAGGTTGAGCCAGCCGCTCTGGTAGTCCTTGCCCGATCCGAGATTGATGCGGCGCGGCCGCCACGGGCCCTGGCTGCGGCTCTGCGCGTGGACCTGGGCGTAGCCGCCAGCGAACGCGAGCAGGTCGGCGTAGTCGGCGATGGGATCGGCCTGCTCGAAGCGGCTCATGCCGGTACGCACGGCATCGAAGTACGCCGGCGTACCGAATCCATTGACGAAGAAATCCTCGACCTCGTCGTCCTGAAGCCAGAGCACGCTGTCCTCGAAGGCCTCGTGCGCCTGCAGGTTCGCGACGCGCTCGGAGATCACGGGCGTACCCAGCGACAGGCACTGCGCGATTCGCGACTGCTCGAGTCGGCAGGAGTCGTAGAAGTGCACGTTGAGCACAGCCTTGGCGTGCCGGATGACCTCGTCGCGGTCCTCGCCGTAGATCGGCGAGTTGAAGACACTGACCTTCCAGCCGGCCGCCTCGACCCGCGCGAGCCAGCGCTCCCGGCGAGAGTTCATCGACCCGATGAAGAGCAGATCGATGGGCCGCTGCTCGAGCGCGACCGGCTCGGCGGGCGTCAGGTAGGGGGCGTGCAGGAAGGGCGCGATCGGGACGTCACCCGCGTCGCGCGCGTAGTGGCCAACGTTGCCGGGGTCGTAGTCGACCACGGCCGAGGTCTGCAGCAGCTTCAGATAATCGTGCCCGGGCGTTGCCCCACCGGGGCCGAACTGCTCGAGGTTGACGAACAGGCAGGTATGACTGGCGCGCAGCGCGGGATCGAAGCCCAGGTGGGCGCCGAACACGAAGTTGACCGCATCGTGCCGCAGCCGGTTCTTGGCCATCGTCACCCGGGCGCCCAGCCTGCGGAACTGATAACGGTAGTAGCGCGCCTGATCGAGCAGCGCCATCCAGTGCAGGTAACCGGACGGCTGGACGATGCTCAGGTGGATCTCGGGGGTCGATGTCATGGTGATCTCTCGATCGGGCAATCAGTTGGGGGGAGCGCGTCGCGCCGGCGTTCAGGCGCGGGCGTCTTCGGCGAGCAGGGCTGCAGGCGCCAGACCCGCCCGCCAGCGCTCGGCCATCCGCACGTAGAGGGCCTCGAGGTCGCGGGCGAAGCGCTCGCTGTCGAAGAGCGGCGAGGTCATGCGCTGCGCGGCCAGCCGCTCGCGGATCGACCGCAGCCGGTCCGGATCGCGCGCCAGCGCCTCGGCCAGCGCCTGGTACTCGTCGAACGAGTGGGTGACCAGCTCCTCGCACCCGACCGCACGCAACAGGCTGGACGCAACCCGCCCGGCGAAGGTCTCGCCCTCGCAGGTGATCATCGGCAGCCCGGCCCACAGTGCATCGCTCGCGGTCGTGTGCGCATTGCAGGGCAAGGTGTCGAGAAACAGGTCGGCCGCGGGCAGCCGCGCGATATGTTTCGCCTGCGACACGAAGGGCGCGAACACCAGTCGCGAAGCATCGATGCCGAGCTGCGCGGCCTCGCGCAGCAGATTGCTGGTGGCCTGCGGATTGGCCTCGAAGAGCCACAGCACGCTGCCAGGCACCGCCTGGAGCAGGCGGCACCAGCGTTCGAAGATCGCGGGCGTGATCTTGTAGTTGTTGTTGAAGCAGCAGAAGACGAACGCATCGTCGGGCAGACCGAGCGCCGCGCGCGGGACAGACTGGCCCAGCGGCCGCTGCCGATCGTTCGGCTGATACGAGACCGGCATCTGGGCGATGCATTCGCTGAAGTCGGCCTGCGCGTGTGCCGGGGTGACCACGGGGTCGCCGATGATGTAGTCGATGAACGTGGTGGCGCAGGTTCCCGGGTAGCCGAGCCAGCTCACCTGGATGGGCGCAGGACGGCGCGCGAACACATGCAGCCGCGTGTTGCGCGTGTAGCCCTTGAGATCGATTGCGATGTCGATGCCATCGGCCCGGATGCGTTTCGCGAGGTCGTGGTCAGAGCACTCCGCGACGTCGACCCAGTGCTCGCTGGCCTGCATCACCCGCCGCCGAAACTGCGAACCGTCGTCGGAGCCGCACGAGTACAGGAAGACCTCGAAGCGGCTGCGATCGTGGCGCTCGAGCACCTCGGTCATCAGCATCGCGGTCGCGTGATGCTGGAAATCGGCCGACACGTAGCCGATGCGCAGCCGCTCGCCCGCGGGGCGGGGGGCTCTGGTGTCGGCGGCGAGCGGCTCGATGCCACCGAACTCGAAGCTCGCCGAGATTTCGGCCACGCGCCGCTGCTGCGGGCCCGTGGTGTCGAGCATCAGATAGCCGAACGGATTGGTGTGCGGCGGATGGTCGTCGGTGATGAGGCGGGTCAGCTCGGTCGTGTCCTGCTCGAGGGTGTCCCAGCGGCACGCCTGCAGCTTCTGGAAGATCAGGTTGCCCAGGCCCTGGGCGTCCCAGGGCTGCAGCAGCATCACGGTGCGCAGGCACTCGGCCGCCTCCTCGTGCATGCCCAGCTGCTTGAACGAGGCCGACAGCCGCGCGTGGGCCGGCGCGTGATCCGGCTTGCAGGTGAACGACAGGATGAACTGCTCGCAGGAATCGGCGTAACGGTCCAGCCAGTAGAGCGACTCGCCATATGCGCAGTGGAAGTCGTGGTCGCGCTGCACCGTTGCCGGAAGCGACGCGAAGACGGCGACCGCCTCGGCGTGGCGGCGCTGCTCGACCAGCGACATCGCAACCAGCTTGCAGGCGAGCAGACTTTCCGGGTCGAGTTCATAGGCGCGGCGCGCCGCTGCCTCGGCATCGCGCAGGTCACCGAGTTTGCGGTGCGCCTGGGCCAGGTTCAGCCAGAAGAGCCCTTCATCAGGATCGAGCCGGATCGCCAGGTCGAAGCAGCGCCGCGCTTCGATCCATTGCCCCTGCTCGAGGGCTGCCACGCCCTTGCGCCACAAGGCTTCGGCCTGGGCGCTGCCACCGCCGCGGCGCGCTGCCACGGGCTCCCGCCACCGGAAACTGGAGGAATCGACACTTGCTGGAATCATGGGGCGCTGTTTCCGTGTAGGCCGGTCGATGCCGGCACCAGGCCGTTCGCACGGCCACCTTCGGAAACTTTAGGCCGCGCGCAGGCCCCGGAATGCGCCGATAAGACGGGGCCGAGAGCCCCACTTCAGCGAAAGAGCAGCGAGGCGAGCCCCAGGAAGATGAAGAAGCCCATGCTGTCGGTGCTGAACGTGAGCAGCACCGAGGAGCCGATCGCCGGATCGCGCCCGAGCCGCTCCAGACCCAGCGGAACCGCCATCGCGATCAGCGCGCCCACGATGAGGTTCAGGATCATCGCGAGCATCATGGTCACGCCGAGCAGCGTGCCGTGCGGCGAGTCGCTGTACAGCCACCAGGCGAATGCGCCCGCGATGCCGCCCCACACCAGCCCGTTGAGGCAGGCGATGGCCAGCTCCTTGGCAACCAGCCGCCGGGCGTTCGAGGCATTGACCTGGCCCAGGGCCAGCGAGCGGATGATCAGGGTCATGGTCTGGTTGCCCGAGTTGCCAGCGATGCCCGCCACGATGGGCATCAGCGCGGCCAGCGCCACGACCTTCTCGATGGTGCCCTCGAAGCCGCCGATCACGCGCGAGGCGAAAAAGGCGGTGCACAGGTTCAGGCCCAGCCACAGCCAGCGGTTCTTGGCCGAACTCCAGACGCTGGAGAACAGGTCCTCCTCCTCGCGCAGGCCGGCCTGCGAGAGGCGGTCGGCGTCGCCCTCCTCGCGGATCACGTCGACGACCTCGGCGACGGTGAGCCGGCCCAGCAGCCGGCCGTGTGGATCGATGACCGGCGCCGAGACCAGGTCGTAGCGCTCGAACGCCTGCGCGGCCTCCGACTCGCTGTCGAGGGCCTGCAGCGTGAGCACGTCGACGCGCATCACGTCGGCGACCATGATCTCGGGCTCGTTGACCAGCAGGCTGTCGAGGCGCAGTGCGCCGCGCAGCACACCGTGGCCGTCGACCACGAAGACCTGATCGGTATTCTCGGGCAGCCGCTCGAGCCGGCGCAGTTCGCGCAGCACGGCCTCGAGGTTGACGTCGTCGCGCACCGACAGCGCCTCGAAGTCCATCCGGGCGCCGACCGAGTGCTCCGGATACGACATCGCCGCGCGCAGCTGGTCGCGCTCCTCCTGCGACAGCTGCTGGCGCACCTCCTCGACGACGTCGGTCGGCAAGTCGGGCGCGAGGTCGGCGATCTCGTCGGCGTCGAGCGACTCGACCGCATCGACGAGCTCGTCGCGGTCCATCGACTCGATCAGGGTCTCGCGGACCGAATCGGAGACCTCGAGCAGGATCTCGCCGTCGCGCTCGGCCTTGACCAGATTCCAGACCGTCAGCCGCTCGGCCAGCGGCAACGCCTCGAGGATGTAGGCGATGTCGGCCGGGTGCATCGGGTCGAGCCGGTTGCGCAGTTCGGCCTGCGCCTGACGGTGCACCAGCGACTCGACCAGTTCGTGCCGCTCCTCGGGCTCGCCATGACGCTGCCGGTGCGCGAGCTCGACGACCACGCGATGCCGACGCAGCATTTCCTGCACCTCGAGCAGCGCGCGCGAGGCGGCTTCCGGGTCGCGCGGCAGGCGGGCCGGGGTGGACGCTTCGTGGACTTCGAGAGTGAGATCGGGATCGGCCATGGCCGGAGCGCAACGAAAAGGACGCGACCGGGCGGGTCGGTCGACCAGCCGGGATTGTAGGCCGCGCCGATGACAGCGGTGCGCGGATCGGGCCGACGCGACCGGACACCCGCCGGAAGGCGGGCGCGGCACCGCGCGGCCTCAGGGCGGGGTGATGTCGGCGGCCCAGCGCTGGATGGTCGCGCTGCGCCGCTCGAGGTAGGGCGTGCTGCGGTTGCGGTCGTAATAGCGGGGCCGCGGCAGCATGGCGGCCATGCGTGCGGCCTGCGCGGGCCCGACCTGCGCCGCCGGCACGCCGTAATAGTGCCGCGCACCCGCCTCGCAGCCGAACACGCCCTCGCCCCACTCGGCCAGGTTCAGGTAGAGCTCGAGGATGCGGCGCTTGCTCATCACCGCCTCGATCATGGTCGTGATGATCAGCTCCTGGCCCTTGCGCACATAACTGCGCTCGCCCGACAGGAACAGGTTCTTGGCCAGCTGCATGGTGATCGTCGAGCCACCTCGCACCACCTTGCCCTTGCGCCGATTGGCCTCGCGCGCCTTCTCGATGGCATCCCAGTCGATGCCGTCGTGCTCGGTGAAGTTGGCGTCCTCGGCCGCGATGACTGCGCGCTTCAGGTGAACGGAGATCCGCTCGTAGGGAACCCAGGTGTGCCGCAT
>JBILUW010000001.1:0-54469 GCA_044370795.1 Burkholderiaceae bacterium
CGAGGCCAGAGTCGTCGCGGCCCGCCAGGACATCGCGTCGATCATGCAGGCGCTCAAGCTCTATCGCCTCGACAACCAGCGTTATCCCAGCACCGAACAGGGCTTGCAGGCGCTGGTCTCGCGCCCCGCATCGGGGCCGGCGGCGGCCAACTGGAAGGCCTATCTCGATCGGCTGCCAGTCGATCCCTGGGGCAAGCCCTATCAGTATCTGAACCCCGGCCTCAAGGGCGAGATCGACGTGTTCAGTTTCGGTGCCGACGGAGCCCCTGGCGGCACGGGCACCGATGCCGACATCGGTTCCTGGTCGCTCTAGCGCCCGGCCGCGCGCCTGCGGCACGTGCCCGGGCCGGCCCAGCGGCCGGGGCTTCACGCTCGTCGAACTGCTGGTCACGCTGGCCGTGATCGCGGTCATGGCAGCCCTGCTCAGCGCCAACCTGATGCCCGACGCGCGCCGGCAGCTGCGCTTCGATGCCGAGCGTCTGGCGCTGCTGCTGGCGGCCGCGCGCGAGGAGGCTCAGGTTCGTGGCCGACCGGTGCGCTTCGTCGCGAACGAGAACGGCTACCGCTTTCTGGTGCTCGACGATCGACAGTGGCGTTCGCTCGACGAGGCGCCGCTGGGCCAGCGGCTGTGGTCCGCGCCGACCCGGGTCGTGCTTGCGCGCAGCGATGGACGCGGTGAACTGGAGTTCGGTCGCGATCCCGTGGACGTGCCCTTCGAGCTGGTGCTCGAGCGCGGCGCATCCCGGGTGGCGCTGGCCGCCAATGGTCTGGGCGTCTTCGAGGTCAGACCTTGAGCGGCGCGCGCGGCTTCACGCTGGTCGAGGTGCTCGTTGCCCTCGCCATCGTGGCAGTGGCCCTGATGGCCTCGCTGCGCGCCGCAGGTGCCCTGACCGAGTCGGCGACGCAGCTGCGGCTGCGCACCCTGGCTCAGTGGAGCGCCGAGAACCGGCTCGCGCGTATCCGCATCGAGGCCGAGTGGCCCGCGCCGGGCCGACGCTCGATCGGCTGCCCGCAGGCCGGTGTCGAGCTGATATGCGACGAGGAGGTCTTTCAGACTCCCAATGCCTTTTTCAGGCGGGTCGAGATCTCGGTGTTCGATGCCGATCGCCAGCGCCGGCTAGCGCGCCTCACGGGCTTTGCCACGAGCGTGCCGTGAGTCGCCTGCCCCTGGCGCGACCCTCCGGCAGGCCGCGGGGTTTCACCCTGCTCGAGGTGCTGGTCGCCATGGCGTTGCTCGCCGTGCTCGCGACGCTGTCCTGGCGCGGGCTCGATGCCGTGCTGCGCGCTCGCGAGGCGCTGGTCGATGCCTCCGACGATCTCAACGCGATTTCCCTGGGGTTCTCCCAGCTCGAGGAGGACCTGCGCCGCTCATGGTCGGCGCGGCTGCGCAACCTCGGCACGCCCGCGCTGGGGTTTGCGCCGGCGGCCGCGCCCGGCAGCGCGCCCAGCCTGCTGCTGGCGCGCGAGGCTTCGGCCGGGGCCTCGGCGGGCTCGCTGCAACGCATCGTCTGGCGCCTGCGCGTGGGGCGCCTCGAGCGCGGTTTCGCGGCCTGGAGCGGACCGCCGGCCGAGGGGGGGGCCGGCCCTCAGTGGACCTGGCAGCCGCTGGCCGGCAACCTCGGCGGCCTGGAGATGCGCGGCTTCGTGGCCGGCTCGGGGTGGGTGAATGCAGCGGGGCTTGCCGCCGGCGGTCCGACCACCCCCGGCACGGGCACCCAGCCGCCCATCACCGGGGTGGAGGTCACGGTGGTGCGTGGCGATGGCGCGCGTGTCGTGCGGGTCTTTTCGGTGCGCGACTGACATGCGCGCCGCCGCGACGAAGCAGACCGGTGCGGCTGTGGTCACGGCGATGCTGGTGGTCGCCCTGGCGACGAGCGTGGTGGTCACGCTGTTCGTGCGCGAGAGCGTGGCGATGCGATCGATCGAGAACAGGCTCGCGCTGTCGCAGACGCGCTGGATCGAGCGCGCCGCGGTCGACTGGGCCAAGGTCATCCTGCGCTCCGATGCGGCGACCGGCACCATCGACCATCTCGGCGAGCCCTGGGCGGTGCCCGTGGCCGAGACCCGCCTCGACGAGACCGTGACCGCCGGGGCGCGTATCGGCGATCAGCGCCGGCCCGCAACCCTTTCCGGACAACTCGTCGATGCGCAGAGCCGGCTCAACCTCGCTGCCCTGGTGCAGTCCGGACAACCCTCCGCGCTGCATCTGACCGCGGCGCGGCGTCTGTTTGTGCTGCTCGATCTTCCCGAAAGTCTGGCCGACGCGGTCGCGCAGCGGCTCACGCGCTCGCAGCCGCGCAGCGTCGACGGGCGTGCTGTGCCTGCCGAGCAGCCGCCGCTCATCCGGCTTGCCGAACTCGTCTCGGTGCCTGGCTTCGACGCCGCGATCGTCGAACGCATCGAGCCGTTCATGACCATCGTTCCGCAGTTGCCCGAGTCGCCGGCAGCCACGCAGGTCAATCTGAACACGGCCCCCGCCGAGGTTCTGGCCGCGATCGTCCCCGACATGGATCTGGCCGCGGCCAGACGCTTCGTCGAGCGCCGCCGCGAAACGTTCTTTCGCGACCTCGACGACGCGGCGCAGCGCATCGACGGCCGGCCGGTTCTGCCGCAGGCCATGCTCGGGGTGGGCAGCGCCTATTTCCTGCTGCGCGGGGTGATACGCTTCGACCGCGTCGAGGTCGCCAGCGAAACGCTGCTGTCGCGAGGCTCGGGCAGGATCGACATCGTATGGCAGCAGCGGCTCTGAGACACGGCATCGTCTGGCTCGCCCCCCGATCGGCGGGCGAGCGCGCGCTCGTCACCGAGCCGCTGCCCGCCGTTTGTCCGCCAGGTCAGCAGGCGGCCGCGCTGCGCCCCGAGCGCGCCAGCCTCGAGGCCCTGCCCAGAATGCGCACGGTGGCGCTGGTCTTCGATGCCCGCGACGTCACCCTGCTGCGCGCACGGCTGCCCGCGATATCGGGAGCCCGGCTCGCTCGGGCGCTGCCCAATCTGCTCGAAGACCGCCTGCTCCAGGATGCGAACGGGTGCGCGTTCGCGCTGGGGCCGGTGCTGCCCGATGGCGAGCGCATCGTCGCCGTCATCGACCGTGGCTGGCTGGAGTTCGCCTGTGGCGCCTTCGAGCGTCGAGGCCTCAAGGTGGTGGCAGCGTGGCCGGCGCAACTGACCCTCCCGATGGATTCCGGCGCCGAGGCGATGCTGGCATGCGTCGGCGATTCGGTCGTGGCGCGTCGCGGGCCTTTCGATGCCCTTGGATGGAATGCCGGCGCCGAGGCCGGCGATCGGCTCGAATCGCTGCTGGGCATGCTGCCGCTGCTGCAGCCCGGGGGGAAGCCGTCCGCGGTCGTCGCCCGCGTCGCCGACGCGTCGTGGCAGGGCTGCATCGACGATGCGGCCGAGCGCCTCGGATGGACAATCTCGCTGCAGCCCTGGGCGATCGACGTCAACTGCCCGATCGACCTGCTGTCGGCGCGGCAGGGCGGTCCGGGCCGACGTCGCCTCGCGGCGATCGACTGGTCGGCGTGGCGGGTGCCGGCGGCCATCGCCGCGGCCGCGGGCGTGGTGGCCACGGCGGGTCTCAACCTGCACTGGCTGCAGCTCGAGCGTGAGCGCGACGCACTGCGGCAACGCATGGAGGCGACCTTTCGCGAGTCGTTTCCCCAGGCCCAGGTGGTCGTCGACCCGCTGCTGCAGATGCGCCGGCTGGTTGCCGATCAGCGAGCGCTTGCCGGGCGCAGCGCTCCCGACGACTTCCTCCCCCTGCTGGGGCGGCTGGCCATGGCGCTGGGCGCCGACGGGGTCGATGCGCTCGCGGCGATCGAATACCGCGATGCGCGCCTGAAGGTGCGCTGGCGCAACCCGGTTGCCGATCCCGCCGCGCGCGAGCGCCTGGCGGGAGCGGCTGCCCGGGCCGGGCTCAGCCTGCGGTTCGAGGCCGATGGCTCGGCCGTCATCGCCTTGACGGGGCAGGCCTGAGATGGAGCGCCTGATCGCCTCATGGCGCTCGATGTCGCCGCGCGAGCGCCGGCTCGTTGGCATCGCCGGAATGCTGGTGCTGGTCACGGCAGGTTTTCTGCTGTTGCTCGAGCCGGCATGGCGATCGCGTGCCGTCCTCGAACGCGATCTGCCCGTGCTGCGCGATCAGCTCGCCCAGATGCTCGCCCTGCAGGACGAACTGCGGCAGGCCGGCACCGAAGGCGCCGCCCGGCCCGCGGGCGGCAACGCTGCGTCGCGGGTCGCGCTGCTCGAGCAGTCGGTGCGCAGTGCGGGTTTGAGCGAGGCCTTGCGCAAGCTCGAGGTCAACGGCGAGCTCATCGAGTTGCGCTTCGCCGGAGCCCCCCACGAACGCTGGTTCGCATGGCTGCCGGCCGCGCTGGGCGAGACCCGCATGCGGATCATCGACCTGGCGATCGCTCGCGAAACCGCGCCGGGGCAGGTCAGTGCCCGCCTCGTGCTCGAGGCCGCGCGCGCCGCACGATGATCCTGCCGCCACAACCAGGGTCATCGGGTAGCGAGTGGGCCGCGCGATCGCGGTCTGGCCGATGAGCGCCGCGCGCATGCCGGGGCTGCGCCTGCTGCTGCTCGTCGCTGCGCTCCTCGCGGGAGCGCTGGTCGCGGTGGTGGCCACGCTTCCGGTGCGCCATCTCGATCCGCTCGTCGAATCTCTGTCCTACGGTCGCGTCCGGCTGGTCGACGCCCAGGGCAGCTGGTGGCGAGGGCAGGCGCGAGTCGTGCTGCTCGACGGCTCGCCGCAGGCCCGCGTCGAGCGCGGCCTGGCCTTGCCGGCCGCACTGGGTTGGGAGATCCGGCTGGGGCGGTTGCTGCTCGGCGAGCTTGCCGGCGTGATGAAGTTGCCCGGGCATGAGTCTCCCGTTGCCTTCGAGATAAGGGCCGACGGGTGGTCGGTGGGACCGGGGCGCGTCGCGCTGGCGCGCATCGATCTCTCGGCGCTCGGGTCACCCTGGAATACCATCCGCCCGTCGGCCTCGCCCGTGCTCGGCTGGGAGGCCGTCGCGTGGCGGCGAGGTCAGGCGGCGCCGTCCGGTCGGGTCACGCTCGAACTGCGCGAAGTGGCCTCGGCGATGACGCCGGTGCGTCCGCTGGGCGACTACCGCGTCGAGATCCGCGCGGCCGATGCGGGCGCGGTGGTCGAACTGACCACCCAGAGCGGCAGCCTCAGGCTGGCGGGGGCGGGGCGCTGGGATCCGCGCTCGGGGCTCCGGATGCAGGCCGAAGCCTGGGGAGAGGGCGAGGATCATGCGAGACTGCAGCCGCTGCTCGCCTTGATCGGGCAGCGACAGGGTGAGCGGACCTTGATCAGGATCGGAGGGTAGGCGATTGCTCGGTGACCAGCGAAGTAAAGCCGCAGGCGTCGGCGCGGCGGACGTCCGGCCGCTGGCGGCGGTGCCGTGGGTGGGCATGCTGCTGCTCGCGACCGTGCTGTGTCGTCCGGCGCTCGCCGCGGGTCCGGCATCGCCGCCCGCCAGTCCGCAGCCGGCGCCGGCCGCCACCGCTGTGCCAGCTGCACCGGCCTCGTCGGCTGGCACGGCGGCTGCGGGCGCCGGCGTGGTGCTCAACTTCCGTGATGCCGACATCGAGGTCGTGGTGGCGGCGTTCTCGCACCTGCTCAACCGGCCGTTCGTGATCGATCCGCGCGTGCGCGGCAAGATGACTCTCGAGATGCCCAGGCCGGTGTCGCGGGCGCAGGCGCTGCAGCTGCTGCAGACCCAGCTGCGTCTGCAGGGCTTTGCGATCGTCGATACCGGACAGATCGCCCGGGTGGTGCCGGAGGCCGATGCCAAGCTGCAGTCGGGGCCGGTGGGAACCTCGCGCAGCGAGCTGCCGGGAGGCGAGCAGATCGTCACCCAGATCTTCCGCCTGAGCTACGAGTCGGCGTCCAATCTGGTGCCCGTGCTGCGGCCCCTGATCACGGCCAACAACACCATCAATGCCTTCCCCAGCAACAACTCGCTGGTGGTCACCGACTACGCCTCGAACCTCGAGCGCATCGCGAAGATCATCGCTGCCCTCGACAGCCCTGTCAGCGGCGAGTTCGAGGTCGTCGCGCTGCGTCACGCGCTGGCTGGCGACGTGGCCGCCGCGGTCACGAGGCTGCTCGACGACGCGTTGCGCGGCGGCGCTGCGGTCGCGGTCGATCCCGGGCAGCGGGTCACGGTGCTCGCCGATCCCCGCACCAATGCACTGACCGTGCGCGCGGCCAGCCCCGCCAGGCTCAACCTGGCGCGCAGCCTGATCGCGCGGCTCGATCAGCCCAGCGAGCAGCCGGGCAACATCCACGTCGTGTACCTTCGCAACGCCGAGGCCGTGCGGCTGGCCCAGGTGCTGCGTGCGGTGGTAGCAGGCGACTCCGGCGCGCAGGGCGCGCCGGGCACCCTGGGGCAGGGCGTGGCCACGCTGACGCAGGGCACGTCGCTGCAGGCCGGCGGCGGCACGCTCGGCCAGGCGGCGGGCGCCGGGGCGGCCGGTCAGGCAACGGCCGGCAACGCGCCTCTGGCGCCCTCGTCGAGCACGTCGGCGCCGGTGGCGCTGAGCGCCGGCGGCGTCATCATCGCCGCCGACCCGGCCACTAATTCGCTGATCATCACCGCGCCCGGGCCGGTCTTTCGCAACCTGCGCTCGGTCATCGACCGGCTCGACTCGCGCCGGATGCAGGTCTACATCGAGTCGCTGATCGTCGAGGTGTCGGCCGAGCGGGCTGCCGAGCTCGGCATCCAGTGGCAGTTCCTCTCCCAGAGCTCGGGCGGCGGCAGCAGCGTGATCGGCGGCACCAACCTGCCGGCGCGCAACAGCGGCGGCAACATCCTCGATGCGACCGCCAACGTCCTGTCGCTGGGGCAAGGTCTGAACGTCGGTCTGCTGCGCAGCGGCGCCATCGTCGGCACGGCCACGGCCAGCGGCTCGATCGCGCCGGTCAACCTCGGGCTGCTGGCGCGGGCCCTCGAGAGCAACGCCAACGCCAACATCCTGGCCACGCCCAATCTGCTCACCCTCGACAACGAGGAGGCGCGGATCATCATCGGCCAGAACGTGCCCTTCATCACCGGCCAGTTCACGGCCACCGGAACCGGCGGGGGGGCGGTCAACCCCTTCCAGACGATCGAACGTCGCGACGTCGGCACCACGCTGCGGGTCAGGCCGCAGGTCTCCGAGGCCGGGACGGTCAGGCTCCAGATCTTCCAGGAGGTCTCCAACGTCCAGGACCGCTCGCTGTCGGCCGGCCTGATCACCAACCGGCGCGCGATCGAATCGAACGTGCTCGTGGACGACGGATCGGTCGTGGTGCTGGGCGGGCTGATCGAGGAGCGGATCGAGGGCGGCGCGCAGAAGGTGCCGGGCCTGGGCGACGTGCCGGTGATCGGCCAGCTGTTCCGCTACGACTCGCGCAAGCGGGTGAAGACGAATCTGCTCGTGTTCCTGCGACCCGTGATCGTGCGTGACCAGGCTGGCGCGCAGAACCTGAGCCTCGATCGCTACGATTACATCCGCGGCCTGCAGAACGATTCACGCCTGCCGCCGCACTGGCTGCTGCCCGACTTCCCGCCGTCGGACCTGCCGCAGGTGCCGCGGCCCGCCGGCTCGCCCGCCCGCCCCGACGCCTCGCGCGGACCAGCCAGCCTGTCGCCCGACATCGACGCGTCCACGCGCCGGCCGGTTGCGCCCTCGCCAACGCCACCGCGCGCGCCCTGAACGCGAACGCCCTTGGCCACCGTCTCTCCCGCCCGTTTCGTGCCGTACGCGTTCGCGCGGCAGTTCGGCGTGCTGGTGGCCGCGCAGCAGGGCGACGCGCTCGAGATCTGGGTGGGCCCGGCAACGCCGCCGGCGGCGATCGCCGAGCTCGCCCGGGTGCTGCCGCACCGGCTGGTGGCGGTGCGCAAGGACGACACCGAGCTTGCCGCCGCGATATCGCGGGCCTACGCGCAGCAGGAAGGGTCGGCCGCCTCGGTCGTCGACGAGGTCGAGAGCGACCTTGATCTGTCGCGGCTGCTGCAGGATCTGCCGCGCATCGAGGATCTGCTCGAGACCGAGGATGACGCGCCGATCATCCGCATGATCAACGCGCTGCTCACGCAGGCTAGCCGCGACGGCGCCTCCGACATCCACGTCGAGCCTTTCGAGGGCTACTCGATCGTCCGCTTCCGGATCGATGGCACGCTGCGCGATATCGTGCGTCCGCGGCGCGAACTGCACGCCGCGCTGGTCTCGCGCATCAAGATCCTCGCGCAGCTCGATATCGCCGAGAAGCGCCTGCCCCAGGACGGGCGCATCGCCCTGCGCATCGGGGGCCGCCCGATCGACGTGCGCGTTTCCACGCTGCCCACGGGCCATGGCGAGCGCGCGGTGCTGCGCCTGCTCGACAAGGAGGCGGGGCGGCTCGACCTGGGCAGGCTGGGCATGGGCCAGGTCACGCTTGGCTCCTTCGACCGCCTGGTGCGCCAGCCCCACGGCATCGTGCTGGTTACCGGGCCCACCGGCTCGGGCAAGACCACCACGCTCTATTCGGCGCTCGGGCGGCTCGACGCCAGCACGACCAACATCCTCACCGTCGAGGATCCGATCGAGTACGACCTCGACGGCATCGGCCAGACGCAGGTCAACCCGCGCATCGACATGAGCTTCGCGCGGGCCCTGCGCTCGATCCTGCGGCAGGATCCCGACGTCATCATGATCGGCGAGATCCGCGACCTCGAAACCGCGCAGATCGCCGTCCAGGCGTCGCTCACAGGCCACCTCGTGCTGGCCACCCTGCACACCAACGACGCGGTGTCGGCCGTCACCCGACTCATCGACATGGGGGTCGAGCCCTTCCTGCTGTCGTCGTCGCTGCTGGGTGTGGTCGCGCAGCGGCTGGTGCGCCGGTTGTGCCTGCAGTGCCGTCAGCCCGACCCGGTCGCGGGCGGCTGGCGGTCGGTCGGTTGCCTCGCCTGCGGGCGCACCGGCTTTGCCGGGCGCACCGGCGTCTACGAGCTGCTGACCGTGGACGACACCATCCGCAGCCTCATCCACCGCAACGCGCCGCAGGCCGAACTGCTCGCGGCCGCCGTCGCCGCCGGCATGCTCACGATGCGCGAGGATGGTCGGCGCTGGGTCGAGTCCGGCGTCACCTCGCTCGACGAGGTCGTGCGCGTCACCCGCGACTGATGGCCGCCTTCCGCTTCGAGGCCGTCGATCAGGCCGGCGTCACCGATCGCGGGGTGATCGATGCCGAGTCGGCGCGTCACGCGCGCGGGCTGCTGCGCGAGCGCGGCCTGGTGCCGCTCGAGGTCGTGCCGCTGGCTGCGGGCGCGCAGCAGGGGCCCGCGGTCTCGGGGGGGAGGCTGCGCGCCACGCAGCTCTCGGTGGCGACTCGGCAGCTGGCAAGCCTGCTGGCGGCCGGCCTGCCCCTCGAGCAGGCGCTGGCGGCGGTCGTCGAGCAGGCCGACCGGCCCAATGTGCGCGACCGTTTCGCGGCGGTGCGCGGCGAGGTGGTTGCCGGCCAGACCTTCAGCCAGGCGCTCGAGCGTTTCCCGCGCGATTTTCCGGAGGTCTACCGGGCGCTGGTCGGCGCCGGCGAGGCCTCGGGCGATCTCGCTGGCGTGATGACGCGGCTGGCCGACCATGTCGAATCGCGCACCGCGCTGGCGCAGCGCGTGGGGCTCGCCTTCGTCTATCCGCTGATCGTCACGCTGGTGGCCATGGGCGTGATCGCCGCGCTGCTTGCCTATGTGGTGCCGCAGGTGGTCGGGGTCTTCGCCCAGACCCGCCAGCAACTGCCGCTGCTCACCGTGGTGCTGATCGCGGTTTCCGACGCGCTGCGGTACTGGGGCTGGACGCTGGTGCCGGCGGGGATGCTTGCCGGCTTCGGGGCGCGCGCCGCGCTGCGCTCGCCCTCGGTGCGCCTGGCCTGGGATGCCAGGCTGCTCGGGCTGCCGCTGATCGGCCGGCTCGTCCATGGCGTGCAGACCGCGCGATTCGCATCGACGCTGGCCATCCTCACCTCCAGCGGCGTGCCGCTGATCCGCGCCCTCGAGGCTGGCGCGCGCACGCTGTCGAACGCGGCCATGCGCGCCAATGTCGACGACGCGATGGCGCGGGTACGCGAGGGGGCGTCGCTGTCGCGGGCGCTGGCCGCGGGCGGGCGCTTTCCGCCCATGCTGCTGCATCTGATCGCCAGCGGCGAGGCGACCGGCCGGCTTGCCGAAATGCTCGAGCGCGCCGCGGCCACGCTGGGCTCCGAGACCGAGCGGCGGGCGCTCGCGCTCACCACGGTGCTCGAGCCGCTGCTCATCCTGGTGATGGGCGCGATCGTCCTGCTGATCGTCCTGGCGGTGCTGTTGCCCATCATCGAGATCAACCAGCTGGTGCGCTAGAGCCGACGTCCGCGGGCGGGTCAGTGCGGCGCGTCGGGGCGCCCGCCAGCCGGCTCGGCCCGTGTCTGCCTGCTCAGAGCCTGAGGGGCGCCGCGTAGCCCGTCAGTTCGAGGTAGCCGCGGCCCGCAGGCTTGCCCGCCTCGAGCACCCTGACCGCGCCCTCCCAGTAATGCCCGCCGGTGCTTGCGCGCGCATCGAGTTCCTGATCGTCGAGCAGCGGCTCGAGCGTGACGATGCGCCCGTCGATCGCGATGCGCATGGCCACCGGATAGATGCCGGGGCTGCGCGGGGAGCGCCAGGTGCGCAGCGTCTCGAATCGCACCTCGGCAGCCGCCCGGGGCCTGCCGCTCCAGCGCGCGTGCGACCACAGCACCGATCCGTCGCGGCCGCGGATCCGGAAGGCCATCAACGAGGAGCCGTCGTCGAAGTTGATGCCGGCCCAGTCCCAGCCGGCGGCGCGCGGGTCGAGCACCTCGGAGGACCACTCGTGATCGAGCCACGCGACGCCGCCATCGACCGGCAGCGTGCGCGAACCCAGGCGCACCGATCCTCCGACGCGCAGCTGCGGCCGGCTGTAGTAGTGGCTGGCCTGCGCGGTCTGGGGGCCCTTGCGGGAGTAACCCTCTTCGCCCTGCAGCCACGGGGGCCCGGGCGGGGCGAGCGTAAGGTCGACCGACAGCTCGCTGCCTGGCGCCCGCGCACGATAGGCGTCGGTGGCATCACGCCGCAGCGTCCAGTCGCCCAGCCGCAGATCGGTGTCGGCGAGCCCGATGCCGGTGTCGGCGAATCCCGCGCGCGCCGCCCGCTGTTCGTGGCGCAACCGTCCGTGCGCCGCATCGGCCAGCGCCACGTGCGCAAGCAGCAGCTGATGCGGCGCGAACCGGCTCGGATTGGCCGGATCGTGTCCGGTGCGGCTGCGAAAGAAGGTGATCTGCACCCCCAGGTCGCGGCCGGCGCAGCGCAGCCACCCCGTCACGTACCACCACTCGGTGCGGTGGCCGAGGTGAGCGCCATGATCGCGCGGAAAGCGCAGCCGGTAGGCCGGCGTGACGGGCTCGAAAGCAGCCGCATGCGCGATCGCGCTGGGCGCTGCGAGCAGCCCGGCCAGGCTCGCGCGGCGCAGCCGGTTCACCAGTCGTCCCTTACCGCGCGGATTGGCGAGGTACCACTTGCGCCGCGGCTGGCCAGCACCGCGGCCAGCGTGCCGAGCGCGACCAGCGCCGCCGCGCTGCCGGCGAGCACCGGCATGGGCCAGTGCATCGTCATCGTCCAGTGGAATGACTGCGGATTGACCCGGTGGACCAGGATGGCGGCAATCACAGCCCCCAGGGCGGCCCCCCACACCACGCCGCAGGCTATCAGCGCGGCCGACTCGATGCCGAACATGCCGGCGACCTGCGCGCGCGTGACGCCGAGATGGCGCAGCACCCCGAACTCGCGCGCCCGCGCCAGCGCCTGCCCGGCATAGGTGGCTGCCACCCCGAACAGGCCGACGGCAATCGCGATGGCCTCCAGCACCCGTGTGATCGCGAAGCTGCGGTCGAAGATGCGCAACGACAGCTCGCGCAGTTCGCGAGAACTGCGCCATTCGAGGGCATCCGGATCGCCCAGCCGCGCGCGCAGGCGACCGATCAGGACGGCTTCGTCGGCACCCTGGCCGAGCCGCAGCGCCACGTCGGAGACCAGCCGATCACCGGTGAGCTCGATGTAGTCGCCGCGGTCGAGGACGACCGCTCCGTGCTGGCGGGCGTAGTCGCGCCACACGCCAGCGACCCGGAAGGCGCGCAGACCGCCACCCAGCGGCAACTCGAGCAGGCTGCCCGGGCGCAGACCGTAAAGCTCGCTCATCGGCTCGCTGACCCATGCTGCGCGTTCGCCTGCGCCGACGGCCGCGATGGGGCCCACCATCGGCAGGCTGCGGTGCGGCGCGTCGCGGTCGACGTCGCGGGCCAGCACGCCCACCGGCGGCCGCTCGGGCGCGAGGCCGATCTCGAGGCTGCGCAGGAACCGCGCTTCGGCGACGCCTTCGGTGGCGGCGATGGCCGCCTGCCATTCGGGGCTGATGCCGCCGCCTGGCGCGCGGCTTGCCAGACGACCATAGACGTCGGCAGGCAAGACGGCATCGAGCCAGTCGGCCACCGAGTGGCGAAAGCTGTCGACCATGATCGTCATTGCGCTCGACAGCGCGAAGCTGGCGACGATTCCGGCCAGGGCAACGGCCGCCGCCTGCGGTGAGCCACGCAGGCGCTGCAGCGCGAGCCAGCCTCCGGGAGAACGCCAGAGGGCCGGCAGCGCTGCGGCGGCCAGCGTCGCCATGGCGCTGGCCAGGGGCCCGACCAGGGCGATGCCCGCCAGCAGCCAGCAGGCGATCGCCGCGTACGCCGGCATCGGCAGACCCGCCACGGGGGGCAGCGCGGCGAGCAGAGCGCCGGCCAGTGCGAACGCGGCAGCCGCGGCGATCGCCCGTCCCGGGCGGCCCCCGGAGGGCTCGCCCGCCTGGCGAAGCACGCGCACCGGTGGCTCGCGTCGGGCGGCCAGCGCCGGGCCGATGCTGGCCAGCGCGGCAACGCCCACGCCCAGCAGCGCGTAAGCCGCCACCGCGATGCCGTCGACGGTCAGCGTGGCCGGGCGCCCGCTGAAGTAGCCGCCGCCCAGATCGGTGCCGACGGTGGCCAGCAGCAGCCCGGCCAGCCCGAGGCCGGCCAGCGCCCCCAGCGCAGCGCCCAGCACCCCGAGCAGCAGGCCCTGCGCGAGGACGGCCGCGAGCACGAAACGCGGTGATGCGCCCAGCATCGCGACGAGGGCGAGCACCGGCATCTGCCGGGCGACGGCCAGCGTGAGCGTGGCGTGGACGATGAAGCCGCCGGTGAGCAGCGCGACGAGCGCGAGGACCGAGAGGTTGACCCGGTAGGCGCGCGAGAGATTCGACATGCGCTGCTCGCTCGCCTTCGGCGTGACCCAGGCGACGTCGGCCGGCAGGCGCGATGCCCAGGCGGCGCCGACCACGGCCGGGTCGTGTCCTTCGGCGACCCGCACATCGATGCGTGAGAGCCGCCCCAGCCAGCCCAGCCGCCACTGCAGCGCGCCCAGATCCATCACGGCCAGCGCCTCGCCACCCGCCGCGCCGGCGAGCCTTCCGGCAACGCGCAGCCGCACGAGCAAGCCGCCGTGGCGCAGTGCGAGCACCTCGCCAGGGCGGGTCTGCCAGGCGCGCATCGCGGCATCGGAGAGAAAGATGGCGTCGTCGGCGAAGAGATCGGACAGCGAGCCGCCGGCGTCGCCGCCCGACGGCAGCAGGCCCGGGGTGACGGGCGCGGCCCGCATCGGGTCCAGGCCGAGCACCCGCAGGCTGCGGCCGTCGTGCGACAGGCTGGTCTCGACGATCGGGCTGGCGGCCGCGATGGCCGGGTCGCCCAGGACCTGGTCGAACAGGCGCTCGTCGAAACCCGTTGCGCGCGCACCGATGCTCGCATGCGCCTCGCCATTGACCACCGCCAGCGCGCGGCCGAACTCGCCGACGGCGCTGCGGTTGACCAGGTGGATCGCAAGCGCCAGGCACACGCCGATGCCGATCGCGAGCACTGCGCAGGCGAGTCGACCGGGCTGCGAACGCCATGGGCCGAGCAGCAGCCAGCGCAGCAGGACGAGCCGCGGGCGCAGGCCGCCGCTGGCCGGTCGGACCAGCGTATCAAAGGGCGCGCAGGCGGCCGTCATCGAGTGCGAGCCGGCGGGTGCAGACCGCGGCGGCCTGCATCGAGTGGGTGACCATCAGCAGCGCGGCCCCTGCTGCGGCGGTCTCCTCGGCGAGCAGGGCCAGCGCCCGCGCCGCCGAGGCGGGGTCGAGGTTGCCGGTGGGTTCGTCGGCGAGCACGAGGGCAGGGCGGTGCACCAGGGCGCGTGCCAGCGCCACGCGCTGCTGTTCGCCGCCGGAGAGTTCGCGCGGCATGCTGTGATGGCGGCCGGCCAGGCCCAGCCTGTCGAGCAGCGCGCCGGCCCTGGCCAGCGCGGTGGGACGGTCGGTGCCCAGCAGCAGCAGCGGGACGGCGACGTTGTGCAGCAGGCTCAGATGCCCGATCAGGTGGAACGCCTGGAAGACGAAGCCCACGGTGCGCGCGCGCAACCGGGCGCTGGCGTCGGGGTTGCGGCCGTCCATGGTGTGTCCGCAGACCTCGACGACGCCCTCGTCGGCGTGGTCGAGGCCGGCGATCAGGTGCAGCAGGGTCGACTTGCCCGACCCCGATTCACCGAGCAGCGCCACCCGTTCGCCAGCCACGATGGTCAGCGACGCCTCGCGCAGCACCCAGCGCTCGCCGAGCCTGCGACCCACGCCCTCGAGGCGCAGCACCACGGGCGCAGCCCCATCGGGCTCGGCGGGCGCGCGCGGGCCGGATCGGCCGTCGGCGCCCGGTGGATCGCCGGCGGTCATGGGCTGTCGGGACTAGCCTGCGGCCGGCGCGCCAGGTTCCGGATCGCCGCCCACGCCGCTCATGACGGCGTTGAATCCGCCATCGACGTAGGTGATCTCGGCGGTGATGCCGGCCGCCATGTCGGACAGCAGGAAGGCCGCCGCATTGCCGACGTCGTCGATGGTGACGTTGCGCCGCAGGGGGGCGTTGCCCTCGACCAGCGAGAGCATCCGCGAGAAGCCCTTGATGCCGCTGGCCGCCAGCGTGCGGATCGGCCCGGCCGAGATGCCGTTGACCCGGATGCCGCGCGGCCCCAGGCTCTCGGCGAGGTAGCGCACCGCCGCCTCGAGGCTGGCCTTGGCCAGGCCCATGGTGTTGTAGTTGGGCACCATGCGCTCGGCGCCCAGATAGGTGAGGGTGAGCAGTGCGGCCTGGCGCCCCTGCATCATCGGAAACGCCGCCTTGGCCAGCGCGGCGAAGCTGTAGCTCGAGATGTCGTGCGCGACCCGGAAGGCCTCGCGCGACAGGCCGTCGAGGAAGTCGCCGGCGATCGCCTCGCGCGGGGCGAAGGCGATGGCGTGCACCAGCCCGTCGAGCCCGTCCCAGCGCTGGCCGAGCTCGGCGAAGAGCGCCGCGATCTGCGCGTCGTCGGCGACGTCGCAGGGCAGCACGATGTCGGAGCCGAAATCGGCCGCCATCTCGACGACGCGCCCGCGAAAGCGCTCGTTCTGGTAGGTGAAGGCGAGGTCGGCGCCTTGCTCGCGGCACGCCCTGGCCACGCCGTAGGCGATGGAGCGGTTCGAGAGCAGGCCCGTGATCAGGATGCGCTTGCCGGCGAGGATGCCCATGTCGAGTCCCTGTCGCGGCGGTCGGTCGGCTATTGCTAAATCTCTCGATTCTCGCACGCCGCGGCGCTGCGGCCGGTGCTTGGCCCGGTCGATCTTCGGCATACAATCCGGCGCTGGCCCAGGCCCCTCATTTCCGGAGTACCCATGCCCGATCGTCGCCCGCCGGCCAGCCGCTGGCGCCCGAGCGCGAGAGTTCTCGCGTCGGCCATGGCCGTGTGCCTGCTGCCGGCGGCTGCGCTCGCTGCCGATTCGCCGGTCGACAACCCCTACGGTCTGGCAGCGCTGTGGGCCGGATCCGACCTGGTGGCCAAGGCGGTTCTGGTGATCATGCTGCTGATGTCGATGGCCAGCTGGTACGTGATGATCACGCGCGCCCTCGAGCAGTCGCGCATGCTCAGGCAGGCCCGGGCCGCGCGCCAGACCGACTGGCGCATCCCGCATCCGGGCAGTGCCGTGGCTGCCCTCGAATCCGGCAGCCCTTTCCGCCACGTCGGCGAAGCGGCCCTCGATGCCGTGAATCGTCATGCGGCGGTGGCCGCCCGGATCTCGTTCAACGACTGGCTTGCGCTCGCGCTGCAGCGCGCCGCCGACCGGGTTCAGGCGCGCATGCAGCAGGGTCTGGCGCTGCTGGCCACCGTGGGGTCCACCAGCCCTTTCATCGGACTGTTCGGCACGGTCTGGGGCATCTATCACGCCCTGACCGCGATCGGCGTCGCCGGGCAGGCCTCGATCGACAAGGTCGCGGGCCCGGTGGGCGAGGCGCTCATCATGACCGCCATTGGTCTGGCGGTCGCGGTGCCGGCGGTGCTGGGCTACAACTGGCTGGTGCGTCGCAACCGGGTCGTGATGGACGCGGTGCGCGGCTTTGCTGCCGATCTGCATGCCGGCCTGCTCGCCGGCGACGGGCCGCAGGGGCCGGGCAAGGCCGAGACCTGAACCATGGCCATGGCCCCGTTGACCCAGGGCGAGGCCGACGACGAGATCGTGTCGGCCATCAACACCACGCCGCTGGTCGACGTGATGCTGGTGCTGCTGATCATCTTCCTGATCACCATCCCCGTGGTCACCACCTCCATTCCCGTGCAGCTGCCGCGCGAGCGGGTCGAGGTCCGCGAGACCCGGCCCGAGAACGTCGTCATCTCGGTCGACCGCGAGGGGCGTATCTTCTGGCACGACTCGCGCCTGCCCGACGCGGCGGCCCTGACGCGTCGGCTCGAGTCCATCGCCGGCCGTCAGCCGCAGCCGGAGGTCCAGATACGCGGCGATCTCGACGCCACCTACGAGCAGGTCGGGCGGGTGTTGCACGCCTGCCAGAGGGCTGGCATCGCGAAGGTGTCCTTCATCACCGAGCCGCCCGCCAGAGGCCGCTGACATGGGTCCGCTGCGCGACGCGTCCGACGAACCCCAGGTGCTCACCGAGATCAACACCACGCCCCTGATCGACGTGATGCTGGTTTTGCTGATCATGCTGATCGTCACGATCCCCATCCAGCTGCATTCCGTCGATCTGGCCATGCCTTCAGGTCAGACGCCGCCGGCTGACAAGCCCGTCGTGATCCGCGTCGAGATCGATCGACAGGGCACGGTCTGGTGGGACGCGCAGGCTCTCGCCGGGCCCGCCGAACTCCAGGCCCGGCTGCAGGAAGCGGCGGCCCGCCCGGTGCAGCCCGAGCTGCACCTGCGCCCCGACCGGCAGGCGCGCTACGAGGTGGTCGCGGCGGTGCTCGCAGCCTCGCAGCGGGCCGGCGTCACGCGCATCGGCATACTCGGCGCCGAACAGTTCGCGCAGTGACGCGCGATCCGTACGCCGAGCCCTCGCGGGCGGCTTCCGGCCGCGCGGTCGGGGTTGGCGTGGCCGTCGGGCTGCATCTGTTCGCTGGTTGGGTGCTCGTGGCCGGACTGGCGCGCAAGGATGCCCAACCCGAGACTCGCACTGTCGAGGCCCGCATCCTGGCCGACCCGCGGGTGCCGCCGCCACCGCCGCCACCACCACCACCGCCGCCGCCGCCGCCGCCGCCGCCGCCGCCTCCCGCGCGAGTGGCGCCGGCGCCCGTGGCAGCCCTTGCGCCGGTGCCCGCGCCTGCGCCTGCGCCCTTGCCGATGGTGCAGCCGCCAGCCGTTCCGGTGCCGCTCGTCCCGGCCGCCCCGGCGGCGGTCGTGGCGGTCGCTCCCGCCGCGGCGCCGCCCGCGGCGGCGAGCCCGCCAGTGGCATCGGCATCGGCGCCTGCTGTGGCTCCCGGAGCGGCAGCCGCCGCCTCGCCGGCGCCTGCCCGCCCGATGCTGCGACGCGGCGTGCGGCCCTTGCGTCAGGTGCGGCCAGTCTATCCGGCGCAGGCGCTGCAGGACGAGATCGAGGGCGAGGTCCTGGCTCGCGCGACGATCGGCCGCGACGGCCGGGTGCACTCCGTCAGCATCGTGAGTGCCCGGCCCCGGGGAGTGTTCGAGAGAACCGTGGAGGCGGCGCTGCGCCAGTACGAGTTTCCGCCCGACGAGCAGGAATACGTCGTCGAGGTGCCGTTCAGCTTCCGGCTGGAGTGAGCCGAACCCCGCCCAGAGGTTCAGGTGCGGCTGGCCATCCGCACGCGCGTGACGGTATCGGGCCGGTGCGCCGGCCGGCTGCGCGCGGCATCGCGGGAGGACGCCGCTTTGCGGGCGCTGGCCGGGGTAGCTGCGGCCCGGCCCGATTCGGCGCGCGGCGCGGCGCGCGCAGCGGCCTTGCCCGGCGTGCTCGCGGCAGGGCGGGTGGGCGCGGCGGCTGCCGTGGCTGCCGCAGCGGCAACCTGCGGCCGCGCCTGAGGCACCACGGAGCGCTCGCCGTCCTCGGTGGTCAGCAGGGTCTGGGTGCCGCCCTGCTGCACCAGCAGGCGGGCGCCGCGCGGAGCCGTGTCGCGCAGACCGTTCCAGGCCGCGAGCGTAGCCACCGGGACCTTGTAGCGGCTGGCGATGGAAGCCAGTGATTCGCGCTTGCCCACGGTGTGGTAGCGCGCAGGCCGCTCGACCTGCTCGTAGATGCGGGGGGCGACGAAACGCTCGATGCGCTCCTCGTCGACCCTCGCGCCGGCCTGCGGGGCAAGCAGCTGGGTTCCGGGCATGATGCGCGAGCCCTCCCGCAGCCCGTTGGCCTTGCGCAGTTCGGCAACGCTCACGCCGCGCATGCGGGCGAGGTCGTCGAGGCTCTCGCCCTGCTTGAGGGTGTAGGGCTCCCAGGTGGCGAAGGCTTTGCTTTCGGCCTCGTGGCGTTCCAGTTCGGCACGAAAGCGCTCGACCCGGTCGGCCGGCAGCTTGATCTGGTTGTTGCGCGTGGCCGAGATGACCGGCCGGTTGTGTGCCGGATTGAGCGCCGCGAACTCGTCGATCGACAGTCCGGCAAAGCGGGCGGCAAGGTCGCGGTCGATCGGGCGGGTCTTCTCGATGGCGACGAAATACGGCCTGTTCGGCAGGGCGGGCAACGCGACCCCCAGACGCTCGGCGTTCTGCACCAGGTTCTTCAGCGCCATCAGCTTGGGAACGTAATGCCGGGTTTCGTTCGGCATCGTCAGGTTCAGGTAGTCGGCCGGGCGGCCGGCCGCCTGGTTGCGGCGAACCGCCCGCCCCACCGCGCCTTCGCCCCAGTTGTAGGAGGCCAGCGCGAGGAACCAGTCGTTGCCGTGCATCGCGTAGATCCGCTGCAGGTAGTCCAGCGCCGCGCGCGTCGATTGCACGACGTCGCGACGGTTGTCCACCCACCAGTCCTGGCGCAGGTCGTACGCGCGGCCCGTGGAGGGTATGAACTGCCACAGACCGGCCGCCTGCGCCGTCGACAGCGCGATCGGATTCATGGCGCTCTCGACGAATGGCAGCAGCGCCAACTCGGTGGGCATGCCGCGCTTCTCGATCTCCTCGACGATGAAGAACAGGTAGCGGCCGCCTCGGGCGAACATGCGTTGCAGGTAGTCGGGCTTGGAGAGGTAGAAGCGCTCCTTCTCGGCCACCAGCGGCGAGGCGAGTTCGGGCATCGCGAAACCCGCCCGGATGCGAGCCCACAGGTCGGCGTGGATGTCGGGGGCGGAGCCGCCGATGGTTGTCGGCTCGATGGGCAGGGCGCCATCGGACGGCAGTGCTGCGATCGGGAAGACGGTTGCAACCGCGGCAGTCGCAGGCGCCCTGGGGCCGCCGGGTGCGGCGGCCGGCGTATCGGTGGTCGCCTGCTCGCTCGCCCGCGCGGCGCCGGTCGGCCCCCTCGACTCGGTGAAAGACGGGGCTGCCGGGGCTGCCGCGGGCGCGAGGGCTGCCGGGGCTGCCGCGGGCGCGAGGGCTGCCGGGGCCGCAAGCGCGGTGCCGGTCGGGATGGGCGTGGCAACCGCAGGGCGGGCGATGTCGGGGCCGGCGCCCATGCTCGCGCAGCCTGTGGCCAGGACCGCAAGCACCGCCATCAGCGACGCGCGCCATACGCCAGCTGCCAAGGACTTGTCAGAAAACTTCAAGGAGGATCCTCAAGATCATGATTTTTTTGGCTTATTGCCGCGGGCGCATGCTAGGTGAGCAAGCGCCGCCGGTCAAGGCCGGCGGCTCAGCGGAACCCGTTCTTCCATTCGCGGATGGCCGCGAAGCAGTCGACATCGGATGCCGGCTCATGGCCCAGGCGGCTGGCGGCCGCGCGACGCACGGTGGCCGCGTCGGCGCGCAGGAACGGGTTGGTGTCGTGCTCGATGCCCAGCAGCGACGGCACGGTTGCCTCGCCCCGGGCCCGGCGTGCGGCGGCATGGTCGATGCGCGCCCGCAGCAGGGCGTTGTCCGGCTCGACTGCGGCGGCAAAGCGCAGATTCGACTGGGTGTACTCGTGGGCGCAGTAGACGAGCGATGCCGCCGGCAGGGCGGCCAGGCGCCGCAGCGAGGTGAGCATCTGTGCCGGCGTGCCCTCGAAGACGCGGCCGCAGCCCCCCGCGAAGAGGGTGTCGCCGCAGAACAGCGCCGGCCGGCCGTCATCGGGCATGGCCTTGCAGAAATAGGCGATGTGTCCGCGGGTGTGACCGGGCACGGCGAGCACCTCGAATTCAATCCCCAGTCCGGGCGGCATCACCCGGTCGCCGTCGTCCAGGGGGTGATCGACTCCCGGGATGGCTTCGACGCGGGGCCCATAAACCGGACAGCCCCAGGAGGCCTTCAGCTGTGACACGCCGCCCGCGTGGTCGGGATGGTGATGAGTGAGTAGAATCGCGCCCAGCCTGAGGCGGTGCTCGCGCAGAGCCACCTCGATGGCGTCAGCGTCGCCCGGATCGACCGCGGTAGCGCTCAGGCCGTCGGCGCTCCGAATGAGCCACAGGTAGTTGTCCGAGAACGCGGGCACCGTCACGACGCTCGCGTGCGCGGGTGGGCAGAACAGATGCTGATCGGTCACGTTGGAACTCCCGGTGGCGGGCGCATTGTCGCAGCGGATTATAAGGACGGGTTCTTGAGCGCAGGCGACGCGATTTCCTGGCCGGCCTGGCTGGATTCGCCCAGCGGCCGCTACCTGCTCGCCTGGGAGCAGCGCCAGTGCGACCTCCTGGTCGAGGACGTGTTCGGCTTCTACGCCGTCCAGTGTGGCATGCCGGCGCTCGAGGGGCTCAGGGCGAGCCGGATCGCGCGGCGCATCCGAGCCTGGAGTCTGCGTGACGGACTGCCGAGCGCCGCCCCTTGCACCGCGGGCCAGGCCGAGACCGAGGTGGCGCAAGCCCCGGCCGGCGTGCGCGTCGAGCACTTCGCCGAACTGCCCTTCGGCGCCCAGACACTCGACCTTCTCGTCCTGCCGCACGTGCTCGAGTTCGCACCCGATCCCCACGCCGTGCTGCGCGAGGCCGACCGGGTGCTGCGTCCCGAGGGACGGCTCGTGGTCACCGGGCTCAATCCGGTCAGCCTCTGGGGAGCCCGCGGGTTGCTTCCCGGCTGGGTGGCGAGTCCGTTCCTGCCCGCGCACGATCAGCTCATCGCGCCGCCGCGGCTGCGCGACTGGCTCAAGTTGCTCTCCTTCGAGTCCGAACGCCTTGCGCACGGCTGTTATCGGCCCGCATGCCGTACCCAGAGCGGCCTCGACCGCAGCGCCTTCCTCGAGCGCGCGGGCGACCGCTGGTGGCCGATCTGCGGCGCGGTCTACGCGCTGTCGGCCGTCAAGCGGGTGCGTGCGATGCGCATGGTTGGGCCGCTGCGCCGGCGCGCCGGTGCCGCCGCGCCGGTGGCTGCAGCCGGCACCCGGCGCAGCGCAGCCGAGACCTGCGATGCCCGCGCGCGGCCGCCCAGCGCCTGCGCTGGCCGACCATCCGACATGTCAGGATCTTCCTCATGAGCGAGCCCAGCGACGGCGTCGTGCACGTCTACACCGATGGTGCCTGCAAGGGCAACCCGGGCCCCGGCGGGTGGGGAGCGCTGCTGCAGGCCGGCGCCCAGGAGAAGGAGATCTTCGGCGGCGAGGCGCAGACCACCAACAACCGGATGGAACTGGTCGCCGTCATCCGGGCGCTGCAGGCGCTCAAGCGCCCGTCGCGGCTGGTGATCCACACCGATTCGCAGTACGTGCAGAAAGGGATCTCGGAGTGGATCCACGGCTGGAAGGCGCGCGGCTGGCTCACCGCCGACCGCAAGCCGGTCAAGAACGCCGACCTCTGGCGTGAGCTCGACGCCCTGGCCGCCGGCCATCAGATCAGCTGGCGCTGGGTGCGCGGCCACCAGGGCCATCCGGGCAACGAGCGAGCCGACGCCCTGGCCAACCGCGGGGTGACGGCCGCGCGCTGAGCCGGCCCGCGGGCGCTGCGGCGCACGCTCCTCAGGCGGCGTCGGCCGGCCGGCCGAGCGCGAGGTGGCGCGCCAGACGGGCCGCCCCATCGAGCAGCACCTGCTCCGGGCGGGCGAAACACCACCGCAGCCAGCCTTCCGATTCGTCTCCGAAGGCCGAGCCCGGCGCCAGTCCGAGCCCCGCCCGCGTGACCAGCTCGCGGGCCAGCGCCACGCTGTCGTCGAGGCCTTCGATCTTGAGGAACACGTACATGGCGCCGGGCGGCACGCCGGCGCGCACTGCCGGAATCTGCGCAAGTGCGCCCAGCAGCGCGTCGCGGCGCGTGCGCAGGCTGTCGACCAGCGCGCGCACCGCCGGCTCGCCTTGCTGCAGCGCGGCCATGGCAGCGCGCTGCACGAAGCCGGGGGCGCAGGAGGTATTGAACTCGAGCAGCTTGCCCAGGTCCTCGGCCAGGGCCGGCGGCACCACCAGCCACCCCAGGCGCCAGCCCGTCATCTGCCAGGCCTTGGAAAAGGTGTTGGCCACGATCACGCGGTCGTGCGGGCCGGCGATGTCGAGCATCGAGGGCGCCGCCCGAGTGCCGTCGAAGATCAGGCGTTCATAGGCCTCATCGGCGATGATCCAGATGCCCAGCCGCCGCGTGTGATCGAGCAGGACGGCCAGTTGCCATGCCGGCATCACCCAGCCGGTGGGATTGGACGGCGAGTTCAGGATGAGTGCGCGGGTTCCGGGCGTGAGCGCGGCCAGCAGCCGATCGAGGTCGAGCCGCCAGTTGCCATGGGTATCGGGTTGGAGCGCGACGCGTTCGACCCGGGCGCCCAGCACCCGGGGAATCTCGGTGAGATTGGGCCACACCGGAACCACGGCAACGACCCGGTCGCCGGGGTCGAGCACCAGCTGCGCCGCCAGCATCAGGGCGTTGACGCCGGCGCTCGTGACCGCGATGCGGCCCGCATCGATCGGGCCGTGCAGATCGGTGAGATAGGTGGCCAGCGCTTCGCGCAGCGGCGCGATTCCCATGTTGTGGGTGTAGAAGGTGTCGCCTGCGGCCAGGGCGGCGGCGGCGGCTTCGCGCACGAACGAGGGTGTGACCCCGTCGGGCTCGCCGAACCAGAAGGGCAGCACGCCGGGTTGTCCGATTGCCGCGTTGGCGATCTCCCGGATCCGCGAGGCGGGCAGCTCGCGGATGGCGGCGCGCGCCCGCGCGCCGGTGTCGGGGGGCTGCGGCAGGCCGCCGTGGGTCACGCTGGGGGGCTCGGGCTGGGCTTCGTCGGTCATGTTGTCGTGCGTGGGAAGGATCGTGTTGCCATCGCGGCCGGTGCCTCCGCAGGCGCCGGCCGCGATGGCATACCCGGAGACCGGCCAGGCACGGCCTGTGCTAGATTGCTCGGTTAGCGTGCGCGCCAGGGTGCAGGCCAGAGCGCGGGCCGGATAAAGGGCCAGATAAAGGGCCGGGATGAAACGATTCGTCGTGTCGGTGGTGGCAGGCGCGGGACTGCTGGCGCTCGGATGGTGGGGCTACACCTATTATCGGGGTGGCGCGGCGCCCGCGCTCGAGATCGGCGCCCCGCCGAAGTCCGACGGTTCGGGCAAGGCGGGCGGCAAGGCGCCAGAAGCCGGCGGCGGCCGACCAGGGCCGCGCGGCCCGATCGCCGTCGAGGCAGGCGCGGCGCAGAAGGTTGCCCTGGCCGACGAGATCGGCGCCGTCGGAACGCTGCGGGCCAACGAAACCGTGGTCGTCAAGCCCGAGATCGCCGGGCGCATCGTCCGCATCGGCTTCTCCGACGGGGCTCGCGTCAGCCGCAATACGGTGCTGGTCGAGCTCGATGCCTCCATTCTCGCGGCCCAGGTCGAGCAGACGCGGGCCGAACTCGCGCTCGCGCGCACCACGTTCGATCGCACCGACGACCTCGCCAAGCGCAATTTCGTCAGCGGCAGCGCCCGCGACCAGGCTGCCGCCACCCTCAAGATCCAGGAGGCGAGGCTGCAGCTGGCCGAGTCGCAGCTGGCCAAGACGCGCATCGTCGCGCCCTTCGATGGCGTGCTCGGCCTGCGCAACGTCAGCGTCGGCGATTTCGTGCGCGAGGGCGCCGATCTGGTCACGCTCGAAGACATCTCCAGCATGAAGGTCGACCTGCGCCTGCCCGAGCGTTACATCGGCCAGTTGCGCCGGGGGCAGCGAATCCAGCTCGCCTTCGACGGATTTCCGGGTCGCACCTACATGGCCACCCTCGATGCGCTCGACGCCCAGGTCGATGCCAACGGTCGCGCGCTGCTGGCACGGGGGCGCCTGGCCAACCCCGACGGCAGGCTGCGTTCCGGCATGTTCGCCAAGGCGCGCATCGTGCTCAGCGAAAAGCCCACGGCCGTGGTCGTCCCCGAGGAAGCGATCCTGCCGATCGGCGCCGACACGTTCGTCTTCCGCATCGTCGACGGCAAGGCGATGCGCACCAAGGTCGTCACCGGCATCCGCAAGGACGGCCAGGTCGAGATCGTCTCGGGCGTTGCCGAGGGCGACAGCGTCGTGACGGCCGGCCAGCTCAAGCTGCAGCGCGACGGCCTCGAAGTGCGCGTGATCGATCCCCGTCGCCGCGGCGCAGCCGACGCGGCTGCGCCCGACGGCGCGGGCAAGGGCGGTGGCAAGGGGCCTGGCACCCCGGACGGCCCGGGCAAGGACGGTGGCAAGGGGCAGGGCGCCCCGGGGCCTGGCACCCCGGACGGCCCGGGCAAGGATGGCGGCCCCCGCAAGGCGGGCTGAGTCGGATCGCGACGGGAGGATTCCATGGTCATATCCGACGTATGCATCCGCCGGCCGGTGTTCGCCACCGTGCTGTCGCTCGTCGTGCTGCTGCTGGGCCTGGTGTCCTATTCCCGCCTCACGGTGCGCGAGTACCCGAAGATCGACGAGCCGGTGGTCACCGTCGAGACCAAGTACCTGGGCGCATCGGCCGACATCATCGAGTCGCAGGTCACCAAGCCGCTCGAGGATTCGATCGCCGGCATCGAGGGCGTTGACGTTCTCACCTCGATCTCCCGGCCCGAGCAGAGCCAGATCACCGTGCGCTTTCGCCTCGACCGCGACCCCGACGGGGCGGCCGCCGACGTGCGCGACCGGGTGGCCCGCGTGCGCGCGCGCCTGCCCCGGGAAACCGACGAGCCGGTGGTCGCCAAGGTGGAGGCCGACGCCAACCCCGTCATCTGGCTGGCCTTCTCGAGCGACACCCGCTCGGCGCTCGAGGTCTCCGACATCGCGAGGCGCTTCATCAAGCCGCGCCTGCAGACGCTGCCCGGGGCGGCCGACGTCCGCATCTTCGGCGAGCGCCAGTACGCGATGCGTATCTGGCTCGATCCCGACCGGCTGGCTGGCTATCGGCTCACGCCCGGTGATGTCGAGGACGCCCTGCGCCGGCAGAACATCGAGGTGCCCTCCGGGCGCATCGAGAGCTCACAGCGCGAGTTCACCGTTGTCTCCCAGACCGATCTGAAGCGCGTGGCCGAGTTCGAGGATGTGGTGGTGCGCAGCGTCAACGGCTACCCGGTCCGCGTCAAGGACGTCGCCCGGGTGGCGCTTGCGCCGCTCAACGAGCGCACCAGCGTGCGCTTCAACGGGCGCAACGCGGTGTCTCTCGGCATCATCAAGCAGGCGACCGCCAATCCGCTAACGCTTGCCGCCGCGCTGAAGGCCGATCTTCCCCGCATCCGGGCCGAGCTTCCACCGGGCGTCAGCGTCGACATCGCCAACGACACCACGCTGTTCATCGACCGCTCGATCCAGTCGGTTTACCGCACCATCTCCGAGGCCGTGGTCCTCGTCGCGCTGGTCATCTTCCTGTTCCTGGGCACGCTGCGCGCGAGCATGGTGCCCCTCGTGACCATCCCGGTGTGCCTGATCGGCTCGTTCGCGCTGATGCTGGCCGCCGGTTTCTCGATCAACACGCTCACGCTGCTTGCGCTGGTGCTGGCCATCGGACTGGTCGTCGACGATGCGATCGTCGTGCTCGAGAACATCCACCGGCACGTCGAGGCGGGCATGTCGCCGGTCGCCGCGGCCTTCAAGGGCTCGCGCGAGGTCGGCTTCGCGGTCATTGCCATGACCCTCACCCTGGCCGCGGTGTATGCCCCGGTGGCCTTCACCACCGGGCGCACCGGGCGGCTGTTCGTCGAGTTCGCGCTCACGCTTGCGGGCGCGGTGCTCGTCTCGGGCTTCGTCGCGCTCACGCTCTCGCCCATGATGTGCTCGCTGCTGCTGCGCCACGATCCCAAGCCCAACCTGCTGGTGCGCGGGATCGATGCGGTGGTCGGAGCCATGGTGCGCGGCTACGCGGCGGCGCTGCGCTTCACGCTGCGGGTGCGCTGGCTGGTCGTGCTCGTCGGGCTGGCGGTGGCCGGCGCCAGCTACACGCTGTTCACCGGCATGAAGCGCGAACTCTCGCCCATCGAAGACCGCGCAACCATCGTCGGCATCTTCAATGGTCCGGACGGCGCGTCGGTCGAGTACACGCAACGCTACGCGCGCCAGCTCGAGTCCATCCTGAGCACGGTCAAGGAAGCCGACCGGATCTTCGTCGTCGCCGGCTCGCCCACCGTGGCTCAGGGCATTACCTTCACCCGTATCATCGACTGGGACGCGCGCGAACGTCGGGTCCCCGACATCATCAAGGAGCTGCAGCCCAAGCTGCTGTCCATCCCCGGCGTGCTCGCCTTCGCGGTCGCGCCGGCCTCGCTGGGCCAGTCGCCACGAGAGCGCCCGATCAACTTCGTGATCCTCACCTCCGACACCCACGACCAGATGCAGAAGGTGATCGCGCCCATGCTCGCCGAGCTGCAGCGCGACGCCAGGCTGCAGGGGGTCGACAGCGATCTGAAGCTGAACAAGCCCGAGATCAAGGTGCGGATCGACCGCGACCGCGCGGCCGACGCCGGCATCCCGGTCGAATCGATCGGGCGGGCCCTCGAGACTTCGCTTGGTGGCCGTCAGGTCACGCGCTTCAAGCGCGACGGCGAGCAGTACGACGTGATCGTGCAGGTCGACCCGGCCAAGCGGACCACGCCCGGCGACATCTCCAACATCTTCGTGCGCGGCCGCGGCGACGCGATGGTGCCGCTGTCCAGCGTGGTCTCGGCCAACGAGACGGTGGCCGCCCGCGAGCTCAACCACTTCGGCCAGCGCCGAGCGGTCACCATCACCGCCAATCTCGCGCCCGGCACCTCGCTCGGTGAGGCCATCGACTTCCTCGAGGAATCGGCCCGGCGCCATCTGAAGCCCGGCTATGCGGTCGACTACAACGGCCAGACACGCGAGTTCAAGCAGTCGTCGTCAGCGCTGCTCGTCACCTTCGTGCTGGCGCTCGGGTTCATCTACCTGGTGCTGGCCGCTCAGTTCGAGAGCTTCGTCGATCCCTTCATCATCATGCTCACCGTGCCGCTTTCGATGACCGGGGCGCTGGCGCTGCTGCAGTGGACGGGGGGCACCCTCAATGTGTACAGCCAGATCGGGCTGATCACGCTGGTCGGGCTGATCACGAAGCACGGCATCCTCATCGTCGAGTTCGCCAATCAGCTGCGCGACGAGGGCAAGACCATGACCGAGGCGGTGCTCGAGTCGGCCAGCCTGCGGCTGCGGCCCATCCTCATGACCACCGGCGCGATGGTCCTGGGCGCCGTGCCCCTTGCCCTGGCCAGCGGCGCGGGCGCCGAGAGCCGCAGGCAGATCGGCATGGTGATCGTCGGCGGCATGACCTTCGGCACGGTGCTCACGCTGTTCGTCGTGCCCACCGTCTACACGCTGCTCGCGCGGCGCCGCCGCGGCAACGTGTCGTCGGCGCCTGCGGCGGCCCCTGTCGCGCCGGCTGCCGTCGATGCGCCTGGCGCCCAGGCATCGGTGTCCCCGGGCGGCGCGGCCGGCTCCTGAGCGCGCATGCGGCAGATCATCCTCGACACCGAGACCACCGGCCTCACGGTGGATGACGGGCATCGGATCATCGAGATCGGCTGCCTCGAGATCGTCAACCGTCGCGCCACCGGCGCCAGCCTGCATTTCTATCTGAACCCCGAACGCGAGATCGACGAGGGGGCGCAGGCCGTCCACGGCATTTCGATCGACATGCTGCGCGACAAGCCGCGTTTCGCCGAGATCGCCGCCGAGCTCATCGGCTTCGTCGAAGGTGCCGAGGTGCTGATCCACAACGCATCCTTCGACATCGGCTTTCTCGACGCCGAGCTCGCTCGAGCCGGCCAGCCGCGCTTCGGCTCGTGCTGCCGGGTGCTCGACACCCTCGCCCTGGCTCGAGAGCTGCACCCGGGCAAGCGCAACTCGCTCGACGCGCTGTGCGACCGGTACGGGGTATCGAACGCCCACCGCAAGCTGCACGGGGCGCTGCTCGATGCCGAACTGCTGGCCGACGTCTATCTGGCCATGACCCGCGGTCAGGAAAGCCTCGAGATCGCGTTGCACGGCGAGCCCGCCGCCGGCTCCCTGACCGACGCGTCGGCGAGCTGGCCGCCCGCAGGGCTGGTGCTGCTCTTGCCGACGGCCGCCGAGGAGCTCGCTCACCGCGAGTACCTTGCGGCGGTGGCGCGTGAGGCCCGCGGACCGTCGCTGTGGCAGCGCCTGGAGGCCGATCCGGCCTGAGGTTGCCGGCGGGGGCCGCGCGTAGCAGCGGGCCTAGTTCACGAGAAAGTGTGAACTATTACCGCTTTTTCTCCGTTCGTCCGTGATCCAATGCCTCCCGTCGGCCTGAGGAATCCTCCTATCCTGTGTTCCTTGAGCCTCTCATCGTGTGAGGTGATCATGAAGCGTTCCGTCTCATCCTTTCTGGGCATCGCCGTGTCCGTCCTTTGCAGCACCGTCCGCGCCGACGTCGTCGTGAGCCCGTTCATCGCCGGTCCTTCTGGCGCCGGCACGGGCGTGAACGCGTCGTTCCTCATGATCGACAGCAACTGGCGCGGCAGCACGGTGGCCTGGAACGAATCCACCCGGCAGTACGGTACCGACCTCTCCGCGTCCGGGTTCGCGCCCATCGGCAGCTTCGGCTGGGGCACGGGTCTCTGGGGGCGCGCCGACTGGACCACCATCAACCAGGCCGGCTCCTCGGCACCCATCATCTCGACGGTTAACACGTTCGCGCCGTCGATCATGTTCGGCGACACCTGCTACAACCAGAACCCGACCTTCGGCTTCGCGTCTGTGCCCATCAACGGGATGGCTGCGCCGACCGCCTGCCCGGGCGCGGCTGCTCCGGTCGCGTTCAATGCCGACAACTGGACGTCGCGCTTCAACGGTTTCATCCGCGTGACCACCCCCGGCGCCTACAACTTCAGCGTCGGCTCCGACGACGGCTTCTTCTTCGATCTGTACGGCGGTGGCGGAACCAAGCTCTCGATCGCTCGCGACTTCCTCAACAGTCGTACGCGGCAGGATTTCAGCCAGAACCTGGTGCTCAGCGAGGGCCTGTATCAGTTCGAGCTCGGCGCCTGGGATCGTCTCGAGGCAGGCTTCGTCGATCTGCGCTGGAAGCTGCCGGGCGCGACCGACTACACCCTGATCCCCGCTCAGAACCTGGTCGCGAGCGCGGGCGGCGCGGTCGATCTTCCTGGCACCCTTGCGCTGGGTGCTGCCGCTGGCTTCTTCGGCTGGGCTGCCCGCCGTCGACGGCCTCGCACTTGAGGGGCTCGGCTTGACCGATGGCTTCGCAGTCTGACAAGGGCGCCCCCGCGGCGCCCAGAGCCTATTCGGTAAGCCACTCGCCGCCGCTGCGCTGGTGGCAGAAAGTCGGCCATTTCCTGATGGTCGTGCTGGGCTGGGTGCTGTTCATCTGGTTCTGGCACCTCGCCGCGGGCGAGCCCTGGGACAGCGCGCCGCTGATGTTCCTCATCATCGGCGCGATCATCGTTTCTCCCCTCGTCACGCTCTTCTGGATCTTCCACAACATGGGGATCTACAAGCGCAAGGGCCCGCGCAAGGGGATGGCGGACGTCAAGCCCTACTACGACGTCGACTGGAGCGGTCGTGAGGTCAGCGCCGACTGGGTCACGCTGGCCAACGCTCGGGTCGTGGTCATCGAGATCGACGAGTTCGGCAAGACCTACCGGGTCGCGAGCACCCGATGACGCTCGACCTTTCGTTCGACTGGTTGCGCGCGCTCATCCTGTGGTTCCAGGGCACGGGCCTGTACTGGTTCATGCTCTTCTATTTCGCGGCCTATCCGATCGTCACCAGCATCATGTGGATCACCACCTCCTGGATGTTCCGCATCCGCTGGGAGGAGGAGTCCGACGAGATAGTCGCGCCCAAGACCGGCTGGCCGCCGGTGACCGTGATCATCCCGGCCTACAACGAGCAGTCGGTGATACGGTCGTCGCTGCGCGCAGTCATCAACCTTGATTATCCTGACCTCGAGGTCATCGTCGTCGACGACGGCTCGACCGACCGCACGTTCGAAGCCATGCTGCCGGTGCTGCCCAACGGATCGCTGCGGGTGGTGCGCAAGCTGAACAACGAAGGCAAGGCGCTCGCGCTCAACGACGTGCTGCCGCTTGCGCGCGGCGAGTTGCTGCTGGTGCTCGATGCCGACGCCCAGCCCGAGCCCGACATGCTGCTCTGGATGGTGCCGCACTTCAGCTTCGGCCGGACGGCGGCGGTCACGGGCAACCCTCGGGTGCGCAACACCAACGGGTTCCTCACCCGGCTGCAGGCGATCGAGTTCTCGTCGATCGTCAGCCTGTTGCGGCGCTCGCAGCGCATCTGGGGCCGCATCACGACGGTATCGGGCGTCGTGACCATGCTGCGCAAGAGCGCCGTCATCGACGTGGGTGGATTCAGCCCGAACATGCCCACCGAGGACATCGAGCTCACCTGGAAACTGCAGAAGCGCTTCTACGACGTGCGCTACGAGCCCCGGGCGATCTGCTGGATGACGGTGCCGGAGTCGCTGCGCGGCCTGTGGCGCCAGCGGCTGCGCTGGGCGCGGGGACTGATGCAGGTGATGCGCAAGCACCATGACGTGTTCATGCACTGGAAGTTCCGCCGGATGTGGCCCGTCTTCACCGAGTCGATCATGTCGACGTTCTGGTGCATCTGCTTCGTCGTGCTCACCGGTATCTGGTTCCTGTGTCTGGCGCTGGGCATGCCGCTGGCCGGCGCCACGCCATTCCCCAACCTCTGGGGCATGACGATCGGCACGATCTGCATCCTGCAACTGGGCACCGGGGCGCTGATCGACCGCCGCTACGACCCGTTCATCGGCCGGTATTTCCCGTACGCGGTGTGGTACCCGATCATTTACTGGGCGATCCTGGCCTGCGCGACGGTGGCTTCTCTGCCTTATCTGCTGCGCCGGCCGGGCAAGGACTCCATCACCTGGAACACCCAGCGCAAGGGGAGGGCGGCATGAAGACGGTGGCGGGCGCAGTTGCTGTGGCGGGAGCGCTGGTCGCGCTCCAGCCCGTGCTCGCCCAGACCCGCTCGCCGGCCTACACGGTGCGCGGCGGCACGCAGGTTGCCGTGCCCTTCCGGCCGGAAGTCCAGGCCGATCTTGCCAGCGCCCGCCGCCTGGCCCAGGCCAACGACTACCGGACGGCTCTGCCCATCTACCAGATGCTGCTGGCCTCCGACCCGGCCGATGTCGAGATGTCGATCGAGGTCGCGCGGGTGCTGGGCTTTGCCGACCGCAACGCCGAGTCGGCGGCGCTCTATCGGCGCGTGGTCGCGATGGCGCCGGCCCGGCGCACCGAACTGCTGGAGTCGCTCGCCTGGCAGACGCTCTGGGGCGGCGATGCCGCGGCAGCCGAGCCGATGTTCGTCGAACTCGCGGGCATGCCCCTGACCACGCAGCAACGCGCCGGCGCCTGGCGGGGAGCCGCCGAGGCGCGACAGAGCCTGGGCCGGCTCGACGACTCGCTGCGCGGCTACGACGCCGCCATCGCGCTTGCGCCCGACGATCGCGCGCTGCAACGGCGGCGCGCCCAGATGCTGCTGTGGCTCGACCGCCACGCCGAGTCCATCGCCGCCTACGAGGCGCTGGTCGCGGCCGACCCTGCCGACCGCCTGACCCAGGTCGGACTGGCCCAGGCCCTGAACTTCTCGGGTCAGCACCGACGTGCGCTCGCGACCTGGACCGAAGCGGGCGCGCCGGTCGGCCCCGACGAGCAGCGCGAGGTTGCGCGCGGTCTGGCCTGGGCGGGCTTTCCTGACATGGCGTACGGCGCGCTGCAGGACGCCACCCTGCCCGATGCGGTTTTCCTGCGCGACTGGCGGGTGCGCCGCGAGGTCAGGCCTGCAGCCTGGGCTGCCTACGAGTGGTCGCGCGATCGGGATCGGCTCGACACCCGGGCCCTGACGCTGGGCACGCAGGTAAGGCTTGCGCCCGCGCGCACGCTCGAGTTCGCCTGGCGCCGGTTCGATCTTTCCGAGCCGGCTGGGGCGGCCCGCGGCGATCGGCTCTCGGCTGGCTACGCGTGGCGCATCGGTGACCCCTACGGCAGAGCGGGCACGCTGTGGCCGAGCATCACGCTCGCTGCCAACCAGTATCCCGGGTGGGCGCCGATCTCGGGGGCGGCACGTCTGCGCTGGGTGCCGCGCGATCTGGTTCGTATCGACGCCGAGATGTCGCGCGAGATCGTCGAGACGGCCACGGCCCTTGCCAACCGGGTGTCGGTCAATACCGCGAGCCTGGGTTTCGATCTGAGGCCCGTGCCCCGGGTCTCGGCCGGCGGTAGCGCTTCGTTGCTGCGCTTCGACGACGGCAACCTGCGCGCCCGGGTTGCCGCCCGCGCCGACTACGCGCTGCGCTTTTCACCCAAGATCGTCGTCGGGCTCGAAGGCCAGGCGTTTCGCAGCAGCGACCCCACCAGCGACCAGCGTCCCGGTCGCGGCTACTGGAATCCGCGCAGCTACCACGAGGCGCGCGCCTATGTCGGCGCGTTCCACGACTTCCAGCCCTGGGAGTTCCAGGGGCGGGTCGGCTTCGGTGTCTCGCGCGAGGTCGACGGCTTCGGCAACAGCGCCAGCGGCACGCCCAACGTCTGGGAGCTCGCCCTCGCGCGCGACTTCGGTCCGGGCTGGCGTGGTCGCCTTTTCGCCGGTGGCTCGGGCAGCAACTTCGGCACGGCATCGGGCGGAACCGGCTACTGGCGCCGCTTCGCTGGCGCAGGGCTCACCGGTTGGTGGTAAGCGCATCGGCTAGAATAGGGGGTTACGCGCAAGCCCCCGTGAAGGCCTCATGAAAGAAGTCCGTCATCCCCGCGGCCTGCGGGAACGCAAGTCTCATCTGTCGCCCGACGCCGAGCGTCTGGTCGCCGCGGCGCTGGGGCTCTCGAACTCCGGCAGCCGCGTCGAGGATCGTTACTGGGAATCGGCTCTGGGCGCTCGTCTCGAGCGCCTGCTCGACGGCGGGCACGCCCAGGCGATAGACGACGCCCTCGATCGCCTCCACCAGACCGACGGCGAAGCCTACAGCGCGCTCATCGAGGCGGTCGAGGACGCCGCCGAGTCGGTGCGCATCGAGGTCGATGGCGCTCCTTGGCAGTGCCTGCTGGTGGCCGCGCCCATGGTGGTCTGGACGCGCTTTCGCATTCCGGCGGGCCCGCTGCCGGCCGAGGCCGCGCGGGTCCTCGCCACGCACTGGGAGGCGCATGTGCTGGCTGCGCAGGCCCGCTTCCGGCTGTCGCCCTACCTCTACAGCGTCGATCAGATGCCCCGCGATTTCGTCGATCTGCGCCGGCTCACGCGCAAGCTCGGCACCGCCGCGGTCGGCGGGCAGCCGCTGCGGCTCGATCTTCGTCATCTGCCCGAAACCGCCGACATGCTGGCCGACACCCGCTTTCTGCTAGGGGTGGTCGCCGCGCCCCCGGGCAGCGCGATGTTCCGCTGGCAGGAAACCGAAGGCGCCGAGCGCTCCAGCCGGGTGCACTGCCTCGAGCAATGGATCGCTCAGGGCCGCCCGAACCTCGAGCCGCTGCTGCCGGGCTGCGGCTTCGAGTGCCTGCTGCCCGACGCCTACCACCTCAACCTGCGCGAGGCCGACAGGCGGGCGCGCCCGTACTCGATACGCGCGGCGGTGCACTTTCTCACGCATGCGATGTCCCTCGATCCCGCGCAGCTGGTGGCCACCGTGGCGGCCTTCGGCGGCGAGCGCGTCGACGAGTACCGCATCGGCCTGTCGGTCGGCGAGGTCGAGGAGGTTGCGCAGGGGGTCGCCTGGCCCTTGCTCGGCGCCGAGAGCGAAGCCGACGAACCTTCGCCGCTCGACACCATCCGCACCACGCTGCGCGAGAGCGGCGTCACCGACGTGCGCGTCTGGAGCGAACTCAGCGAACCCGACTACTGCGAGGACTGCGGCGTGCCGCTGTACCCGAATGTCAAGGGCGACATCGTCCACGCCGAGATGCCCGACGACGTCGAGCCCGAAACCACGCACTTCCACTAGACAGCCCGAACGAACCGCACGCCTCGCCGGGCGGCGGTCTGGGGTCTATCATCGCCCCACGGCCGAGTTTGGCGGCATTCCCCGGGGAGACGAGATGGCGCGGGTTCAGGTGGTGAGCGAGGTCAGCGGTTCGGTCTGGAAAATCGAGTGTGCCAGCGGCGCGCAGGTGGGCGCCGACGACACCATCATGATCATCGAGTCGATGAAGATGGAAATCCCCGTGGCCTCGCCTCGTGCCGGAACGGTCGTCGAGATCCGTGTCGCCGAAGGCGAGCCGGTCAAGGAAGGCCAGGTGGTCGCGATCATCGAATGATGTGCGAGGGCGGCCGCGCAGGCCGCCCGTTCTTCGGGCGCAGTGCCGGGCCCCGCGGGCCGCAGCGCCATGTCTTCAGTCGGTGGTCACCAGCACCTTGCCGACGTGGCTCATGCTCTCGGTGGCCTCGTGCGCGGCCGCCGTATCGCTCATCGCGAAGGTGCGATAGACCTGATGGCGCAGCTCGTTGGCCGACAGCGCCGCGTTGATGAACATCGCGGCATCGTCATGGGCCGCCTGCGGCATCGCATAAACGAGCACGAAGCGCACCGTGAGGTCTTTGGCGAGCATGGGCCAGAACGGAATCGCCGGGTCGGGCACCGCGTCCGAGGCGTAGGCGGCGATCACGCCTCCCGGGCGCAGCAATGGCAGATTGACAGCCAGATTGCTGCCGAAAGCGACTTCGACCACACGGTCTATGCCCTGGGCTTCGCCGGTGATGGCCTGGACCCGCGCGCCGACATCCTCGCTGCGGTAATTGATCACCTCATGGGCGCCTGCGAGCCGGGCCTGCTGCGCCTGTTCGTCGCGGCTGACGGTGGCGATGACCCGCTGCGCCCCGGCCAGACGAGCGATCTGCACTGCGTAGAAGCCAACTGCGCCGGCCCCGCCATGGACCAGGACGGTCTTGCCCAGCACCGGTCCATCGGCCAGCACGCAGCGGTGCGCCGTCATGGCCGGAATGCCCATGCAGGCGCCGTCGGCGAAGCTGGCCTTGTCGGGCAGCGGCACGGCCTTGTGCGCCGGCACGACCGTGTAGTGCGCGCAGGTGCCGTGCGGACGGCCCAGCGTGGCCTCGTAGATCCAGACGCGCTGGCCGATGCGTGCCTCGTCGACGCCCGCGCCGACCGCGTCGACGACCCCCGCGCCGTCCTGGTGCGGGACCACCCGGGGAAACGGCATCGTGACGTTGCCGCGGGCGCCGCCGCGCTGCTTGGTGTCGGAGGGGTTGACGGCCGAGACATGCACCCTGACCCGGACTTCGCCCCGACCGGGTTCCGGCATGGGCAATTCGCCGAACTGCAGCACGTCTCGGGCCAGGCCCTTGCGTTCGTACCAGACCGCTTGCATCAGATGGTTCTCCGTTGGCGTTGGGTTCAGGCGCGAACCAGCCGCCCCGGGAGGGCGCCGGTGGCCACGCCCTGGCGATAGGTGACGCAGCCCGATACCACCGTGACATCGTAGCCGCTGGCGCCCTGGACGAAGCGGCGTCCGCCGGCGGGCAGGTCGCGGCGCACTTCGGGCACCTGCGGCGCCAGGCTGTCGAGGTCAATCACGTTGATGTCGGCCTTCATGCCGGCAGCCAACGCGCCCCGGTCGTGCAGCCCGACGGCAGCCGCGTTGCGTGCCGTGAGCAGGTTGACGAGCAGCGGCAGCGGCAGGCGGCCTGCCGTACGGTGCCGGCCCCAGTAGCCGAGCAGCGTGGTGGTGAAGCTGGCATCGCAGATCGAGGCGACGTGGGCGCCGCCGTCGCCCAGGCCAAACAGCGCCTGCGGATGGGACAGCTGCTCGGCGCAGTGATCGAGCGAGCCGTACGCATAGTTGGCGAACGGCGCAAGCAGCAGGGCGCGGCCTTCGTCCTGGAGCATCAGGTCGTAGGCGGCCTCGACTGCGCTGCGCCCGCTGCGCCGCGCGATCTGCTCGATCGAGCGCTCGAGCGGCGGCTCGTAGTCGGGGGGCGAGCCGAGCTCGAAGACCCGGTCGTAGTCGTAGGGCTTGCCATCGACCCGCAGCATGGGCCTGGCCTCGGCCTCGAGCAGGATGCGGGCGCGCACCTGCGGGTCGCGCATCCGCGCCACCATCTCGGCGGGCGGCAGCTCGCGCAGCGCCATGAAGGTGTCTGAGCCGTGCAGCGGGCTGCGGTTGGCCAGCAGCCCGAAGAGCACGCCCACCGGGCGCGGCGCGACCTGCGCCGCGATCCGCAGGCCGGCCTGCGCCTCGCCGTGGATGCGCTCGAGGACCCGGCGCCAGTCCTCGGGCTTGCGGTGGCTCTGCGCCAGCGAGATCGATACCGGCCGGCCGCTCGCGCGCGCCACGCGGAACACCATGCCGAGCTCGTCGCCCTGGCTGGCGGCCATGTCGGAGATGATCTGGATGACCCCCTTGCCGGCGTCGGCCAGGCCCATGCCGATGCCGGTGAGCTCGTCCTCGGTGGCCTTCAGCGACGGCGTGGGGTCGCCGGTGATGCTGCGGTGATTCATCGAGCGCGAGGTCGAGAAGCCCACCGCGCCGGCGCGCGTCGCGTCGCAGGCGAGGGCGCGCATGCGGGCGATGTCATCGGGGGTGGCCGGCTCCAGGCGCGTGGCGCGCTCACCCATCACGTACACGCGCAGGGCGCCGTGGGGCAGTTGCGCGGCCACGTCGATGTCGCGCGGCAGGGTCGCGAGAAAGTCGAGGTACTGCGGGAACGACTCCCACTGCCAGCCCAGACCTTCGTGGAGCGCGGCGCCCGGGATGTCCTCGACGCCCTCCATCAGTTCGATGAGCCGGTCGCGGTCGTCGGCGCGCACCGGGGCGAAGCCCACGCCGCAGTTGCCCATCACGGCAGTGGTCACGCCGTGCAGGCTGGACGGCTGCATGCGGCTGTCCCAACTCGCCTGTCCATCGTAGTGGGTGTGGATGTCGACGAAGCCGGGTGTGACCAGTCGGCCGCGGGCGTCGATCTCCTCGCGCCCGTGGCCCTCCACACGCCCGACCGCGACGATGCGCCCGTCGCTGACGGCGACGTCGCCGTCGCGCAGTTCGCCGCCGAGACCGTCGGCGAGGGTTCCGCCGCGGATGACCAGGTCGTGGGTCGATGTCATCGTGCTCGCTCCGCAAGGATGCGCGCCAGCCGGGGCGTCGGCGCGCGACACCCGATCATACGGCCGATGCGCGGCTCGCGCAGGCGCGCGAGCCCGGCGCGTTCCGCGAGGACCTGGCCTGCCGCAAGGGCGAGAGCCCGTGGCACGCGCGCGCCAGCGCCCGGTTTCCACGCGGGCGCTGGCGCGCGGTTTCGGAAACGCTCGCCAACCGCCCTCGCGCGCTCGCGGCGGTCGTGCCCGGCCGGCTATCCTCGGAGCCCGGCCTGCGGGCCGCCCCCCACGGAGACGCCATGCCCCTGGATGCCGACATCGCCAAGATCATCCCGCGCATGCCGCTGCGCGACGTGCCCACCATGACGCCGGCGAGCTCGCGCGAGTCGTTGCGGGCGCTTGCGGCCGCGCGCAATGACATTGCGCTGCCAGACCCGGGCAGCGTGCACGAGGCCACCGTGCCCGGGCCGGCGGGTGCGATCCCGGTCAGGGTCTACCGCACGCTGCGCCCGCTCGCGCCCACGGTGGTCTACTTCCATGGCGGCGGCTGGGTAGCCGGCGACCTCGACACGCACGACCGGGCCGCGCGCACGCTCGCGATCGAGCTCGACGCCACGGTGGTCAGCGTTCATTATCGGCGCCCGCCCGAGGACCGATTTCCCGCGGCCTTCGACGACGCGCTCGCCGCAGTGCGGCACGTCGGCGCCAATCTGGCCTCGTACGGCGGTGCCGGGCAACCGCTGGCGGTCGCCGGCGACAGCGCCGGCGGCAATCTCGCGGCTGCTGTCGCCATCGCCGCGCGCGACGCGGGGCCACGGTTGCACGCGCAACTTCTCGTCTATCCGGTCACCGACGTGCTCGGCCACTTCCGCGACCCCGAACTCAACCGCAGCTATCCGTCGCGCGATGCCAATGCCGAGGGCTACTTCCTGTCGCTCGCGGTGATGCAGTGGTTCTCCGACCACTACCTTGGCGACAGCGGCCGCGCCGCCGATCCGCGCGTCTCGCCGATGCGCGCGCCCGGCCTCGCGGGGCTGCCGCCCACGGTGCTGTGCACCGCGCAGTTCGATCCGCTGCGCGACGAGGGCGAGGCTTACGCGCAGGCGCTGCGCCGGGCGGGCGTGCGGGTGCTCGAGCACCACGGCGCCGGCCTCATCCACGGCTACTTCGGCATGGGTGCCGCGGCGCCGGCGGCGGCCGACGAGGCCCGCCGCGTGCGCGCCGATTTCCGCATGCTGCTGGAGTCCTGAGTTGGCCGAGCCCGCCGACGCCGGCTCGCCGATGAAGCCGGCGACGCTGCACACCTGCCGCGCCAACCGGGGCGTGTTCACATCGCTCGATTTCGGCGACCGCGAGTCGTTCGACGACGCGGCGCGCGGCTTGCTGGGCAGCATCCCCGACGCCCGCATCACGAGCGCTCGCGGGCATGTGGTGTGGGACATGGCGAGCTTCGACTTCCTCGACGACGAGCGCTCGCCCGATTCGGTCAACCCCAGCCTGTGGCGGCACGCGCGGCTGAACCGGCTGCACGGCCTGTTCGAGGTCACCGAACGCGTGTACCAGGTGCGCGGCTTCGATCTCGCCAACATGACGATCGTCGAGGGCGACACCGGGATCGTGATCATCGATCCGCTGATGTTCACCGAGACCGCGCAGGCGGCGCTCGCGCTGTATCGCGCCCACCGTGGCGAGCGGCCGGTGCGGGCGGTCATCTACTCGCACAGCCACACCGACCACTACGGCGGCGTCGAGGGGGTCATGACTGCGGCGCAGGCCGAAAGCGGCGAAGTGATGGTGGTTGCGCCCGACGGCTTCATGCATGAGGCGATCTCCGAGAACGTGCTCGCCGGCGTGCCGATGCGGCGCCGGGCGATGTTCCAGTTCGGCCCGACGCTGCCGCGCGGCCCGCTCGGCCACGTCGACAGCGGCCTGGGCAAGGTGACCGGCCGCGGCACGCAGAGCCTGATCGCGCCCAACCGCATCGTGGTCGAGCCCACCGAGACGCTGTGGATCGATGGCGTCGAGATCGTCTGCCAGCTCACGCCCGAGACCGAGGCGCCGGCCGAGATGAACTTCTTCTTTCCGGCCTTCGGCGTGCTGAACCTGTCGGAGAACGGCTGCCACACGATGCACAACCTGTGCCCCATCCGGGGCGCCAAGACGCGCGACGCGCTGGCCTGGTCGAAGTACCTCGATCGCGCGCTCGACGCGTTCATCGATGGCACCGAGGTCTGCATCGCCCAGCACCACTGGCCGACCTGGGGGCGCGAGCGGGTGCGCCGCTTCATCACGGAGCAGCGCGACATGTACCGCTATCTCCATGATCAGACGCTGCGCCTGATGAGCCACGGGCAAACGCCCAACGAGATCGCCGAGTCGGTCGAGCTGCCGCCCGCGCTTGCCGGCCGCTGGCACGCGCGGCCCTACTACGGGGCGATCGCGCACAACGTGCGCGCGATCTACACCCACTATCTGGGGCCCTACGACGGCAACCCGGTCAATCTCAATCCGCTGTCGCCGCAGGCCGCGGCCCGTCGGTACGTCGAGTACATGGGCGGGGCGCCCGCCGTGCTCGAGCGGGCCCGCCGCGATTTCGAGGCCGGCGACTACCGCTGGGTCGCGCAGGTCTGCCACCACCTGGTGTTCGCCGATCCATCGGACCTGGCGGCGCGCGCGCTTTGCGCAGACGCGCTCGAGCAGCTCGGCTACCAGAGCGAATCGAGCACCTGGCGCAATGCCTACCTGCTCGGTGCGCGCGAGCTGCGCCTCGGGGCGCCCAAGTCGCCACCCGGTGCGCAGGGCGGGGTGGCGCCGCGCGTGGTCGCGATGATGCCGATGCCGATGTTCTTCGACTATCTGGCAATCCGCGTCAACGGCCCGAAGGCCGCCGACCTGGCGCTGCGCATCGACTGGGTCATGGCCGGCGAGGCCCAGCCGCATCGCCTCACGCTGAGCCACGGCGCGCTCAGCCACGGTCCCGGGTCGCACGGTTCGCAGGCGCACGCGCTGGTGCGCTGCGACCGGTCCGCGCTGGCCGCCATCCTCGCGGCCGGCAAGTCCTTCGCCCAGGCTCTCGACGAGAACCTGCTGCGCGTCGAAGGCGAGCGCGAGGCGGTGGCTGCGCTGTTCGCCACGCTCGATGCCTTCTCGCCGATGTTCGCCATCCTCGAACCCTAACCTGCCGTCCCGGAGCTTGCACCATGACCGACCCCATGTTTCCCGACCGCGCGCGAGCCGCACGGCGCCTGCGCCGTCGCGTCGTCGGCGGCCTGTCGGGCCTGCTTGCCGGGCTTGCCCTGCCGGTGCGCGCCCAGGAGTTTCCGAGCCGGCCGATCACGCTGGTGGTGCCCTTCGCCGTCGGCGGGGCCACCGACGTCACCGCCCGCCGGCTGGCCGACGAGCTGGCCCGTCTGCTCAAGACCTCGGTAGTGGTGGAGAACAAGCCGGGGGCGGGCAGCTTCGTGGCCACCACCTCGGTCACCAAGGCCGCGCGTGACGGGCACACGCTGCTCTTCGGCGGTTCGGGCATCACCAACGTCAATCCGCACGTCTTTCGCAACCTGCCGTACAAGGTGTCGGAGCTCGCGCCGATATCGACGGTCTCCAAGCAGGCCTTCATCGTCAACGCTCACGCGGGCATCCCGGCGCGCACCGTGGCCGAGCTCGTCGCCTACGCGCGATCGCGGCCCGACGGACTCGTCTTCGGCACCGTGGGTACCGGCACCACCTCGCACATCCTCGCCGAGTGGATCGGCCGCACGCTCGGCATCAAGGTGGTGGCGGTGCCATACAAGGGCACCTCGCAGTCGACCGTCGACCTCATTGCCGGTCGCATCGACGTCCAGATGGACGGGATGTCGACGGCGGTTGCGATGCACAAGGCCGGCAAGACGCGCATCGTCGCCTCGATGGGCAACGAGCGCGCCGGTCTGCCCGACGGGGTGCAGACCTTCGCCGAGGCGGGCCACCCCGAGCTCGTCGCCTACGCGCAGTTCGCGCTCCTCGCGCCCGCGGGCACGCCCGACCCCGTCATCCGCAAGCTGCACGCGGCGGTCGCGACAGCGGTGCGGGTGCCCGAGTTCGCCGACCGGCTGCGCGCCGGCGGCGAGATTCCGGAAGCCAGCGCAAGCCCGGAGGAATACGCCGCGCTGATCCGCAGCGAGGACAAGCGCTGGGGCGATATCATCAGGCCGATGAACCTGCGTCTGGATTGAGCTCGCCGCGACGCGTGCTCGACCGGCAGGTCAGCGCCCAGGGGGATGCCATGGTCCATGATGCCGAGCGATCCGTGTCCGCTTCCGCAGGCGCCTCGGGCGCAACACCCGCCCCGCGCCCGCAACTGCCGGCGGTACGCCGGATCGACCCTGGCGCGCCTGCGCGCTGGCTGGCGCTGGGCCTGCGCGATCTTCGCCAGACCGGCGGCCGCGGGCTGTTCTATGGCGCGGTCTTCGTGCTGATGGGCGAGCTCATCGGCCTGGTCTACGCCACCCGCTGGCAGCTCACGATGGGGCTGACCGCCGGGTTCTTCCTGATGGGACCGTTCGTATGCGTGGGCATCCAGGATCTCTCGCGCCAGCGCGAGCGCGGGCTTGCGCCGACGCTGGCAGCTTCGCTGGTCTGCTGGCGTCGCAACCTCGGCTCGATCGCCTTTTTCGCGGCCATCCTCACGTTCGCGATGGTGGTCTGGGCGCGGATCTCGGTGGTGGTGTTCGCGCTGTTCTCGACCACCGACTTTCCCGATCTGAAGGGCATCGTGAGCCAGATAGCGCAGATGGCCAATCTCGAGTTCCTGCTGGTCTGGATGGCGATCGGTCTGCTGTTCGCCACCCTGGTGTTCGCGATCTCGGTGGTGTCGATGCCGCTGATGCTCGACCGCCGCGCCGACACCATGACGGCGATCTTCGCCAGCGCCCGCACGTTGGCGGCCAATCCGCTGCCGATGGCGCTGTGGGCCGCGCTGATCGTCACGCTCATCGGCGCGAGCCTCGTCTTCTGGCTGGGCCTGCTGCTCGTCACCGCGCCCCTGGTCGGCCATGCCAGCTGGCACGCCTACCGCGCGCTGCTCGAGCCGGCCGACACGGCGGCCGGCCAGTGAGCCCGCGCCGGGCGCGCGTGCCCCTGCTCGCGGCGTTGCACCCATGAGCGCGCGTACCGTACTCATCGCCGGCGCCTCCGGGGTGGTGGGGCAGGCCGCGGCCGCCCACTTCGCCGGGCTCGAAGGCTGGCGGGTGCTCGCGCTGTCGCGTCGGGCGCCGCAACTGCCCGCGGGCGTGCGCGTCGAGCACCTTGCGGTCGATCTGGCCGATGGCGCGGCGTGCGCGCGCGCGCTGGCCGATGTCGGCGGCCAGGTCACTCACGTGGTCTACGCGGCGCTGCACGAGAAGCCGGGGCTGGTGAAGGGCTGGCGCGATCCGGACCAGATGCAGGTCAATCTGGCCATGGCGCGCAACCTGCTCGAGGCCTTGCTCGCCCAGCGTGCGCCGTTGCGCCACGTGAGTCTGATGCAGGGCACCAAGGCCTATGGCGTACACCTGCATCCGGTGGCCGTGCCCGCGCGCGAGGACACGCCTCGCGATCCGCACGACAACTTCTACTGGCTCCAGGAAGACTACCTGCGCGCGCGCGCCGCCCAGGCCGGCTTCGGCTTCACCATTCTGCGTCCGCAACTGGTGTTCGGCGACGCGCTGGGCGCCGCGATGAACCTCATCCCCGTCATCGGCGTGCATGCGGCGCTGTGCGCGGCGCGCGGCGAGCCGATGGGTTATCCGGGCGGGCCGTCGAACATCCTCGAGGCCACCGATGCGCGGCTGCTCGCCCGCGCGCTCGCCTGGGCGGCGCAGGCCGAGTCGGCGCGCAACCAGATCTTCAACGTCACCAACGGCGATGTCTTCGTCTGGCGCAATCTGTGGCCCGCGATCGCCGATGCCCTGGGCGTGGCCACCGGGCCCGATGCGCCGCGCTCGCTGGCGCGCGACCTCCCGCAGCGCGAGCCCGAGTGGCAAGCGATCGTGCGTGCCCAAGGCCTCGCGGCGCCGCCCCTTGCCGAACTCCTCGGGCAGTCGCATCACTACGCCGACTTCTGCTTCGGTTTCCATGCGCGCGAGCATCCGCCGCCCGTCATCGTGAGCACCATACGCATCCGCCAGGCGGGTTTCCACGACTGCATCGACACCGCGCAGATGTTTCGCGACTGGTTCGCGCGGCTGCGTGAGCAGCGCGTGCTGCCGCCGCCCTGACCGGCCCCTTGCCCGGCTGCCGCGGCCCGCGGCGGCCAGGCGCGCGTCCGCAACCTCCGTTCTCCACGATTGCGCCCATGCCTCTGGTCCACTACCGCCTGGTCGATGGCATCGCCGAGCTGCTGCTCGACCGTCCGCCCGTCAACGCCGTCGATGGCGCCCTCATCGACGAACTGCTCGCTGGGCTCGAGCGCGCGCGGCTCGACACCGATGCCCGCGCCGTCATCATCGCGAGTGCCCAGCCGCGGCGTTTCTGCGCCGGGCTCGATATCCGCGCCGTCGATGGTCAGCCCAGCGAGGTGATGCACGGGCTGCTCGAGCGTCTGTATGTGCAGATGACCGACGCGCAGTTCCGCCTGGGCAAGCCGTCGATTGCGGCGGTTGCCGGTGCGGCCCGGGGCGCCGGCATGACGATCGCCATCGGCTGCGACCTGATCGTCGCCGAGCGCACGGCCACCTTCGGTTACCCGGAGATCGACGTCGGCCTGATTCCGGCAATCCACTTCGCCCACCTGCCGCGCATCGTCGGCCGGCACCGGGCCTTCGATCTGCTGTTCACCGGCCGCAGTTTCGGTGCCGACGAGGCGGCCGCGCTGGGCCTGGTCAGCCGGGTGGTGCAGGAGGGCGAGGCGCTTGCCCAGGCGCGCGCGCTTGGCGCCGTGCTGGCGGCCAAGGCGCCGGGCGTGATGCGTCGCGGACGGGCCGACTTTCTGCGCGAATGCGACAGCGACTACCGCCGCGGCGTGGCAGCGGCGGTCGAGAACTTCACGAGCCTGGCCACCAGCGCCGAGTCGCGCGAGGGCATCCGGGCGTTCGTGGAGAAGCGGCCTGCGGCCTGGAGCCGGCCGCAGGCCGACCCGCAGGCCTGAGCAAGCCGGTCAGCCGATGTGGCGGCCGAGGAAGCGGAAGCTGCGGTCCCAGGCGATCTGAGCCCAGGCGGGGTCGTACTGGGTGATGGGCAGGCGGTGCGGCCCGACCGCAGTCTCGTTGGCGAAGGCGTGCTGTGCGAGATAGCGATGGCCCGTGTAGGTCACGCCGGCGGACGCCAGCTTCTGTTCGAGTGCGTCGACGCTGGCGATCGCGAAGGCGGCATCCTCGGTGGCCCAGTGCGCCATCAGCGGGACCTTGATGCGCGACGCATCGACGAACTCGAGCGGCGGCAGGCCATACCAGACCACACCGGCGTCCATCTCGGGCACCATCGTCGACGAGAGGACGGTGAGGGCGCCGCCCATGCAGAAGCCGGTCACGGCCACCTTGCCGCCGCGCGCCTTCAGGAACTGCGCCGCGCCGCGCACGTCCTGCGAAGCGGCGTCGCCGAAATCGAGACTCGACATCAGGTGGTGGGCCTCCTCGGCCTCGACGGTGGCCTTGCCGCGGTACAGGTCGGGCACCAGCGCCGTGTAGCCGGCCTGCGCGATCCGGTCGGCCACGCCGCGGATCTGGTCGTTCAGCCCCCACCATTCCTGGATGACGACGACCGATCCGGTCGCGCCCTGCGCCTCGGCCAGATAGCCGTTGACCGACTTGCCGTCGGGCCGGTTGAACGTGACGGTGCTTCCCATGGGTTCTCCTTTGGTTCTCGTTCGCGGAAGCCGGCCAGCCGGCCGGCGGATCGTGATCGCGTGCGCCGGTCCGTCGACCGACAAATCATTGTAGGGGCTGCGGATTGGCCCTGCCGCCAGCAGGCAGTCGGGCTGCGGCCAGTGCCGCCACCAGCAGCGCGGTGCAGGTGCAGACGAAGACCGCGCTGAAGCCGGCGGCGAGCGCGGGATCGCCCGGGTTGGCGCGGCTCACGACGTTGGCGGCCGAAGCGCCGTCTGCGGCCGTGCCCACCACGGCGAACAGGATCGAGGTCAGCGATGCCAGCCCGACCGCGCTGCCGAGCGACCGGGCCAGCCCCAGAAAGGCGGTGACTGCGCCGATGCGCCCGGGCGCGACCGCCATCTGCACGGCGACGATGCCGGGCGGCAGCGATATGCCGATGCCCAGGCCCATCGCGAGCATGGCGGCCGCGACCGCAGGCAGGGTCTCGAACCGCAGCAGTGCCAGGACTGCCGACGCCGTTGCCGCCAGCAACGCGCCAGCCACCATGTTGCGCCGGAACAGCATCGTGCGCGGCATCATCCGGCCGCTGAAGAAGGCGCCGCACGGCACGGCCAGCGCGTGCATCAGCATCATCAGGGCGACCCGCTCCGGCGGTTGGCCTGCTACCGCCTGCAGCGCCAGTGGCAGCATCACCGCGGCGCCGGTCAGCGAGAAGAACACCATGGCCGACGACAGGCTGCCCCAGAGCACCTGCGGCGTGGTGAGCAGATCCGGGGCCATCAGCGGGCTGTCGACCTTGAACTGACGACGCCAGAACATGCCCAGCAGCACCGCGGCAGTTGCGGTCAATGCCAGCCCGGCGGGATCGGTGAGCGCGGCGCCCTGACCGATACGGGTGAGCGCCGACATCAGCGCCGTGAGGCCGACGGTGAGCATGAGCACCCCGGTGGCATCGACGCGGCTGACGCCCGCCGGCCGAGGCAGCCGCGCCAGTACCCGGCGGGTGAGCAGCAGCGCGATCGCCGACAGCGGCAGGCTGACGGCGAAGACGGAGCGCCAGCCGAACCAGGCGGTGAGATAGCCGCTGGCCACCGGCCCGATCAGGGCGGCCAGCGCGTAGGTGCCCGACAGCCAGGCCTGGAAGCGGCCGCGCTCGGTGGGCGGCACCACGTCGCCGATCGTCGACTGGGCGAGCACGATGAGCCCGCCGCCGCCCAGGCCCTGCAGCACCCGCAGCACCAGCAGTTGCGGCATCGACTGGGCGAACATGCAGCCGACGCAGGCCAGCGCATAGAGCGTGATCGCGATGGTCATCATGCGCTGGCGGCCGTAGGCGTCGGACAGGCTGCCGTATAGCGGGGTGGCCACGGTGGCCGCGACGGTGTAGCCGGCGACCACCCAGGCGATGAGGCTGGCGCCGCCGAGATCGCGCGCGATCGACAGCAGCGCGACTGCGACCAGCGTGGCGTCGAGGGCGGCGACGAAGATGCCGACCTGCAGACCGGCGACGACCTTCAGTTGCTCCTCGGCGGGCAGCGGGCTTGCACCCGCGCGGTCGGCCGGCGGCGCGCTCACGCGGTGCCGGTCGGCGCCCGGCCGGGCGATCTTGCGGCGATCACGTGGCCCACCTGCCAGGGCCGCGGCAGCGCGCGGTGCGCCGCCAGCACCGACTGCACGCGTTCGGCCATCACGGCGGGCATCGGCGCCGGACGTCGCACACGCATGTCCATGTGGATGCTCAGCGTCTCGAAGGTGGCGGCGAGGTAGCCTTGATCGGCGTGGTGCATCGTCTGGAAGAAGTGCAGTCGCTTGCTGTCGGCGTCGATCAGGCGGGCCTCGAAACGCAGGCGGTCGCCCTCGCGGACTTCGCGATGGAAGTGCAGATGCGACTCGAGGGCGAAGGTCGAGGAGGCATGCTCGCGGCGTAGCGTCGGCGTCAGGCCGAGCCACTCGAAGAAGGGCTCGGACGCGATGTCGAAGGCGACGTGGTAGTAGCCGACGTTCATGTGACCGTTGTGGTCGATCCAGGCCGGCAGGACCACGGCGCGCGCGCTCGCGTAGGGTGTCTCGATATCTTCGGCGGGGGGCATCGGGGGGCTCCGTGCGGCGTCTGCGCGCCCTCGAGGGGCGCAAGGGCCCGAGTGTATAGTCGGCGCGGCGGGCTCACCCGGCGCCCGCGTTCCGCTGCCGGGCCGAGCCGGCGTGGAGACCCGCTATGCCTCGCGACTACCCCCTGCACGAGCGCACGATCGGCCGCGTGCTTGCCGACAAGGCCGACACGATCGCCGATCGCCCCCTGCTGCGCTGGGAAGGCCGCACCTTCAGCTACGGCGAGGTCGAGGCGATCACCAACCGCTACGCCAACGGACTGCTCGCGCGCGGCATCGCGCACGGCGATCACGTCGCGGTCATGATGGACAACCAGCCCGAGTTCCTGTGGACGGTCTGGGCGCTGGGCAAGATCGGCGCGGTCGGCGTGCCGCTGAACACCGCGGCGCGTGGTGAGATGCTGCGCTACTTCCTCGAGCAGTCCGACGCGATCGCGCTGGCGATCGACGCGCAGTGGCTCGACCGCGTGCTTGCCCTGGGCGCACCGCCCGCGGCCCTTGGCCGGTGGTTCCTGCATGGCCCGCACGAGGCGCTGGCGCAGGCGCAGGAGGCGCTGCCCGGGTCGGTCGAGGCGCTGACGGCGCTGTGCGGCCCCGACGCCACGCGCCCGCCGATCGAGCGGGTGCGCCACGACGACACGCATCTGATCGTCTACACCTCGGGCACCACCGGTCCGTCGAAAGGCGTGATGTGCCCGCATTCGCAGGCGCAGGGTGTGGGCCGGGCGATTGCCGCCGACTACGGCTACGGCCCCGACGACGTGCTCTACACCTGCCTGCCGCTCTTTCACGTCAACGCGCTCTGGTACACCGTGAACGCGGCGCTGTGGGCCGATGCGTCGGTGGCGCTGTCGCCGCGTTTCTCGGCCAGCCGCTTCTGGGACGAGATTCGCGAGACCGGCGCCACGCAGTTCAATTCGCTGGGCGCGATGGGCCACATCATCCTCAAGATCCCGCCGGGTCCGCACGAGCGCGACCACCGGCTGCGCCAGTGCATGGTCGTGCCCATGAACAAGGAAGTCTGCGCGCAGTTCCAGCAGCGCTACGGCGTGCAGGTGACCGCGGTCTTCGGCATGAGCGAGAACTACGCGGTGACCAACTTCGTGCCGGGCGACCGCGCCGACAAGATCGGCTCGGCGGGCAGCCCGCGCGGTGCGAGCGAACTGCGCATCGTCGACGACCACGGCCGCGACCTGCCGGTGGGCGAGGTCGGCGAGATCGTGCTGCGCCCGACGCAGCCCGGCACCATGAGCACCGGGTACTACCGGATGCCCGAGAAGACCGCCGAGGCCTACGTCGACGGCTGGTTCTTCACCGGCGATCGCGGCCGCGTCGATGCCGATGGCTACCTGTGGTTCGTCGACCGCAAGAAGGAATCGATCCGGCGCCGCGGCGAGAACATCTCGGCCTTCGAGGTCGAGACCATTCTCGCCCGGCACCCCGCGGTCCTCGAAGTGGCCGCCATCCCGGTGCCCGCCGACACCGAGGAGGACGAGGTGATGGTCTACGTCGTGCTGCGCGAGGGCGCCGCGCTCGCGGCCGAGGATCTCGTGCGCTTTGCCGCGCAGGCCATGAGCTACTTCATGGTGCCGCGCTACGTCGAGTTCATCGCAGCCTTGCCCAAGACGGCCACCGAGAAGATCGAGAAGTACAAGCTCAAGCAGGATGCGGTGGCGCGTCGCGACAGCCTCTGGGATCGCGAGCGCGCCGGCATCGTGATCCGCCGCTGAGCGCGGCGTCTGCAGGCTGGGTCGCCTCGCGGCGGCCCGGCCTCCCAACCAGCATCCCGATCCGCTACACGGAGCCCCCGATGGTCGAGTTCCCACCCCGTGTCCACGAACTGCAGCAGCGCATCGCCGCGTTCATGGAAGCCCATGTCTATCCGAACGAGCAGCGTTTCTACCGCGAGGCCGAGGAACTCGGCCCCTGGAAGGTGCTGCCCATCGTCGAGGAGCTCAAGCCCAGGGCCCGCGCCGAAGGGCTGTGGAACCTGTTCATGCCCGACACCGAGCACGGCATCGGCCTGAGCAACTTCGAGTACGCGCCGCTGTGCGAGATCATGGGCCGCTCGCACCTCGCCCCCGAGCTCTTCAACTGCTCGGCCCCCGACACCGGCAACATGGAGGTGCTCGCGCGCTATGGCACGTCCGAGCAGCGCGAGAGCTGGCTGCGGCCGCTGCTCGCCGGCGAGATCCGCTCGTGCTTCGCCATGACCGAGCCCGCGGTCGCGTCGAGCGATGCGACCAACATCGAGTCGAGCATCGTGCGCGATGGCGACCACTACGTGCTGAACGGCCGCAAGTGGTACACCACCAACGCGACCGACCCGCGCTGCCGGATCTGCATCTTCATGGGCAAGACCGACCCGGGCAACCCGGATCGTCATCGCCAGCAGTCGATGATCCTGGTGCCGATGGACACCCCCGGCATCACCGTGGTGCGCCCGATCGCGGTCTTCGGCTTCTACGGCGTGCCCGATCGCGCCTCCGAGGTGGTCTTCGACAACGTCCGCGTGCCGGCGAGCAACATGCTGCTCGGCGAGGGGCGCGGTTTCGAGATCGCGCAGGGCCGGCTCGGGCCGGGGCGCATCCACCACTGCATGCGTCTTGTCGGCCTGGCCGAGCGCATGCTCGAACTCATGTGCCGGCGTACGCTGGGCCGGGTGGCCTTCGGCAAGCCGGTCGCCGAACAGGGCGTGACCATCGAGCGCATCGCCGAGGCGCGCATCCTGATCGAACAGGCCCGCCTGCTCACGCTGAACGCGGCCTGGAAGATGGACAAGGCCGGCAACAAGGCGGCGCGCGCCGAGATCGCGATGATCAAGGTCGCGGCGCCCAAGATGGCCTGTCAGGTGATCGACTGGACCATCCAGGCTTTTGGCGGCGGCGGCACGAACAACGACCACGGTGTGGCCTCGGCCTATGCCACCGCGCGGCTGCTGCGGCTGGCCGACGGACCCGACGAGGTGCACCGCAACCAGATCGGCCGCATGGAGCTGAACAAGTACCGCGACCGGGCCGGCTGATGCGCCGAGCGGCGATCCTGGGCTGGGGCGCGGTACCGGTGGGCGTGCACCAGCGCGCCGCGCCGGGCACCGATCCGGTGCTCGAGCACGAACTGGCGGTCGACGTGGTGCTGCCGGCCATGGCGATGGCCGGCCTGGCGCGCGAGGATCTCGATGGCGTGGTTGTGGCCCATCCCGGCGACCACACGCGCCAGGGGTATTTCCACACCTTCCTCACCGCCCACTTCGGCATCCGGGCCCGCTCCACCGTCATCCAGGTGCTGGGCAACGGCATGACCGGCGGACATGCGTTCGACACCGCCGTCCACCAGATCACGAGCGGGCAGGGCGACTGCGTGCTGGCGGTGGGCGTGCACTTCGAGACCGGCGTGCCGACCGCCCGGCATCTCGACTACAGCATCCGGCTGACCGGCGACGTCGACTTCCAGTCGGTCTTCGGCGCGGTGCCCATCGCCTGGTATGCGATGGACGCGCAGCGCTACCTGCATGAGCATCGCGTGCCGAGGGAGGTGCTCGCCAGCGTTGCCGTCAAGAACCGGCGGCACGCCGAGCACAACCCGCTTGCCCAGTACCGCACGCCGATCAGCATCGACGACGTGCTGGCGGCGCGGCCCATCGTCGAGCCCCTGGGCCTGCTGGAGGTCCCCGGTCGCGCCGATGGAGCGGCCGCCCTCGTGGTGGTCAGCGAGGAGCTGGCGCGCGCCAGCGGGCGGCCCTATGTGCTGGTGCGCGGCCGGGGCTTCGAACATGAAGGTCTGCACCAGCTCTCCGACCGGCGCAGCGACGCCCTCGACTACGCCAGCCTGCGTGGCGCGGCCGCGCGCGCGCTCGCCAGCGCCGAGGTGGCGCTGGGCGACATGTCGCTGTATCAGCTCTATGCGCCGTGCACGATCGTCGAGGTGCTGGCAACCGAGGCGCTCGGGTTGTTCGAGCGGGGGCGTGGCGCCTGGGCGGCGCATGCAGGGCTCACCAGCATGGGCTCGAGCCATCCGGTGAACACCTGCGGCGGCCTGCTGTCGCGCGGCCATCCGCCGGAGGCCACACCGCTGTACGACATTGTCGAGGCGGTCGAGCAGCTCACCGGCCGCGCGGGCCCCCGGCAGATCGCGGGCGCGCGCCTGGCCATGACGGTGTCGGAGCTCGGCAAGTACAACGCCGCGCTGGTCCACGTGCTGGAGGGCTGCGCATGAAGCTCCTGCCGGTCGTCTCGATGGAGCCGGCCGCGCCGCGACCGTTTCCGCCAAGGGTGTCGGGCTTCACGAGGCCGTTCTGGGATGCCCTTGCCCAGGGCCGGCTGATCACGACCCGGTGCGCTACCTGCGGGACCCTCGGCTTTCCGCCGCGCAACGTATGCCGCGCCTGCTGGGGCCGGGAACCGTCGTGGGTGCCGCTTGCATCCACGGGCACCCTGTACAGCTACACGCGGGTGCACGTTGCCCCCGAAGCGTTTCGGGGAGCCGGTCCTTATTCGATCGGCCTGATCGACCTCGACGACAGCGTGCGCCTGATGTGCAGACTGCTCGGCGACCCCACGCCAGACGATCTCGACCGGCGAGTCGAGATGGTGGTGCTCGCCTATGCCGACGGGCCGCTGTTCGCAGCCCGCCGTATCGGCTGACTCAGTACTCGACCGCGTGACCCTTGATGTAGGTCTCGAGGTGGCGGATGTGGTCGCCCTGCTGCGCGATGATGTTCTTGACGATGTCGCCGATCGAGACCATGCCGATCACCCGACCCGCCTCAAGTACCGGCAGGTGCCGGATGCTGCGCGCGATCATGATCTTCATGCACTGATCGAGCAGCGCCTGCTGACTGACGCTCAGGGGATCGCGGGTCATGATCTCGCTGACCGTGACCGTATTGGGGTCGAGGCCAGGCAGCAGAACCTTGATGGCGCAGTCGCCCTGGGTGACGATGCCCTTGAGCTGGTCGTCGTCGATGATGAGGACCGAGCGCACGCGGTTGTCGCGCATGGTCTGCAGCGCGCGCACGACCGTTGCCGAGGAACCGAGGGAGTGGATCTGCGGGGACTTCTGTGCGAGACAGGCTTTGACAGTCGACATGGCGGAGCCTTCTTCCGGAGGGGCGGGAGGGGAGGAGAGAGCCGACAGGCCGACTTGGCAGATCGCTCTGCCTGACGGGCTTTGTCCAGCGCTTGTCCTAGACTAAAGCCAGTGCACCGGAAAGGGGCAATACCCGAGCGCGGTGGTTGGACATCCGGAGCAGACGCGCCGAAGCGCTCGAGCCTGGCGCACAAAAGACAAGGGCCCGGCGGAGCCGGGCCCTTGAAACGAAGTTTGGTGGGCGGCACAGGGTTCGAACCTGTGACCCCTGCCGTGTGAAGGCAGTGCTCTACCGCTGAGCTAGCCGCCCTGAGCAGGGCGCGAGTATAGCCTATCGTTGCTGATGAATCAGCCGATCGCGCTCGAGGCGCTGCCCGAACAGGAACTCACGCGCGACGTGCTGCGCGAGAAGTACCTGCGCCCGGGCGAACGGGATGTGGCCGACATCAGACGGCGGGTCGCATCGGCGCTGGCGCAGGCCGAACCGCCGGCGCAGCGCGCGGCCTGGGCGCGGCGCTTCCTGCGGGCGCAGCGCCGCGGATTCATCCCGGCGGGCCGGATCAACGCAGCGGCCGGTACGCAGTCGTCGGCCACCCTGGTCAACTGTTTCGTGCAGCCGCTGGGTGATGCCCTGGAGGGCCATGACGCCAGAGGGCGCCCGGGGCTGCTGATCGCGCTCGACGAAGCTGCGCAGACGATGCGCCAGGGGGGCGGCGTCGGCTACGACTTCTCGGGCGTACGCCCGGCCGGCGCCACGCCGGTCGGCGGCGATGCGCACGGCGGGGTAGCAGCCTGCCTGCGGGCCTTCGACGCCGCTGGCGCCGCCCAGCGCCCGGTGGGCGGCCGGCGCAGCGCGCAGATGGGTGTCCTGCGCATCGATCATCCCGACGTCGATGCGTTCATCGCGGCCAAGCGCGAGGGCGCGCTGACGAGCTTCAATCTGTCGCTCGCCGTGACCGACGGATTCATGCGCGCCCTGGCCGAGGACGGCGTCTTCGAACTCGTGCACGCGGTCGCGCCGCGCGCGCCCGCAGCCGGCCGGCGCGAGGATGGCCTCTGGATCCATCGGACTGTGCGCGCGGCCGAGCTGTGGGAGCGGATCATGCGCGCCGCCTACGACCACGCCGAGCCGGGCGTGATCTTCATCGACCGGATCGCCCGCGACAACAACCTGTCGTACTGCGAAACGATCGCTGCGACCAATCCGTGCGGCGAGCAGCCCCTGCCGGCCTACGGCGGCTGCGATCTCGGCTCGCTGAACCTGCCAGCCTTCGTCGAGGCGCCGTTCACGAGCGGCGCGCGGGTCGGCTGGGCGCGTTTGCGGCAGGTTGCGGCGGTGGCGGTGCGCGCCCTCGACAACGTGATCGATCTCGGGCGCTGGCCGTTGCGAGCGCAAGCCGACGAGGCTCGCGCCAAGCGGCGCATCGGGCTGGGGTTCACCGGGCTGGGCAGCGCGCTGGTGATGCTGGGCTTGCGCTACGACCGTGGCGAGGGGCGCGCGATGGCCGCGCGGTTCGCGCGCGAACTGCGCGACGCCGCGTGCCTGGCCTCGGTGGCGCGCGCGCGGGCGCGCGGGCCGGGGCCGGG
>JBILUW010000268.1:0-5275 GCA_044370795.1 Burkholderiaceae bacterium
CGCCGCAGGCCTCGACGAGGCCTGCGATGGCCGACCACCCCAGGCCCGAGCCGCCGGCGGTCTCGGGCAGGCAGGCGGTCGGCAGGCCCAGCGCGTCGAGCTGTTCCCACAGGCCCCGCGCGACGGTGGGGTCGGATTCGGCCCGCCGCACGCTGGCCGGCGGGCAGGCCTGCTCGAAGAGCCGGGCTGCTGATTCGGCGAGGATGCGGGCGGTGTCGTCGGAGGGCTGCGCCGGCAGCGCGGACTCGGGATGGGTCATGGAGATGGGACTCGAAGCGAGGGTCAGCGCAGGCCGAGGCCGCGCGCGATCATGCCGCGCAGGATCTCGCGGGTGCCGCCGCGCAGCGAGAACGTGGGGGCCATCTGGCTGCAGTAGGCAAGGGCAAGCATCACCTCGCGAGGGGCGGCACAGGCGGGGTCGGCACCGGCGAGCCGGGTGGCGAGCTCGACGATGTCCTGCTCGACCCGGGTGCCGATGTCCTTGAGCATCGCCGCAGCCGTGAGCGGATTGCCGCCGCGCTCGATCATGGCGGTGAGCGACACCGACATCGCGCGCAGCACCACGTGGCGCGCGTGCACCGCGCCGATCTCGGCCACCGCCACGGGGTCGGGCTGCGGCAGCGAGCGTTGCCACTGGAGCAGCGCATCGAGCAGGACGATCGACGACAGCAGCCGCTCGGGGCCGCTGCGCTCGATCGCGAGCTCGGCATTGACCTGCGACCATCCCTGGCCCTCGGTGCCCACCAGCGCGTCGGGCCCCAGGCGGACATCGTCGAACGTCACCTCGTTGAAGTGCTCGTCGCCGGCGATGTCGCGGATGGGTCGGATGCTCACGCCGGGCAAGCTGAGGTCGATCACCACCTGCGACAGGCCGGCGTGGCGGTCCTCGGGGGCGCCCGAGGTGCGCACCAGCGCCACCATGTAGTGGGCGTGGTGGGCGATGGTCGTCCAGATCTTGCGCCCGGTGAGGCGCCAGCCGTCGCCGTCGCGCACCGCGCGGGTGCGCACGCTGGCCAGATCGGAACCCGAGTCGGGCTCGCTCATGCCGATGCAGAAGAACGCGTCGCCATGGCAGATGCGCGGCAGATAGAACTCGCGCTGCGCTTCGGTGCCGTAGCGCAGGATCTGCGGCGCGCTCTGGCGATCGGCGATCCAGTGCGCCGAGATGGGCGCGCCGGCCGCGAGCAGTTCCTCGACGACGACGAAGCGCGCGAAATAGCCGCGCTCGCCACCGCCGTAGCGGCGCGGCATGGTGAGCCCCAGGAAGCCGGCCCGGCCCAGCTTGCGGCTGAAGTCGGCGTCGTAGCCCATCCAGGAGCGCGAGCGCTGGCCGGCGTCGAGCGGTGGCATCTCGCGGGCGATGAACTCGCGGATGGCGGGGCGCAAGGCCTCGTCGGCCTCGGGGATGCGTTCGATGGTGAGCGGAAACATGGGCGGATGGTAGCTCAGGAAGGCGATTGGTCCGGTGGCGCGACGGCCGTCAGGGCCGACGCAGCCGGTAGCCGGCGCGCGGGAAATGCACCATGACTTCGCCGGCCTGCTCGTCGCGCCGGCGCAGCGCGATCCGGTCGGGCGCCGACACGGCGAGCAGGCCGCGCACCGGCACGATGCCGTAGTCGGTCGGCTCGATGATGACATCGTCGCCGGGCTGGCAGCCGTGCCAGTCGACCCAGGGCAGGGCCACGGGTTCGGCCGGCGAGGCAGCACGGGCGGCCGCCAGCGCCTCGGCGGGGCTCATCGGGCGACTGCTGCCGTGGCCCAGGCCCGCCACCCGCGCCATCCAGTCGCGCAGCCCGGCATGGCCCTCGAGCACGCCGGCGAGCGCGGGCGCCCGGGCGATGAACCACAGCGGATGGTAGACAGCGAGGTCGGCAACGCCGACGCGCGCACCGAGCAGCCACGGGCGGCCGTCGGCGAGCAGGGCCGCGATCCGGCGCAGCCACCGGTCGAGCAGTCCGCTCGCCTCGGGCAGCTCCATGCGCGGCGCGCTGCCCGCGCGCATCGACTTGCGGTCGGCCATGAAGGCTTCGATCTGCGCCTTGCCCATGCCCTGGAACAGGGCGGCGAAACCGCGCGGCTGGAACACGTAGCCCACGGCCGCGCCGAAGAGCTCGCGCTCGGCGAGATCGGCAAGCACCGCGTCGAGCGGCTCGGCAGGCCGCTGCAGCGCCGGGGCGTCGCCGATCTCGTCGAGCACCGGCACGATCAGGGCGGTGTCGCAGTAGACGTGCGCGCCGATCTGCAGCACCGGGATGCGGCGGTAGCCCCCGGTGAGCGCGCCGAGCTCGGGCCGGGGCAGCATGTTGGGGACGATCACCGATCGCCATGCGAGCCCCCGGGCGCCGAGCGCCAGCCGGACCTTCTCGGCGTAGGGCGAGCCCTCGTAGTGATGCAGGATGATTTCATTCATGGAACGCAGCTTATCGCGGCTTGCGCGTACACTCGATCGCACCCCCACCGCCCCACGGACTGCCCCCCATGACCCGCGTGCTCGCCGACGACCTCTGGTTTCCCGAAGGCCCGGTGGCTCTCGACGACGGCTCGATCGTCCTGGTCGAGATCCGCCGCCAGACGCTCACCCGCATCTGGCCCGACGGCCGCAAGACCATCGTCGCCACGCTCGGTGGCGGCCCCAACGGCGCGGCGATGGGCCCCGATGGCAAATGCTACGTGTGCAACAACGGCGGCTTCGACTGGGTCGAGCGCCACGGCATGCTGTTCCCCGGCCATCAGCCAGCCAGCTACCAGGGCGGCAGCATCCAGCGGGTCGATCTCGACACCGGCAAGGTCGAGGTCCTCTACACCGAGTGCGACGGCATCGGGCTGCGCGGCCCCAACGACCTGGTCTTCGACGGCCAGGGAGGCTTCTGGTTCTCCGACCTCGGCAAGGGCCGCCGCGCCGACATCGACCGCGGCGCGCTCTACTACGCGCGCACCGACGGCTCGTCGATCAAGCGCGTGGTCTTCCCGCTGATGACCTCCAACGGCGTGGGCCTGTCGCCCGACGGTCGCACCGTCTACGTCGCCGAGACCCAGACCGCCCGGCTGTGGGCCTTCGACGTCACCGGCCCCGGCGAAATCGCGCGCCAGCCGTTCCCGGCCTCGCCCAACGGCGGGCGCATGCTGTACGCATCGCCGGTGCACGCGTCCTTCGATTCCCTCGCGGTCGAGGAAGGCGGCAACGTCTGCGTGGCCACGCTGTTTCGCGGCGGCATCAGCGTGATCGCGCCGCAGGGCGGTCTCGTGGAGTTCGTGCCCACGCCCCAGGACTGGATGGTCACCAACCTGTGCTTTGGCGGCGCGGGGCGGCGCAAGGCCTACGTCACGCTCTCGGGCATCGGGCAGCTGATCGAACTCGACTGGGCGCGCCCCGGCCTGAAGCTCGCGTACTGAACGCGCCGGGCCCGGCGGCCGGGCCCCATCCATCGACGCCCCGAGGCAGCGCCATGAAGATCGTCATCGCCCAGTTCAAGCACGAGACCAACACCTTCTCGCCCGTGCCCACGCCGCTCGAGCGTTTCGGCGGCGGCGCGCGGCCGCCCGAGGGCGCCGCGGTGCTCGACGCCTACCGCGGAACCGGCTCGGCGATCGCCGCCTTCATCGACCTCGCCGAGCGCGCGGGCGCCACCATCGACACGCCGATCGCGGCGTCGGCCGCGCCCAGCGCGCCCTGCGACGACGCGGTCTTCGACTACGTCAGCGGCCGCATCTGCGAGGCGGTCGCGCGCGGCTGCGACGCGGTGCTGCTCGATCTGCACGGCGCGATGGTGACGGCCAGCCACGACGATGGCGAGGGCGAGCTGCTGCGCCGCATCCGCGCGACCGCCCCGGGCATCATGATCGGGGTTGCGCTTGACATGCACACCAACCTGTCGGCGACCATGGTCGAGAACGCCAGCGTCATCGCCGGCTACCAGACCTATCCGCACGTCGACATGTACGAGACCGGCGTGCGCGCTGCCAAACCCATCATGGCCTCGCTGCAGGGCTGTCCGCTGCCGGCCATGGCGTGGGGCTCGCGCCCGATGCTCACGCACGTGATGCGCCAGGGCAGCGACGACGAGCCCAACCGCTCGCTGCAGGCGCGCGCCCGCGACCTCGAAGCCGAGGGTGTGCTCGGCGCTACCGTCTTCACCGGATTTCCTCATGCCGACATCCCGATCGTGAGCCTGTCGGCGGTGGTGGTCGACCACGATCCGGCTCGCGCGCGCGCCGCGTGCGACGAACTGCTCGACATGGCCTGGGCGCGCCGCGAAGGCTTCGTCTACCGGATCGAGCCGCTCGACGCGTCGCTTGCCCGCGCCCGCGAGCTGGCCACCACCGCCCCCGGCAGCGGCCCGATCGTGCTGCTCGACCACTACGACAACTGCGCCTCGGGCGGCACCATGGACACGACCACCGTGCTCGGTGCCATCATCGCCTCGGGCATGCAGGACGTCGCCGCATTCGCGATCTACGACCCGCAGGCGGCGCGCGCGATGCACGCGGCCGGCAAGGGCGCGCGCATCACGCTCGCGCTGGGCGGCCGGCTGCCGATGCCCTCGATCGGTCGCGTCGGCGAGCCGCTCACGGTCACCGGGGAGGTGCTCACGCTGTCAGACGGCAGGTTCCGCAACCACGGGCCGATGGGCCGCGGCCAGCAGGTCAACATGGGAGCGAGCGGGGTGCTGCGCGTGGGCGGTGTCGACATCGTCGTCATCAGCGAGCACGTCGAGCCGCATGATGTCGCCGCGCTCGAGGCCGTCGGCATCGATCCGGCGAGCCGCCGTTTCCTCATGCTCAAGAGCCGGGTGCACTGGCGCGCGGGCCTGCGGAAATACGCGCGGGCGATCGTCGAGTGCGCCGGCACCGGGGTGTGCACGTCCGACTACGGCTCGCTCGTCTACCGGAAACTGCGCCGCCCCATCTACCCGCTCGATCCGGCCGCGACACCCTGAATCGCGCGGCCGGGGGTCGCCGGTCCGGCAGCACCTTCCGCCCATCCGGCCGACGAGGCGACCGGGGCCTCCGCGCGCCAGAATCGGGGCATGCCGGAATCCCGAGTCCGCAACGAACTGTCCAGCCTTGCGCGCGCCAAACGGCGCGAGCTGCGCGTCACGCCGCCTCCGGGGCCTGTGCGCGCCGGTTTCGAACGGTTCGCTGCCCATCCCGCCCTGCGCTTCCTGACAGGCACCGGCCGCTGGTCGTCCGTGCAGCGGACGATGCTCGGGGCGGCGATGCTCGCCGGCGGCACGGGCGTGGTCGTGCTGATCCCCAACACGCTGGTCTTCAGCAA
>JBILUW010000269.1:0-5254 GCA_044370795.1 Burkholderiaceae bacterium
AGAGCAGCATCTTGAAGACTTCGAAGCGCTGCAGGTTCATCGTCGCGTAAAGGACCGCCAGGCCGGCGACCAGCACGCCCAGGCCGATCCACAGCCCGGTGGTTGGTGCGCGCCGCTCGGCAACCTTGGCCGTGGCGGGGGCGTCGGCGGGCTCCGCCGCGCCCGGAGCGCCGGGAGGCTCCTTCACGCCAGCCTCGGCACCGGGCGGCTCCTTCACGCCCGAGTCTGCCCCGGGCGGCTCCCTGACGCCCGCATCGGCGCCCGGAGGCTCCTTCACGCCGGCCGATGCGCCGGGCGGCTCCCTGAGAGAGGATGCCGCGCCGGGCGGTTCCTTCACGCCGGTATCCGCACCGGGGGGCTCCTTCACGCCGGTGTCGGCCCCTGGCGGCTCCTTCACCCCCGAGTCGGCCCCGGGCGGTTCCTTCACGCCCGAGTCCGCTGCCGAGGCCGGCGCGGCGTCGGCAGCCGTGCCGGGCGGCTCCTGGACCCCTCCGCTCACCGGCGCGTCGGCGGGCGCGGTGGCCACAGGCGGCGCCGAGGAGGCGTCGCCGGGCTTGGTGTTCAGGTGCCAGGCGGTGAAGGCGACGATCGCGAACAGCGCGACCGGCAGCATCAGCACGCCGAACTGCCGGCGCATGTAGGCACGCTCGGCGCCCTGGACCTTGCCGGCGAAGCCGGCGAGCAGTGCGCTCAGCGCATGGTTGGACACCTGCTTCGACGCGGCCTCCAGGGGCGCGGGCAGCGGCACGAAGCGCTGCTCGGCCGTCAGCGGCGGCATCAGCGACGGCTTGAGGCGAGCCAGGATGATCACGTAGACGATGTACAGGCCGGCAAGCATGAGGCCGGGGAAGAACGCCCCGGCGTAGAGCTGCACCACCGAGACGCCCGCAGTGGCGCCGTAGACGATGAGCATGACCGAGGGCGGGATCAGGATGCCCAGGCAGCCGCCGGCGGTGATCGCGCCGGCCGACACCCGGATGTCGTAGCCGCCCTTGAGCATCTGGGGCAGGGCGAGCAGGCCCATCAGCGTTACCACCGCGCCGACGATGCCGGTGGCCGTGGCAAACACCGCGCAGGTGAACAGCGTGGCCACCGCCAGCGAGCCCGGGACGCGGGCCAGGGCGAGATGCAGGCTGCGAAAGAGCTTCTCGATCAGGTTCGCCCGCTCGACGAGATAGCCCATGAACACGAACAGCGGGATCGAGATCAGGACGTCGTTGCCCATCACCTTGAATGCCGACTGCACCATCAGCGTGAGGGTCTTGCCCGTGTCCTCCTCGTAGGCGATCCAGGTGAAGATCATCCCCATCCCCATCAGCGTGAAGGCGGTGGGGAAGCCCAGCATGATGGCCACGACGACCAGCGCAAGCATCATCAGGCCGAGGTGGCCGTTGGTGATTTCGGGCACGCTCAGCAGCATCGCCGCCGTGGCCGTCAGGATCAGGGCCATCAGCGTGAAGCCGAACCAGAGTTCCTTGCGTATCGTCACTTGGCCGTCTCCCCGCGCGCAGCCACCTTGCCGAGCGCGGCAATGTCTTCGTCGCTGACCTTCACCATCGCCTTGAGCTTGTCGACGTCGACTTCCTCGACGTCGCGCTCGCGCGAGGGCCATTCGCCGTCGCGCAGGCACTGGATGCACCGGACGATCTCGACCAGGCCCTGCAGCATCAGCATCCCGCCGGCCACGGGGATGCCGAACTTGAATGGGTACAGTGGCAGCGGCGTCGCGCTGAAGGTGCTCTCGCGGATCGCCAGCGACTCCTGGGCGTAGGTCCAGCCGGCCCAGGTCAGCGCGACGATGCCCGGCATGAAGAAGAGCACGTAGAGCACCAGATCGATCGAGGCCTGCGTGCGCGGCCTGAAGAAGCCGTAGAGCACGTCACCGCGCACATGCCCGTTCTTGGCCAGCGTGTAGGCGCCGGCCATCATGAACAGCGTCCCGTACATCATGACCTGGGCATCGAGCGCCCAGTCGTGCGGGTTGTTCAGCGCATAACGCGAGAACACCTCCCAGGTGATCATCAGCGTCAGCGTGACGATCAGCCAGGCAAAGGCCTGGCCCAGCCACGTCGACAGCCGGTCGACCGCGAGCAGCACGCTCTTCATGAGAGTTCCTCCAGAGACCGTCGGCAGCGTGCGCTGCCGGCGAAAAAAGGGCCACCGGAGCCCAGCGGCGGCGGTGGCCCTGTCCGGGCGTGGGCTGATCAGCCCTTCTTGGTGGGCGCAGCCGGCTTGCGGAAGTAGTGGTTCCAGGCCATCTTGAAGTCGACCATGTAGTCGTTCTGCCAGGAGCCGGCACGCTGCGCGAAGGCGCGCTGCGACTCGAGCACCTTGGCAAACAGCGGGTTCTCGCCGGCCTTCTGTTTGATCACCTTGTCCCAGGCGGCGAGCTGCGCGCGCAGGATGGCATCGGGCGTCTTGTAGAAGTTGACCTTGTCCTTGGTCTTGAGCTCGATGTAGTCCTGGCTGTTGCGATGGATCGCCTTCCAGCTCATGTCGGCGCTGGCGGCCTGCACCGCGTAGTCGATCACGGACTTCAGCTCGGCCGGCAGGGCGTCGTACTTGGCCTTGTTGAACAGGATCTCGAACTGCTCGCCGCTCTGGTGGAAGCTCTGCAGCATGCAGTTCTTGACCACGTCGGGAAAGCCCAGGATCCGGTCCGAGGTCGCGTTGTTGAACTCGGCCGCGTCGATCAGGCCACGGTCGAGCGCCGGGACGATTTCGCCGCCGGGCAGCGGGTTCACCGCCGTGCCAAGCTCCTTGAACACGTCGACCGCGAGGCCGACGGTGCGGAACTTCAGGCCTTTCAGGTCCTCGACCTTGGCCACCGGCTTCTTGAACCAGCCCAGCGGCTGGGTCGGCATCGGGCCGTACACGAAGGAGGTCACGTCGATGTTCAGCGACTTGTAGATCTCCTCGAGCAGGGCCTTGCCACCGCCGTAGTAGTGCCAGGCCAGCACCATGTTCGGGTCCATGCCGTAGGCCGGACCCGAGCCCCAGAGCGCCAGCGCGGTGTTCTTGCCGTAGTGGTAGGCGAGCACGCCGTGGCCGCCGTCGAGGGTGCCCTTGTTCACCGCGTCGAGCAGCTGGAAGGCGGGCACGACCGAGCCCGAGGGCAGCACCTCGATCTTCAGGCGGCCGCCGGCCATGTCGTTCACCTTCTTGGCGAAGTCGTTGGCGTACTCGTGGAAGATGTCTTTCGCGGGCCAGGTGCTCTGGAACCGGAAGCTGATCGTCTGGGCGCGGCTGATGGCCGGCGCGGCGATCGCGCCGGCGGCGACGGCCGCGGTGGATGCCGACTTCAGGAACTTGCGGCGGCGAGGAGCGGATTGCTCGTTGCTCATGGGGTCTCCTTGGGGGGTGGTGTCTTGAACGGCGCGATCTTGCGCGCGCATGGTCGCCCCGAACCGTGCCGACAGGGGCGCAGCCTGCCATCGGGACGCGCGAGGATAGGAAATTCACCCACCATGCGCAAGGTGCGGGGGTATACCGGGCGCCAGCAGCAACCGCAGGCCAACCGCCATTGCCAGCCGGTACACTGCCCGCTCGCCACGGTGCGCGCGCAACCATCGCGCCGCGCCCGCTCTCGAACGAAGGCCGTCAGGTGACCTCCGCACGCAACGCGCCGCTCGTCGTCGACCTCGACGGCACGCTCACGCCCGTCGACACCCTGGCGGAGTCGCTGATCCGCGCGATCCGGCAGGCTCCGCTCACGCTGCTGCTGCTGCCGCTCTGGCTGCTGCGCGGACGCGCCGCCTTCAAGCGGGCCATCGCGCAGCGGGCGCTGCCGGCCGTCGCACAGCTGCCCTACCGCGAGCCGCTGCTCGCGTATCTGCGCGACGAGAAGGCCGCCGGGCGCCGGCTCGTGCTCGCGACGGCCGCCGACCGCGCGATCGCGGCCGATGTCGCGCGCCACCTCGACCTGTTCGACGAGGTCCTGGCCACCGAGGACGGGCGCAACCTGAAGGGCGAGGCCAAGCTCGAGGCGATCCGTGCCAGTGTCGGGCCCGCCTTCGCCTATGCCGGCGACAGCCGCGCCGACCTGCCGGTGTGGCTGGCGGCGCAGGCGGCGGTGCTGGTCGGGGTGTCGGCCGGTGTCGCGGCGCAGGTGCGCGCGCGCGTGCCGATCGAGCGCGAGTTTCCGGCCGAAGCCGCCGGGCTGCGCGCGTGGCTGCGCGCCCTGCGCCTGCACCAGTGGCTCAAGAACCTGCTGATCTTCGTGCCGCTGCTGACCGCCTTCGCATTCGCCGATGCCGGCGTGCTGGTCGATGCGTTTGCCGCCTTCCTGTCGTTCTCGCTGGCCGCCTCGGCCACCTACGTGGTCAACGACCTCTGGGATCTCGACAGCGACCGGGCCCACCCGCGCAAGCGCTTCCGGCCGCTGGCCGCGGGGCACCTGCCCATCGGGCAGGCGCTGGCGGTGGCCGGCTGCGGCCTGGCGGCGGCCTTCGCGCTGGCTGCCGCGGTCAATGTCGCCTTCCTGCTGATGCTGCTCGTCTACCTGGCGATGACCAGCGCCTACAGCTGGGTGCTCAAGCAGTACGTGCTGATCGACGTGCTGACGCTCGCCCTGCTCTACACGCTGCGCATCGTCGCCGGGGCGGCGGCCACGGGCATCGCCGTGAGTTCCTGGCTCGCGGCCTTTTCGGTCTTCGTTTTCCTGAGCCTCGCGCTGGTCAAGCGCTGCGCCGAGCTGGTCGCGCTGCGCGAGGCCGGCGTGCCCGCCACGCGCGGACGCGACTACCGGGTCGACGACCTGGTGGTGCTGTGGCCGCTGGGCGTGGGCGCGGCGCTGTCGTCGGTGGTGGTCTTCGGCCTGTTCATCAGCGCCCCCCAGACCATCGACCGCTACGCGACGCCGCAACTGCTCTGGCTGGCCGCCGTGGGCCTTACCTACTGGCTGGCCCGCCTGTGGATCAAGACCTCGCGCGGCGAGATGCACGACGATCCGGTGGTGTATGCGCTGCGCGACCGGGGCAGCCGCGTCGCGGTGCTCGCGATGATCGTGGTGGTGCTGGTGGCGCGCTTCGTCGCCCTGGGCGGCCTGTGACGGCATCGCGGCCGCGTGTCGTTCTCGTCTGGGCGCTCGCCCTGGGCGTGCTGCTGGCGCTGGCGCTGCCGCGCTCGCGGATCATCGGCGACGGTCGCGAGTACCTGCTCTACGCCCAGGCCTTCGCGTCCCACCTTTCGCCCGAGATCCGCCCGGCCGACCTCGCCCGCGTGGCCGGCATGCTCGAGCGCACCGACCCCGGCT
>JBILUW010000057.1:0-17778 GCA_044370795.1 Burkholderiaceae bacterium
CCGATGGCCGAGATCAGGCCTGTTTCCTCGGCCACCGGAATGAAGACTCCCGCTCCGGTGAGGCCGCGCTGCGGATGGCGCCAGCGCACCAGTGCCTCGCAGCCCGCCACCCGCCCGCTGCCGGCTTCCACCAGCGGTTCGTAGTGCAGTTCGAACTCCTCGCGCTTGATCGCCAGGCGCAGCTCCGCCTCCAGCCGCGCTCGCTCGATGGCGGCCGCCTGCATGCTGGCTTCGTAAACCGCCATCGTGCCCCGGCCCGCGGCCTTGGCCCGATACATCGCCATGTCGGCGTTTCGCAGCAGCGTCGCGGCATCCTCGCCGTGGTCGGGAAAGCTGGCGATGCCCACGCTGGCGCCGATGAACTGCGGCTCCGCGGCGAGCCGGAAGGGCTTGGCCAGCGCCTCGATCACGCGCTGCGCCTGGGCGCGGGCCGGCGCGTCGCTCGTGGTCTCGGACAGGGCCAGCGCGAACTCGTCGCCGCCCAGACGCGCGACCATCCCGCGATCGCCCAGCGTATCGCGCAGCCGCTGCCCAACCTCGCCGAGCATCCGGTCGCCGGCGGCATGACCCTGGCTGTCGTTGATGTGCGAGAAGCCATCGAGATCGACGAAGAGAACGTCGACGCGTCCGCCGGTGCGCGCGGCGGCGAGCAGGGCGTCCAGCCGTTCGAGGAAATGCGGGCGATTGGGCAGTCCGGTGAGGGCGTCGAAGTTGGCGCGCTGATGCAGCAGCCGGGTGCGCCGCATCGCCGCGATGGCCACCGCGATGCGGCCCGCGAAGCCGGCGATCATCTCCGACTCGTCGGCGCTCGGCGGTCGCGCCGGTTGCCAAGCCACGGCGATGCAGCCCGCGAGCACGCCGTCGGCGATCGCTGGCAGCAGGTGACATTCGCCGTCGCCCAGGGGAAGCAGGCCTGCCGGCAGGTTCCGCCCGTCGCGGCGCTGCGTGTGCCGCGCGCCGTCGGCGCAAACGCTTTCGCACCATGCGGCATCGGGCGCGGCGATCTCGCTGCGCTGCTGCCCTGCGCCCGCGTGCCTGTAGACCCCCCAGCGGCCACTGCCGGTCTCGTCGAGCGCGACGATCGCGGCCGCGCCGGGCAGGCTCCGGGAGAGCAAGTCGCTGGCTACCGCGCCGATCTCGGCTATCGGCCGCCCCTCCAGAATCAGCCGGTCGATTCGGGCGAGTGCGTCCAGGGCATCGAACTGTCGGGCCAGACCTTCGGCCATCTGGTTGAAGGCCTCGCCCAGCACCGCGAACTCGTTGTCGGAGCCCACCGCGATCCGACTCGTGAAGTCGCGCTCGCCCAGCCGACCGGTCGCCTCGGTGAGAGCCTGCAGCGGGCCCAGCGTGCGCCGCACCGCGCCCAGCGCCAGCAGCAGCGCGCTCATCAGCGCGACGATCGCGACCGGCCAGACCGCCTGGGTGAGCCGGCGCTCGGCGGCCAGGCCGATGCGTGCGGGTTGCGTGACCACCACGCTCCATCCCTCGATGCCAAAACGCGCCTTGAGGAACATCTCGCGGTAGACCGCCGTCATCGGCTCGGCGCCGTCCCAGTCGAGATGGCCGTTGATCGCGCCAGCGCGCGCCCGGGCAAGGCTCGTGAGCACCGCAGGCGGCGGCGGCGCCTCGCAGGCGAGCGGGTGGCCGCCTGCATCGAGCACGCACAGGTCGACCTCCGACGGCAGGCTGCCTTCGTCCAGCCAGAGCGCTGCCGGCGCCAGACGCAGCCCCACCGTCGCGGCCTGCGTCGGAAGCCGGCGCAGCAGCCACAGCGCGGGCTGCTCGTGGCCCGAGCGGGTGATGGTCAGCGTCGAGCGCCTGCCCGGCGCGAGCACCGCATCGGTCAGCGCCGGAGGCGGCGCCGCGCTTCCTCCGTCGGCAGCCAACCACCGGGCGGGCTGACCGGGCTCGAGCAGCACCGTGGCATCGAAGCGCCCCTGGCTTGCGGCGGCCAGCCGGTGCGGCGGTTCGAGATCGATCAGCGTCGTGGCGAGTTCATCAGCTATCTCGAGCCGTTCGACGAGCACCGAAACGACGGACTCGACCGACTCGGCGAGATTGGCGAGATGCCCCTCGCGCAGCGCCTCGCGTGATCGCAGCTGCGTGAGACCCAGGGTAAGCAGGGCGGGGCCGATGCCCAGCAGCAGGAAAACCACGAGCAGCCGGCGTGCGACGCGGGTGCTCAGGGTGCCCAGCAGGCCGCGTTCCTGTCGCGGTGCCCGCGCGGGCAGCTTGGGCGACACTCAGCCTCCGGCCTTGGGATCCAGTTTCTCGGCGATGCCGAGGAAGCGCCCGTCGAGCCCGCGCACCACATCGTCGCGAGACTTGGCCTGGCCGAGCACCGCGTGGGTTTGCTTGTCGGGGCCGCGGCTGTAGAGGTCGTAGTCGCTGTTCAGCGGCGAAAGATTCTTCCGCTTGCGCGCCTGTCCGTTGCCCTTGCTGGTCGCCAGATTGCGATACTCGTAGGGCATGTTCCAGGGGTCCAGCGCGTTATCGCGGCCGATGTCGGCCAGCGAGTCGGGCAGCGCGCGGTTGGCGAGCTCGTACGACTTGATGCGCTGGGAAATGTCGAGCAGATCGCTCACCGCCGTGGTGGAGCGGCCGCGCTGCACGTATTCCTGGTAGGTCACGGTGGCCATCGCGGCCAGGATGCCCAGGATGCCCACCGCCACCATCACCTCGATCATGGTGTAGCCGAGCTCGAGCAGGCGCTCGCGACGGGCGGCTCGCGCAATCTTGCGGGGCGCGACCGCGCGGTTTGATGGCTGGGGGATGACAAGCATGGCCCGATGTTCGCTCGCCGGCCGCGCGGGCGCGCGAGCCCGCGGGACGGAAGGCGCGCGCCGGCGGCCGGACGGCTGCCGGCGCCCTGCGTCACTGCATCGTGAGGCCGGTTTCCCGCACGAAGCGGGCCCACCGATCGGTCTCGCGCGCCAGCATCGCGTCGACCTCCGCCGGGGTGCCCACCGGCAGCGGCGAGCCGCCCAGGGCCTCGATGCGCCCGATCACCTCGCTGTCGGCGAGGGCCTTGCCGAGCTCGGCCGACAGCCTGGCGATCGCGGCCCGCGGCGTGCCCGCGGGCGCGAGCAGGGCATACCACGACACCACCGTCGATTCCGGGAAGCCGGCTTCGGCCATGGTGGGTACCTCGGGCAGCAGCGGGCTGCGCACCGGGGCAACCACGGCCAGCGCGCGCAGCTTGCCGGCCTTGACCTGGGGCAGGGCCACGCCGAAGGGCATCATCGCGAACTCGATGCGGCCGGCGATGACGTCGGGCACGGCTGGCGGGTAGCCCTTGTAGCCCACCGGCGTGAGCTGGATGGCGGTGTCCTTGCGCAGCATCTCGACGCCCAGGGTCTGCGAGGTGCCGTTGCCCGCGTTCACGTAGTTGATCTGACCGGGACGGGCTCGCGCGTAGGCGACGAACTCGCGCATCGTCCGCGGCTCCAGGCCGTTGGTGACCACCGCGAGGTTGGCCACCTGACCGAGCATGCCGATGCCGGCGAAGTCGCGGACGGGATGCCAGGCCAGCTTGCCGCCGAAGGCGGGCAGGGTGACGTGTGACAGGGTGGCGACCACCAGCGTGTGCCCGTCGGGCTCGGCCCGCGCGGCAGCCTCGGTGCCTATGCTGCCGCCGGCACCGGTGCGAGCCTCGACGATCACCGGCTGGCCGAGCGAGGCGGCAAGCCGGTCGGTGACCGTGCGCGCCATCAGATCGACGATGCCGCCGGCCGGAAAGGGCACGATGATGCGCACCGGTTTGGTGGGCGCCCACTGGGCGTGGGCGAGCGGGGCGAGCAGCGCGAACGCGAGCGCGACGAGCAGGCGGGGCAGGGGGGTGGTCACGGGGCTCCTCCGTCGGAAAGCGGCCGGGCATCGCGGCAGCGCGCGCCCGATCCATGGTGGAATCGACGCTATCACGACCACCCCCGAATCCGGAGTCCCCCATGTTCCAGACCGACCTCCTCAAGGGCCAGCGCATCCTCGTCACCGGCGGCGGCACCGGCCTGGGCAAGGTGATGGCCGAGCGGCTGCTCCAGCTCGGCGCCCAGCTCGTCCTGTGCGGCCGTCGCAAGGCCGTGCTCGACGAGACCGCGGCCGAGCTGAGCGCTCGCCACGGCGGCAGCGTCGAAACCCTGGCCTGCGACCTGCGCAATGCCGCCGCGGTCGACGAGATGATGGACTCCATCTGGCAGGGCGGCCCGCTGACCGGGCTGGTGAACAATGCCGCCGGCAACTTCATCAGCCGCACCGAAGACCTCACGCCGCGCGGCTTCGACGCCGTGGCCAACACCGTGCTGCACGGCACGTTCTACGTGACCCACGCGGCCGGCCGGCGCTGGATCGCCGCTGGCGACAAGGGCACGGTGCTGTCGATCATCGTGACCTGGGTCTGGACCGGCTCGCCCTTCGTCGTGCCCTCGGCCATGTCCAAGGCCGGCATCGACGTGATGACCAAGTCGCTCGCGGTCGAGTGGGGCCGTTACGGCATTCGCCTGAACGCCATCGCGCCGGGCATCTTCCCCACCGAGGGCGCGAGCGCGCGCCTGCGCCCGCTCGGCGGACAGCAGGCCAGCCGCGAGAGCACCCACAACCCGATGGGCCGCCTGGGCCGGATGGACGAGCTCGCCGATCTCGCCGCCTTCCTGATGGCCCCCAACTGCGAGTGGCTCACCGGCCAGACCATCGCCATCGACGGCGCCAACTCGCTGGCCAACGGCGCCTACTTCACGCACTGCCTCGAATGGGATGACGCGCAGTGGGAGCAGGCGCGCGAACGCATCCGCGCGGTCACGGCGCGCGACAAGGCGCAGCGCAGCACCTGAAAGGCGGACCCCAAAAAAGAGGGCCCGCGTCGCGGCGGGCCCAAGAGGAGAGGATGATCAGACCGGATCGCCTGCCAGGCAGAAATGAGGCAGACCGCCTGAATATCGCACCTGAACCCCCGCTTTTCGTTGTTTCGGCTCATCGCTCCCGACGAAAGGCCGTGGCGCAGGTGCCGGAAGGCGATGCTGCTAGAGTCGCGGCTGTCCGATGGCCACCCGGCATCCGCCGCGGCGACGCTCGGGCGCGCCCAGCCGGAGCCATCCCATGAAGCTCTTCCACTCCCCCGCCTCGCCTTATGTGCGCAAGTGCATGACGGTCGCCCACGAAGTGGGCGTGGCCGAGCGCATCGAACTGCTGCCTTCGGCGGTCCACCCGGTCAACCGCGACCGCACCGTGGTCGCCAGCAATCCGCTGGGCAAGGTGCCCACGCTGCTCACCGACGAGGGGCTTGCCCTCTACGACAGCCGCGTGATCTGCGAATACCTCGATCACGTCGGTGGCGGCGCGCTCTTCCCGCCGGCGGGGCCGGCGCGCTGGCGTGCGCTGGCCGATCAGGCGCTGGGCGACGGCATCCTCGATGCGGCGCTGCTGGTGCGCTACGAGAGCACGGCGCGGCCCGAGGCGCTGCGCTGGGCCGACTGGACCGCCGGCCAGATGGACAAGATCGTCTGCGGTCTGGCCGCCATCGAGGCCGCCGCCGACGGATACGGCGAGCGGGTGGATATCGGCACCATCACCCTGGGCTGCGTGCTCGGCTACCTCGACTTGCGCTTCGCGTCGCTCGCCTGGCGCGATGGCCATCCGAAGACGGCCGCCTGGTTCGCGCGCTTCGGCGCCCGGCCCGCCATGCAGGCCACGCAGCCGCGGGGCTGAGCCGCCATGGTCCCGCCCGACACCGCCGCCCCAGGGGCGTGGCCGCAGAGCCCGACACCTGCCGGCACCCTCACCGGGCTGCTGGCCGAACGAGCCGCCGCGGGCGCGATCGTCTGCTTCGACCGGGAGCGCGCCGTCGCGGGTGCCGAGCTGGCCGAGGAGGCCGCGCGGCTGGCTGGCGCGCTGCGCGAGCTCGGCGTGGTCGAGGGCGACCGGGTGGCGATCTGGCTGCCCAATGCCGCGGCCTGGCTGGCGGCCTTCTTCGCCTGCGCCCGGCTGGGCGCCATCGGGGTGGCGGTCAACACGCGCTTTCGCTCGGCCGAACTCGCCGACATCGTCGGGCGCTCGGGCGCCCGGGTCCTGATCACCTGGCCCGCCTTCGCCCGCGCCGACTTCGTCGCGGTGCTGCGCGGCTGCCCGCCGGCCGCGCTGTCGGGCCTGACCGCGGTCATCGCCTACGACGAGGCCGAGCCCGCGGCTGACGAGCGCCTCGCGGCGCTGCGCGCGGCCCTGCCTGCATCGGCGGTGCTGCGTCGCTACGCGCAGTGCGTGGCCGGCGCACCCCTCGTGGACGACCGGGCCAGGCCCGATGCCGGCTGCGCGATCTTCACCACCTCGGGCACCACCCGCGCGCCCAAGTTCGTGCTGCACGACCAGCGCACGCTGGTGGCCCACGCCGCCGACGTGGTTCGGGCCTGGGGCATCGACGCCGCCTCGAGCCTGCTGCTGGCGCCGCCGCTGTGCGGCGTATTCGGCGTGTGCTGCGCGCTGGCCATGCTTGCGGCCGGACGCCCGTTCGCGATGATGCCCGCCTGGGATGCCCGCTACGGCGCCGAACTCATCGAGCGTCACGGCATCACCCACCTGAATGCCACCGACGAGGCGATCGCCCAGCTGCTCGAGCTGCACGAGGGCACGCCCGCCTACCCCACGCTGCGCTTTGTCGGCTACGCGGCCTTCAATCCGGCGCTCTCCGACATCGTCGAGCGCGCCCACGCCCGCGGCATGACCCTGATCGGCCTGTACGGCATCAGCGAGATCCAGGCGCTGTTCGCCCGCCAGTCCGAGCACGCCCCGCTCGCGCAGCGCCGCCTGGCCGGCGGGCGGCCGGTGTCGGCGCAGGCGAGCGTGCGCGCCCGCGACCCGGGCAGCGGCGAGGTGCTGGCCCACGACCAGGCCGGCGAGCTCGAGTTCCACTGCCCCTCGCGCATGGTCGGCTATTTCGGCAACCCGCAGGCCACCGCCGAGGCAGTCGATGCCGCGGGCTGGTACCGATCGGGCGATCTCGGCTACACCACGGCCGATGGCGGCTTCGTCTTCCTCACCCGGCTTGGCGATTCCCTGCGCCTGGGCGGGTTCCTGGTGAGCCCGGGCGAGATCGAGGACTGCGTGCAGGGCGCGACTGGCATCGACGGCTGCCAGGTGGTGGGCGTGACCCACGCCGGGGCCCTGCGACCGGTGGCCTTCGTGACGCTGCGCGCGGGCGCGAAGCTCGACGAGGCGGCGGTGGTTGCGCACGTGGCTGCCCGGCTGGCTCGCTACAAGGTGCCGCTGCGGGTGTTCGCGCTCGAGGCCTTTCCGGTCACCGAAGGCACCAACGCCACCAAGATCCAGAAGCACCGCCTGCGCGACCTCGCGCTCGAGCGCCTGGCCTGAAACCCTCTGCTCCGGTGTCCGAACCCATGCCACAACTCGCCATCGCCGACATCGAGGCCCGCCTGCGCGGCCTGCTGCCCGACCTGATGGGCATCCGCCTGATCGAGGCGCAGCCCGAGCGGGTGGTGGCTAGCATGCAGGTGCGCCCCGACCTGTGCACCACCGGCGGCATCCTGCACGGCGGCGCGATCATGGCCTTCGCCGACACCCTGGGCGCGGTGGCCACCGTGATGAACCTGCCCCAGGGCGCCGGCACGGCCACGGTCGAGTCCAAGACCAACTTCTTCCGGCCCGCGCCGGTCGGCAGCGTGGTCACCGGAACGTCCGTGCCGCTGCACCGCGGCAGGCGCACCCAGACCTGGGAGACCCGCATCACCGACAGCGAGCAGCGTCTGGTGGCCAGCGTCACTCAGACACAGATGGTGCTCTGAGCCCGCGGGCGCAGGCGCCGCTCCCGCCGCCCGCGGGCCTGCATCGTGGAGGCCGCCGGGCGCCTGTGCGCCGGGCGGCTCGCGCTCAGACCCCGGCGGGTCGCGCCAGCGTTTCCATGCGATCGACCGAGCGCACCGTCACGTCGCGCACGTCGCCGTCCTTGAGCAGGCGCAGGCTCACCGCCGTGCCCGCGGGGCCCTGGCTCCAGAGGCGGCGGTAGAAGTCGGCCTGATCGGCGAAGCGCTGCCCGCCCACCGCCAGCACGATATCGCCAGGGTTCACGCCGGCCTGCTCGGCCGGCCCGCCGCGCGACACGCGCACCACCATCAGGTTGCCGCGGACCACCTCGGTGCTCAGGCCCAGCCATGGCTGGGCGGGGGGCGAACGCCGGCCGTTGGCCAGGAGATCGGCGAGGATGGGCTTGAGCAGGTTCACCGGCACGAAGAGGTTGCCGGGCACGCCGGGCTGGCCGGCAGCGGCATCGTTGACCACCAGCGAGCCGATGCCCACCAGCCGGCCGTCGCGGCCCAGGAGTGCCGCGCCGCTCCAGTTGTTGACCGGCGGAAAGGTGTAGATGGGACGCTCGAGCAGGTACTCCCAGCTGCCGACGAAGGGTTTGCGCGAGACCACCACCAGTTCGGTAGCCACGCTCTCGCCTTGTCCGATAGTAAGCACCTGCTCACGTTCGGAGATACGGTCGGAGTCGCCGAGCTCCAGTCGCGGCACGTCGATCGGCAGCGCCGTGCGAACCAGGCCGAAACCGCTGGCGTGGTCGTAGGCGGCCACCGTGCCCGGCACCATGCGGCCGGCGGCGGTGGTGACGGCGACCGCGTCGACCTCGAGCAGCAGATAGCCGATGGTGAGCACCAGTCGCTCGTCGATGACCACGCCCGTGCCGCTGCGTCGTTCGCCCAGCGAGGCGATGCTGTTGGCCCCATCGATGGCGCGGGCATCGACGCGCACGATGGCCGCGATGTTGTCGAGCGCGCGGGCAGCGCCCGGCGCGGGTCCGGCGCCTTGTGACGGCTGCGCGGGCGCATGGGCGGGCAGCAGCAGGGCGAATCCGAGCAGCAGCGCCAGGGCGTATCGGGTCATGGAGAGGGCTCCGGACGATGGACCGAAAGACGGAATCGACATCGGCATGATGCGCCAGAGTAGGTCTGGTGGTGATGCTGCAGCGCAACAGCCAAGGGGCATTCGCAACCCTGGCCCATCCGCCCGATTTGACCCCCCGGGGGCGAACCCCTAAACTCTCAAGTCTTTGCCTGCCGCAAGCCAGCCGTTGCCGGCATCTTGACTTGCTCGAACCCCGGAGGCCTTCAGGCCTTTGTCATCCAGGGTTCACGCTTCGGGATCATGTTCGCAGCTGTCGGTTTGCAGGTCGTCTCGGTCATCTTCCTCGGCTTGGCCGCGGGGCTGATCTTCGACTGGACGAGCGCCAAGTTTTTCGTGCTCGGCGGTATGGCGGCGGTGGTCCCGAACGCGCTGTTCGCCTTGCGACTGGCGTTCCAGCGAGGTCGCTCGCCGGAGTCGTACCCGGCGGTGTTCTTTCTGGGCGAGTTCGCCAAGATCGGTCTCACCGTCGGTCTGCTTGCGTGGCTGGTCCACGCGCTGCCCGACGTGAACTGGCTGGCTCTGGTGCTCGGGCTCATCGTCGCCTTGAAGGCGCCGCTTTTCGCGCTGCTCGTCGCCCGCGACGCGCCGCCCGACTGGCCGCCCGAAGGCAAGCGCGGAACCTGAGGCACCCGAGCGCAACCGGACTTTCGACGCAGCACCCAACACAGCAAGCCATGGCCGCCGAAGCTCACGCCCCGACTCCCTCCGAGTACATCGTCCACCACCTCACCCACTTCAACGGCACGGGTGAGGCGCAAAAGGCGATCGTCGACTTCAGCATCGTCAACTGGGACACCGTCTTCTTCTCGGTGCTGCTGGCGCTCGTCACCGCCTGGATGCTGCGCGCCGCGGCCACCCGCGTCACTGCCGGTATCCCGGGCCGCTTCGTGGGCGCGATCGAGTCGCTCGTCGAGTTCGTGCACGAGCAGGCGAGGTCGATCGTCAAGGGCGACATCTCCTACATCGCGCCGCTCGCCCTGACCTCGTTCGTCTGGATCGTCCTGATGAACGCCATGGACTTCCTGCCGCTCGACCTCCTGCCCAAGGCCTGGGAGCTCTATTACTCGGCGACCGGTCGCGATCCCCATCACGCCTACCTGCGCGTGGTGCCCACCGCCGACCTGAACGGCACGCTGTCGCTGTCCATCGTCGTGCTGTGCGCCTCCATCTATTACGGCATCAAGATCAAGCATCCGGGCGGGTTCGTGCACGAGCTTTTCTCGGCCCCGTTCGGCAGCGGCATCATCCTCGCGCCCTTCAACTTCGCGCTGCAGCTCATCGAGTACGCCGCCAAGACCGTGTCGCTGGGCATGCGGCTGTTCGGCAACATGTTCGCCGGCGAGCTGGTGTTCATGCTCATCGCGCTGCTCGGCGCCACGGCCACGTGGTGGGGCTTCGGCCTGCACTTCCTCACCGGCCTGGGCTGGGCCATCTTCCACATCCTGATCGTCGTGCTCCAGGGCTTCATCTTCATGATGCTCACGCTGGTCTACATCGGCCAGGCTCACGAAGGTCACTGAGGTCCCGTCGCACCGCTTTCGCAGTACCCCGTCTTTCGCGTTTCCAACCTCTCCAAGCTTCTGTCGCTTGCCAACCAAGGAGTCATCATGACCAACGTTGCTCTCGTTGCCATCGCTTGCGGTCTCATCATCGGTCTGGGCGCGCTCGGCGCGTGCATCGGGATCGGCATGATGGGCGGCAAGTACATCGAGGGTGCCGCCCGTCAGCCCGAGCTGATGGACAAGCTCCAGACCAAGATGTTCCTGCTGGCCGGCCTGATCGACGCGGCGTTCCTGATCGGCGTCGGCATCGCCATGATGTTCGCGTTCGCCAACCCGTTCAAAGGCTGAAGCCGGGTCCCCCCGTCCCGTCCTTCTCCACGCAAGGAAGTCAGTCGTGAACATCAATGCGACGCTGATCGTCCAGATCGTGGTCTTCCTGGCGCTCTGGTGGTTCACCGCCAGGTTCGTCTGGCCGCCGATCACCAAGGCTCTCGACGAGCGCAGCAAGCGGATTGCCGACGGCCTGGCCGCCGCCGACAAGGCCAAGGCCGACCTCGCCTCCGCCGAGCGGCGCGTGGCCGACGAGCTCAAGGCAGCCCGCGACGGCGCGGCCGAGGTTCGTTCGGGCGCCGAGCGCCAGGCCGGCCAGGTCCTCGAGGAAGCCCGCGCCGAGGCAGGCCGCATCGTGGCCGCCGCCAAGAAGGCCGCCGAGGAAGAGGCTGGTCTTGCGGCGCAGCGCGCCAAGGACCAGCTGCGCGAGCAGGTCGCCACGCTCGCGGTCGCTGGCGCCGAGCGCATCCTGCGCCGCGAAATCGACGCGAACCGCCACGCCGACCTGCTGGCCGACCTCAAGAACGAGCTGCGCTAGGACGGGCCATGGCCGAGTCACTCACCATCGCCCGACCCTACGCCGAAGCGGTCTTCAAGCTGGCCCGCGATGCAGGCACGCTGCCCGCCTGGTCCGATGCCCTCGGGCGTCTGGCCGCGGTGGCGGGCAACGAGACGGCGCTCGAGCTGCTCGGCAATCCCCGCCTGAGCGCCTCGCAGGTTGCGCAACTCGTCGCCGACGCTGCCGGTCAGCTCGACGCCCAGCAGCGCAACTTCGTGCAGGTGCTCGCCGACAACGAACGCCTCGCGGTCCTGCCCGACATCGCCAGCCACTTCGACGGTCTGCGCAGCGCCCACGAGAACGTCGTCGATGCGCACGTCGCCTCGGCCTTTCCGCTGAGCGACGCCCAGGTGGCCGATGTCACCGGAACCCTGCAGGCGAAGTACGGGCGGGCCGTGAAGGTCACGGTCTCGGTCGACCCCGACCTCATCGGCGGTGTCGCCGTGCGGGTGGGCGACGAGGTCATCGATGCGTCGGTGCGCGGCAAGCTCGCGCAGCTGGCGGGCGCGCTGAAGGCATAACGCGCCGAGTCCCCTCGGCGCGTCCCAAGGAATCAGGAGAGTCTCATGCAGCTCAATCCGGCTGAGATCAGCGAACTTCTCAAGACCAAGATCCAGAACCTGCAGGTGTCGGCCGACACCCGCAATCAGGGCACGGTCGTGTCGGTCACCGACGGCATCTGTCGCATCCACGGCCTGTCCGATGTGATGCAGGGCGAGATGATCGAGTTTCCGGGCAACACCTTCGGCCTGGCGCTCAACCTCGAGCGCGACTCCGTCGGCGCGGTGGTGCTCGGGGAGTACGAACAGATCTCCGAAGGCGACACCGTCAAGGCCACCGGCCGCATTCTCGAGGTGCCCGTGGGCCCCGAGCTGCTCGGCCGTGTCGTGAACTCGCTGGGCCAGCCCATCGATGGCAAGGGCCCGATCAACGCCAAGATGACCGACGTCATCGAGAAGGTTGCGCCGGGCGTGATCGCGCGTCAGTCGGTGTCGCAGCCGGTGCAGTCGGGCCTCAAGGCCATCGACGCGATGGTGCCCGTGGGCCGCGGCCAGCGCGAGCTGATCATCGGCGACCGCCAGACCGGCAAGACCGCGGTCGCGATCGACACGATCATCAACCAGAAGGGCAAGGGCATCTACTGCGTCTACGTCGCCATCGGCCAGAAGGCCTCCACGGTGGCCAACGTGGTGCGCAAGCTCGAGGAATACGGCGCGATGGCCTACACCATCGTCGTCGCCGCCACCGCCTCCGAGTCGGCCGCGATGCAGTACATCGCCGCCTACTCGGGCTGCACGATGGGCGAGTACTTCCGCGATCGCGGCGAAGACGCCCTGATCGTCTACGACGATCTCTCCAAGCAGGCGGTCGCCTATCGCCAGGTCTCGCTGCTGCTGCGCCGCCCGCCGGGCCGCGAAGCCTTCCCTGGCGACGTCTTCTATCTGCACTCGCGTCTGCTCGAACGGGCCGCCCGTGTGAACGCCGACTACGTCGAGAAGCTCACCAACGGCGAGGTCAAGGGCAAGACCGGCTCACTCACCGCGCTGCCCATCATCGAGACGCAGGCCGGCGACGTTTCCGCGTTCGTGCCGACCAACGTCATCTCGATCACCGACGGCCAGATCTTCCTCGAGACCGATCTCTTCAACGCCGGTATCCGGCCTGCCATCAACGCCGGCATCTCGGTGTCGCGGGTGGGCGGTGCGGCCCAGACCGACATCATCAAGAAGCTTGGTGGCGGCGTGCGTCTGGCGCTCGCGCAGTACCGCGAGCTGGCGGCCTTCGCGCAGTTCGCCTCCGACCTCGACGAGGCCACCCGCAAGCAGCTCGAGCGCGGTCGTCTGGTCACCGAGCTGATGAAGCAGCCGCAGTACCAGCCGCTGCAGGTCTGGGAGATGGCCCTCACGCTGTTTGCCATCAACAACGGCTACTTCGACGACATCGAGGTCGCCAAGGCGCTCGCCGCCGAGAAGGCGCTGCGCGAGCACGCGCGCAGCAAGTTCGGCGCCCTCGTCGAGACCATCGAACGCGACAAGAAGTTCAGCAAGGAGGTCGAGGCCCAGCTGCACGACCTGCTCAAGGACTTCAAGAAGAGCGGCGCGTACTGACGCGAAGGCCGCGGCCAGCGCCCCGCCTCCGGGGCGCGCCGCCTCACGGCGCCTGACAAGGAAGCGAGATGCCCGGAAGCAAAGAAATCCGGTCCAAGATCAAGAGCGTGCAAAACACGCGCAAGATCACGAAGGCGATGGAAATGGTCGCCGCGTCCAAGATGCGCAAGGCGCAGGAGCGGATGCGTCGCGCGCGCCCGTACGCCGACAAGATCCGCAACATTGCCGCGCACCTGGCCACGGCCAATCCCGAGTACCGGCACCCTTTCCTCGTCGACCACGACGCGGTGAAGGCGGCGGGCCTGATCGTCATCACCACCGACAAGGGACTGTGTGGCGGCCTCAACACGAACATCCTGCGCATCGTCACCGCCAAGCTCAAGGAGCTGAGTGGCGCGGGCGAGTCGGTGGTTGCCACGGCCATCGGTAGCAAGGGTCTGGGCTTCCTGAACCGCATCGGCGCGCGGGTGGTGTCGCAGGTGGCCCAGCTCGGCGACACCCCCCACCTCGACAAGCTCATCGGGCCGGTCAAGGTACAGCTCGACGCCTACACCCGCGGCGAGATCGATCAGGTCTTCCTGTGCTACACCCGCTTCATCAACACGATGAAGCAGGAGCCGGTCATCGAGCGGCTGCTGCCGCTCTCGCCCGACCGGCTGCAGGAAACCTCGCGCGAATACTCGTGGGATTACCTCTACGAGCCCGACGCTCAGGCGGTTCTCGACGACCTGCTCGTGCGCTACATCGAATCGCTGGTCTACCAGGCAGTCGCCGAGAACATGGCCAGCGAGCAGAGCGCCCGCATGGTGGCCATGAAGGCGGCCTCCGACAACGCGAAGAAGGTCATCGAGGACCTTCAGCTCACCTACAACAAGGCCCGCCAGGCCGCGATCACCAAGGAACTCTCCGAGATCGTGGCCGGCGCGGCGGCGGTTTGAATCGCGCGACATCCAGAGACTGAGGAATCAACATGGCTCAAGGGCATATCGTTCAGTGCATCGGCGCGGTGGTCGACATCCAGTTCCCGCGCGACAGCATGCCGAAGGTCTACGACGCGCTGGTGCTCGGCGACGCCGGCAACTCGCTCGCCGAGAAAGGCCTCACTTTCGAGGTGCAGCAGCAGCTCGGTGACGGCGTGGTCCGCACCATCGCCATGGGATCGTCCGACGGGCTGCGCCGCGGCATGGCGGTCGACAGCACCGGCGGTCCGATCAAGGTGCCGGTGGGCACGGCCACGCTGGGCCGCATCATGGACGTGCTGGGTCGCCCCATCGATGAGGCCGGCCCCATCGCCACCGAAGAGCGTCGCGGCATTCACCAGCCTGCGCCCAAGTTCGACGAGCTCTCGCCGTCGGTCGAGCTGTTGCCCACCGGCATCAAGGTCATCGACCTGATCTGCCCCTTCGCCAAGGGCGGCAAGATCGGTCTGTTCGGTGGCGCCGGCGTGGGCAAGACCGTCAACATGATGGAGCTCATCAACAACATCGCGAAGAGCTACGGCGGCTATTCGGTGTTTGCCGGCGTGGGCGAGCGCACCCGCGAGGGCAACGACTTCTATCACGAGATGGAGGAGTCGAAGGTTCTCGACAAGGTGGCGATGGTCTTCGGTCAGATGAACGAGCCCCCGGGCAACCGTCTGCGCGTGGCGCTGACCGGCCTGACCATGGCCGAGAAGTTCCGCGACGAGGGCCGCGACATCCTGCTGTTCGTCGACAACATCTACCGCTACACGCTGGCCGGCACCGAGGTCTCGGCGCTGCTGGGCCGGATGCCTTCCGCGGTGGGCTACCAGCCCACGCTGGCCGAGGAGATGGGCCGTCTGCAGGAGCGCATCACGTCCACCAAGGTCGGCTCGATCACCTCGATCCAGGCCGTGTACGTGCCCGCCGACGACCTCACCGATCCGTCGCCCGCCACCACCTTCGCCCACCTCGATGCCACCGTGGTGCTCTCGCGTGACATCGCCGCGCTGGGCATCTATCCGGCGGTCGATCCGCTCGACTCCACCTCGCGCCAGCTCGACCCCAACGTCATCGGCGAGGAGCACTACAACACCACCCGCCGGGTACAGAGCACGCTGCAGCGCTACAAGGAACTGCGCGACATCATCGCCATCCTGGGCATGGACGAGCTCTCGCCCGAAGACAAGCTGGCGGTGGCGCGCGCGCGCAAGATCCAGCGCTTCCTGTCGCAGCCCTTCAACGTGGCCGAGGTCTTCACCGGCTCTCCCGGCAAGATCGTGCCCCTGAAGGAAACCATCCGCGGCTTCAAGATGATCGTCGACGGCGAGTGCGATGCGCTGCCCGAGCAGGCCTTCTACATGGTCGGCACGATCGACGAGGCCTTCGAGAAGGCCAAGAACCTGTAAGTCGTCGCGACCCGCGCGCCGTCACGCCCGCAGCGGGCGCGGCGGCCGCGAGCGCCCGAAGGAGGCTCCATGGCCCACACCATTCACGTCGACGTCGTCAGCGCCGAAGCCTCGATCTTCGAGGGCGAGGCCGAATTCGTCGCGCTGCCCGGCGAATCGGGCGAGCTCGGCATCTATCCGCAGCACGCGCCGCTGATCACCCGCATCCGCCCGGGCGCCGTGCGCATCAAGCCGGCCGGTACCCAGGACGAGGAATTCGTCTTCGTCGCCGGCGGCATCCTCGAGGTGCAGCCCGATCGCGTCACCGTGCTTGCCGACACCGCCATTCGCGGCCACGACCTCGACGAGGCCAAGGCCGAGTCCGCCAAGAAGGCGGCCGAGGAAGCCATGGCCAACGCGAAGAGCGACATCGATTTCGCCCGCGCGCAGTCGGAGTTCGCCGTGATGGCAGCCCAGATCGCGGCCATCCGCAAGCTGCGCAGCAAGCGCTGAGCTCGTTTCGGCCGGCGCGGGCGCCGCTGGCGGTGGCTATCCGCCAGGGCACCGCGCCCCTCAGACCCCTGCGCAGATGCCGTCGGCCCGCGGGTCGGTTGCGCCCTCGATCACACCGCCCGGGTGCACCTGCACCGCACCGGCGTGACCCATCATGTCCTCGAAGGGCCCCACGACCTGCACGTCGTGACCCGCCGCGCGCAGCGCGTCGATGAGGGTCGGGTCGGTTCGTGACTCGATCTTGAGGTTGGTCGACTCCTCGCCCCAGGTGCGCCCCAGCAGCCAGCGCGGCGCCGTGATCGCCGCCTGCAGATTGGCGCCGAACAGCGCATGGCGGCTGAACACCGCCGCCTGCGTCTGGGGCTGGCCTTCGCCGCCCATGGTGCCGTAGGCGAGCGTGCGCCCGTCGCGCAACCGCGCGAGCGCCGGGTTGAGCGTGTGAAAGGGCAGCCGGCCCGGCGCCAGCTGATTGGGGCCGGCGCCGAGGCTGAAACTCGCCCCGCGGTTCTGCCAGTTGATGCCCGATTCGCGCAGCACCAGCCCGCTGCCGAACTCCCAGTAGATGCTCTGGATGTAGCTCACCACCCGACCGTGGCGGTCGGCCGCGCCCATCCAGATGGTGTCGCCCGGCAACGTGGGTTGCGGCCAGGCAGCCGCCCGGCGCGGATCGACGCGGGCGGCCTGCGCCGCCAGCGAGGAATCGGCCAGGAAGGCCGCCGGGTCGTCGCCGCGCTCGGCCATGGCCTGCGGGTCGCCCACCCGGGCGTTGCGCCACAGGAAGGCGCGCTTGGTGGCCTCAACGAGCCCGTGCAGATGCTCGAAGCTCTCGGCCTGCCGCACGCCCAGCCGATCGAAGATGCCCAGGATGGCCAGCGATGCCACCCCCTGTGTGGGCGGCGGCTGGTTGTAGATGCGCCCCACCGACAGCGGCACCGACAGCGGCGCTACCTGCCGCGCTCGCCAGCCCTCAAGATCAGCCAGCCGCAGCGGGCTGCCGGCACGCTCGAGGTCGGCCGCGAGGCTGCGCGCGAGCTCGCCCCGGTAGAAGTCGTCGAGCCCGGCGCGGGCCAGCTGCTCGAGCGTGGCGCCCAGTCGGGGGTTGGCGATGACCTCGCCCAGCGCCGGCAGGCCGCGGGGAGCGAACGTTTCGGCATAGCCTTCGACGGCCTGGCACTCGGCCCACTTGCCGGCGGTGAGCGCCACCTGCGAGCGTGTCACCGGCACCCCCTGTCGGGCGTGATGGATGGCATCGGCCAGCAGCCGGCTGATCGGCAGCGCGCCGCCCCAGGGCTGCGCGACGGCAAGGGCCTCGGCCCAGCCCCCCACCGCGCCGGCCACGGTGAGGGCGGCGCGCGCGCCGCGCGTGGGGATGGCCGCATCGCCATGGGCCGCGTAGTACGCCGGCGTGGCCAGCCCGGCTGCCGCACCGCAGGCGCGCACCGCCACCGGTTCGCGTCCGGGCTCGGCGATCAGCCAGAAGCCGTCGCCGCCGATGCTGTTCATGTGGGGATAGAC
>JBILUW010000002.1:0-51587 GCA_044370795.1 Burkholderiaceae bacterium
GGCCAGGTAGGCGTGCGCCGGGAAGCAGGCGCGCAGCATCGCCGGATCGTCGTGGTTGCCGGGCAGCAGGTAGACCGGCGCCGTGATCGGCGCGAGCAGGCGCGCGAGGTGCTCGTACTCGGCACGACGCCCGAAATCGACCAGGTCGCCGGTGATCAGCACCGCATCGGGCTGCTGCGGCAGGGCGCCCAGAGCAGCCACCGCGCGCGCCAGATAGGCCGCGGTATCCACCCGTCCGTAGGCAAGGCGGCCGGGTTCGCGGATGTGCGGGTCGGACAGTTGCGCGATGAGGGTCATGACGGGCTCCGGGTGCGGGTCTGGCTTGCGGGCGGATGGGGTACGGACCGCGACGGGCGTGTCGGCGAAAGCACGGGTGGGATCGAATGCCGGCGGCCGGATTTCAGCCGCCGGCCTCGCCCGGCATCCAGCGTTCGGGCGCGATGCGCACCCCCACCGTGTCGCCGACCGCCGCCGGGCTGTCGCGGTGCGTCTCGGCGGTCAGGGGGGCGGCCGCGCCACTCAGGTGAAGCTGAACGCGGTCGCCCAGGAACACGCGGCGGGCCACGCGCATCGTGGCCGCGCCCTCGCCCGGCTCGCCCACCAGCACGTCGTCGGGCCGCACCAGCAGGGCCTGACAGCCAAGCAGCGCCGGCGGGCAGGGCCAGTCGGCATCGGCCAGCCGCACGCGCCCGGTCGCCCGCGCGGCGTCGTCGCGCGCCACCCGATTGACCCGCCCGAGGAACTCGGCGAGAAACGGGTGGCCCGGTGCACGGTAGAGCGACTCGCCCGAGCCGATGCCGACGATCTCGCCGGCGCGCATGATCGCAAGCCGGTCGGCGATCGCCAGCGCCTCCTGCTGGTCGTGGGTCACGTGGATGGCGGTGATGCCCAGGCGGCGCAGCAGCTCGGCGAGCTCCTCGCGCAACTGCTCCTTGAGCTTGGCATCGAGCGCGGTGAGCGGCTCATCGAGCAGCAGCACCCGCGGTCGGATCGCGACCGCGCGCGCCAGCGCCACCCGCTGGCGCTGGCCGCCCGAGAGCTCGGCCGGACGGCGGTTCTCGAGGCCGCCCAGGCGCACCAGATCGACGAGCTCGCCGACGCGCTGGCGGCGCTGCTCGTCGGGCACACCGCGGATGCGCAGGCCGTAGCCGATGTTGGCGGCCACCGTCATCTGCGGAAACAGCGCGTAGTGCTGGAAGACCATGCCCACGCCGCGGCGCTCGATGGGCAGCGCCGTCACGTCGTCGGTGCCGAAGCGCACGCGGCCTCCGGCGTCGGGGCTTTCGAGCCCCGCGATCAGCCGCAGCAGGGTGGTCTTGCCGCAGCCCGAGGGGCCGAGCAGCGCGAGCACCTCGCCGGGCTCCACCGCGAGCGTGCTGGGGCGCAGCGCCCGCACGCCGCCGGGAAAGGTCTTCGCGCAGGCCTCGACACCCACGCGCACCCCGGCCGTTGCGGGCTCAACCATCGGATCCATAGCGTTTCTCGAAGAGTGCGCCCAGCCACTGCAGGCCCCAGAGCACCGGCAGGACCACGACAAAGAAGAGCAGCGTGTAGGCCGAGCCGATCTCGAGCCGCATCGACGCGTAGCTGTCGGCCAGGCCCACGGGCAGCGTGCGCGTGAGCGGCGTGTGCAGCATCCAGGTGAGGTTGAACTCGCCCACCGACAAGGTGAACACCATCAGGCTACCGGCCACGATCGAGGGCATCACTGCCGGCACCAGCACGCCGAGAAACCGCCGCACGAAACCCGCGCCCAGCGACCGGGCGGCCTCCTCGAGCGCGACGAGCTCGGGCCGCGCGAAGGCGGCGGCCACGGTGCGCACCATGAAGGGCAGCGTGAACACCAGGTGGCCGACCAGGATGAAGGCGAAGCTCTGCCGGAAGCCGCGCAGCTGCCCGTAGGCCAGGATGAGTGCCAGCGCGGTGGCCAGGCCCGGCACGGCTACCGGCAGCGTGATCAGTTCCTCGAACAGGCGCATCGCGCGCGAACGGCTGCGCGCCAGCGCGTAGGCGCAGGGCACGCCCGCCACGAGCGTGCCGGCCACGCAGGCGGCGGCCAGCAGCATCGAGCGCCCGATGGTGTCGCCATAGCCCGCCCAGACCTCGCCCAGCCAGCGCAGCGTGAAGCCGCTCTTCAGTCCGACGCTGTAGTTGCCGATGAGGCCGGCCGTGACCGACAGCACCATTGGCGCGAGCGTGAACAGCGCCACCAGCGCGGTGAGCGCGGCCAGCAGCGGGGCGGGGCGAGTGGTGGCCATGGCTCAGATGGCCGCGCCGGCCGCCGGCCCGCCGAGGCGACGCGCGAGGAACAGCACCAGCCAGGTGATCAGCCCGAGCGCAATGGACAGCGCGGCGGCGAGCGCGAAGTTCGCGTAGTTCGTGAACTCGCCGTAGATGGTGATGGGCAGCACCTCGAACTTGCTGGCCAGCGTGAAGGCAGTGCCGAAGGCACCCATCGCGGTGGCAAAGACGATGGCGCCGCAGGCCAGCGTGGTGGGCGCGAGCGCCGGCGCCCAGACGTCGCGCAGGATGCGCCAGCGCGAGGCGCCCAGCGAGCGCGCCGCTTCCTCGAGCGAGGCATCCATGGCCTGCGCGGCGGCTTCGTAGCTGGCGATGGCCCGTGGCAGCGAGAAGTAGAGGTAGGCGAGGAACAGGCCGGTCAGTCCGTAGGCGAAGGTGAAGCGCTCGCCGCCCAGCGCTTCGGCGAGCTGGGCGACCGCTCCCTGGCGGCCGCCCAGCAGGATCATGAAGAAGCCCACGATCACGCCCGGAAACGAGAGTGGCAGCGTGAGCAGCGACAGCAGCAGGCGGCGCCCGGCAAAGCGCCGGCGCGCCAGGTACAGGCCTACCGCCGCGCCGAGCGCGAGTGTGGCGGCCGTGACCGCCAGCGACAGCGCGACCGTGTTGGCAAGGCTCGTGGCGTAGCGCGCGCTGGTGAGGACCGCGAAGTAGGTCTCCCAGCCGCGCGCCGCCGGCAGCGCCACCAGCCAGGCCATCGGCAGCAGCCAGAAGGCGGCGAACAGCGCCGCCGCCGGCGCCAGGCAGGCTGCGATCACTGAACCTCTTTGAGGTAGCGATCCGAGAAGGCCTTCTGGACCGCGGCCATCTTCGCGTAATCGACCGCCCTGGCGCGGGCGTACTCGCTGGCGGGCAGGAAGCGGGCCTGCGCCTCCTTGGAGATGGCCGAGGCGCGGATCGGCCGCAGGAAGGCGTTGGCCCAGATCGCCTGGCCTTCGTCGGACAGGATGAAGTCGAGCGCCTTCTGGCCGTTGGCCGCGTTCGGGCCGCGTGCAACAAGGCTCATCACGTAGGGCACCACCACCGTGCCTTCGGCCGGGATCACGAACTCGACGTTGGCCTTGTCCTTGTGCTTGGCGCGGTAGGCGTTGAAGTCGTAGTCGAGCAGGATCGCGATCTCGCCGGAGAGCACCCGCGCGTAGGAGGTCTGCTTGGGCACGATGGGGTCGTTCTTCTTGAGTGCCTTGAACCAGTCGATCGCCGGGCCGAAGTTGTCGAGGCTGCCGCCGCGGGCGTTGTTGACCGCCACCGCCCCCACGTAGCCGACGAAGGCCGAGGCCGGGTCGAGGTAGCCGATCAGGCCCTTGTACTCGGGCTTGAGCAGGTCGGCCCACGAACGCGGGATCGGCTTGCCCTTGAGCGCATCGACATTGACCATGAAGCCGAGCGTGCCGGAGTGGATGGTGAACCAGTGGCCCTCGGGGTCCTTCAGGCCGTCGGGGATCTCGTTCCAGGCGGCCGGCTTGTAGGCGGCGGTGACGCCGTCCTTGCGGGCCTGCACGCCGAAAGTGACGCCGTAGTAGGCGATGTCGGCCACCGGGCTGGCCTTCTCGGCGACCAACTGCGCGAGGGTCTGGCCCGAGTTCTTGTTGTCGGGCGGGATCGTGATGCCGGTCTTGGCCTTGATCGCGCGCAGCTGGCTCGCCCAGTCGGCCCACTCGGGCGGGCAGTTGTAGCAGATGGCGGTCTGGGCCTGGGCGGCGGCCCCGGCGGCGAGCAGCCCGGCGGCAAGGCCGACGCGGGCAAGCAGGTTGGGCAGTTTCATGGGGAGCTCCGTACGGGGTGGGAGTGACGCGATCGGGCTCGCGCCGGGGAGGCAGCGCGCTTCGCCCTGGGGGGCGGCGCGCAGGTTTCGCCTTCGCGCAGTGCGAAGGGCAGGCTGATGCTGTCGGCGGCCAGCGGCGGGTTGCCGCCGGCGATCGCGCGCAGCAGCCAGTCGACGCAGGCGGCGCCCATCGCGCCGCTGGGCTGCACGACGGTGCTCAGGCGGGGCGCGAGCGCCTCGCCGAGCGCGATGCCGTCGAAGCCGACCACCGAGAGCTGATCGGGCACGCGCAGGCCGGCGAGTGCCGCGGCGCGCAGGCTGCGCAGCGCGAGCAGATCGTTGGAGCACAGCAGCGCGGTCGGCCGGTCGGCCCGCGCCAGCCTGGCGGCGAGCGCCTGCGTGGCGTCCTGCAGGAAAGGCACTTCGATCAGTTCGGCTCGGCCCGTGCCCGCGGCGGCCATCGCCCGCGCGAAGCCGCGATGGCGCTGGCGGGCGCGATCGGAGGCGGCGAGCGTGCCGCTGACCATCGCGATGCGCCGGTGGCCGAGCGCGAGCAGCCGGCCGGTGGCCTGCGCGCAGGCCTGCTCGCCGTCGACCGACACGCACGGCTGCGCCGGGTGGCGGTTGTAGGCGAGCACGTAGGGCAGCCGCGCCTCACGCAGCCGCGCCAGGCTGGCCGAGCGGGCGGCGCTGGCCACCGTGAGGATCACGCCGTCGACGTCGCGCGCCAGCAGGTGAGCGATGGCGTCGCGCTCGCGCGCGGTGGTGTAGTCGGTGAACAGCGGCACGATCGCGTAGCCCGCGTCGCGGGCGCGGGCGGCGATGCCCTCCAGGCACTCGGCGAATACCGGATTGCGCAGCGTGGGCAGAACCACGCCGAGGATGCGGCTTCGTTGCGTGCGCAACGTTCTGGCGCTGGCGTTGGGCACGAAGCCGAGCGCGCGGGCGCTCTCGCGAACCCGCGCGAGCGTGGCGCGCGCCACCAGATCGGGCGAGTTGAAGGCGCGCGAGACGGTTGCGGCCGACACGCCGGCACGCCGGGCGACCTGCGTTACCGTCATCGCGATGTAATCGTTTTCATCATCGCCGGCAGGCTAGCGTCCGACGATGACGGCGTCATGACGCAGCGCGGCATCGGACGCGCCGGGAATGCTATAAACGGGCGCTATCGTTTCGAGACCGGAATCGCGATGAAGACCCTGACCGAACTGATCGGAACCGCCCTGCCCATCGTCCAGGCCCCCATGGCCGGGGTGCAGGGCAGCGCGCTCGCGGTCGCGGTGAGCCAGGCCGGCGCCCTGGGCTCGCTGCCCTGCGCGATGCTCGCGCCGGCGGCGATGCGCGAGGAGCTCGCCGCGGTGCGCGCCGGCACCCGCGGGCCGTTCAACGTGAATTTCTTCTGCCATGCGCAACCCGAGCCTGATGCCGCGCGCGAGCGGCGCTGGCGCCACCGGCTGGGCCCGGCGCTGCGCGAGTTCGGCCTCGACCCGGCGGCCATACCCGAGGGCCCGGGGCGACAGCCCTTCGACGAGGCCGCGGCCGATCTGCTCGAGGCCGTGCGCCCGCCGGTGGTGAGCTTTCACTTCGGGCTGCCGGCGGCCGGTCTGCTGGCGCGGGTGAAGGCGATGGGCGCGGTCGTGCTGTCGTCGGCCACCACGGTCGATGAGGCGCGCTGGCTGCGCGACCACGGCGCCGACGCCATCGTCGCGCAGGGCCTGGAAGCGGGCGGCCACCGGGGCATCTTCCTTGGCAACGATCTCGCCACGCAGCAGGGCCTGTTCGCGCTGCTGCCGCAGGTGGCCCGGGCCGTGGACGTTCCGGTGATCGCGGCCGGCGGCATCGTCGATGCCGCCGGCGTGGCCGCCGCGTTCGCCCTCGGGGCGGCCGGCGTGCAGGCCGGCACCGCCTTCCTGCTGTGCCCGGAGGCGAAAACTTCGGCCCTGCATCGGGCGGCGCTGCGCGAGGCCGACGCGCGAGGCACGGCGCTCACCAATCTGTTCACCGGGCGGCCGGCGCGCGGCCTGGTCAATCGGATGATGCGCGAGTACGGCCCGATCGATGCGGCCGCCCCGGCCTTTCCTCTGGCAGGCACGGCGTCGGGTGCGCTGCGCGCCGCCGCCGAGGCGCGCGGAAGCGGCGAGTTCTCGCCGCTGTGGGCCGGGCAGAACGCGGCCGGCTGCCGCGAGGTGGCGGCGGCCGAGGTGCTCGCCGAGCTCGCGCGCGGGGTGCCCCCGGGGCTGCTTGCCCGGGGCGGGCACTAGCGCCGCGCGCCGCGCGCCCCGCGCCCGCTCAGCAGCAGCCCAGCCCGCCGCGCCGGTAGAACGGGCCGAGATCCTCGGCCATCTCGCCCAGCGTGCTTCGCCAGGCCGCGAAGCCCGGGTTGTCGGCCAGCGCGGCGCGGGTGCGCGCGAGCAGCTCGGCGCACGTCGCGGGCTCGTCCACGCCGGTCACGCGGCCGCCCGACACCACCGCCCGGCCACCGACGTAGAGGCTGTCGATGTGCCCGCCGTGGGCCCGCGCCATCAGCAGATCGAGCGGGTCGACATCGTCGAACAGCGTGTCGTCGTCCAGCGAGTCCCAGTCGAGCACGAGCAGGTCGGCCGGCTTGCCGGGGGCCAGCAGCGGCCCTTCGGCGCAGGCGCTCTGCCCGGTGGCCGGCCCATCGACACTGCGCCTGCCATTGCGCAGCGCGAAGTCCCAGAGCTGGGGGCGCGACATGGTCTGCTCGAAGCCCCAGCCGCGGTGCAGCGCCCAGGCCAGCCGCAGTTCGCGCAGCCCGTCGTCGTCCTCGTCGAAGGCCATGCCGTCAAGGCCCATGGCCACCCGGCAGCCCTGGCGCAGCATCTCGGGCACCGGCGCGATGCCCGAGCGCAGCCCGAGGTTCGAGGAGGTGTTCACCGCGATGGTCACGCCCCGCTCGGCCAGCAGCGCGAGCTCCTCGGGGCGCGCCCAGGCGCAGTGGGCCAGCGTGAGCCGCGGGCTGAGCAGCCCGATCGCATCGAGCATGCGCACGATGCCCTCGGGGTGGGCGCGATCGGCCCACTCGCGCTGGTAGCGGGTTTCCAGCAGGTGCATATGCACGCCGCGGCCGGTGTCGGCCGAGGCCTGCGCCACCGCGGCGAGCAGTTGCGGGCTGCACCACTGCACGGCGGTCGGCCCGTACTGCACCGACACCTGACCGGCGAGACCGGCCAGCGCGACCGCGTGGGCCAGTTCGTCCACCCGGGCCAGATGCGCGGCGGGCGGCTCGGCGCGCACCGCCAGGCGCTGGCGCACCGCATCGCGGATGCCCGGGCGCAGCGCGGCCAGCAGGGTGTCGTCGTCGGCCAGGCCGATGCCGTGGCGGTCGCGGATGGCGACCGCCAGACCGATGCGGATGCCGACGTCGCCGGCGGCGCGGGCCACGGCCAGCGCTTCGTCCAGGTAGGGCTGGCCGCCCTGGACGCGGGTGTAGTGGACCATCACGCGGGCAGCGCCCTTGCGCGCCGAGCGCGCGAAGGAGGTTGCCGCGCACAGCCACGGGTCGACCCCCGGCAGCACACCCAGCCAGGGCAGCCAGGTCTCGAGCGGCTGCTCGGCCGCGCCCAGCGTGGCGCTGCGAAAGGTGCGGGCATGGTCGTGGGCATTGACCAGCGCCGGCATCGCCAGCCGCCGCGGCCCGGGCGCACCCCGGGGCAGGGGCTCGATCGCGGCGATCAAGCCGTCGGCCACGCGCAGCCGGCAGTCGCGCTGCGCTGGCGCCCGGCCCGGATCGGCAAGGAGCCAGGCCAGATCGAGCAATTCTTGAGTGTTTGCACTCACTTTGTTGGTCCCGAAGGCTGGGTTGGCGCCGGCGTCAGCCCATCGCCATGTCGGTCTTGCGCTGGGTCCAGCCGGTGAGCCGGGCCTCGATGAAGGCCGAGATCGCGTAGAGCGCCACGCCCATTACCGCCAGGATGAACAGCCCGGCGAAGACCAGCGGCACGTCGAAGTTGCCGCTGGCGATCATCATCACATTGCCGATGCCCCGATTGGCCGCCACGGTCTCGGACAGCACCGAGCCCACGAAGGCCAGCGTGATGGCGATCTTGAGCGAGGCGAACAGGTAGGGCAGCGCGCGCGGCAGGCCGACGTTCCAGAGGATGTCGAGGCGGCTCGCACCCAGTACCTTGAGCACATCCTCGAGCTCGGGCTCGGTGGTGGCCAGGCCGGTGGCCACGTTGACCACCACCGGGAACACGCTGATCACCATTGCCGTCATGATCGCCGGCACGGTGCCGGCGCCGAACCACACCACGAAGATTGGCACCACGGCCACCTTGGGGATGCTCGAGAAGCCCACCAGCAGCGGATAGGCGACGTCGTAGGCCAGCCGCGAGCTGCCGATCAGCACGCCGATCAGCACGCCGGCGAGCACGCCCAGGCCGAAGCCGGCCAGCGTGGTGCTCAGCGTCTGCACGGTGTGCGGCCACAGCAGCGGCATCTTCTCGAGCAGCACCGTGAAGATCTGCGAGGGCCGCGGCAGCACCAGGTCCGACACGCCGACGGCGCGGCAGCCCGCCTCCCACAGCAGGAAAAAGCCGATCAGGGCGCCGGCCGAGAGCAGGCGCTGGCGCAGGCGCGCGGAGGTGACGCTCATCGCTGGGCTCCTGGCGCGGTGTCGGTATCGTGGTCGGTGCGGGCGTGGGCGATGCGCATGCGCAGCGCCTGCACCAGCTCGGCGAAGGGCGGCGAGTAGCTCATCTCGAGCGAGCGCGGCCGCGGGAAGTCCACGGTGCGATCCTCGAGGATGCGGCCGGGCCGCGAGCTCATCACGCAGATGCGGTTGGCCAGGTAGGCCGACTCGCGCAGGTCGTGGGTGACCAGCAGCACCGTGGGGCGCTGTGTGATCCAGAGCTGTTGCAGGATGGCCCACAGCTCCTCGCGGGTGAACTGGTCGAGCGCACCGAAGGGCTCGTCGAGCAGCAGCAGCTGCGGCTCGTGGATCAGCGCCCGGCACAGCGAGGCCCGCTGCAGCATGCCGCCGGAGAGCTGCCAGGGGCGCTTGCTGCCGAAGCCTGCGAGGCCCACCTGCGCGAGCAGCGCCTCGGCCCGCTCGGCGTACTCGCCGCGCCGCTTGCGCCGGTACTGGCTGCGGAAGGGCTCGACGATCTTCAGCGGGATCATCAGGTTCTCGCGGATCGTGAGCCAGGGCAGCATGGTGGGGTTCTGGAAGGCCAGGCCGATGCGCACCGCCTGGCTGCCCACCGCGCCCACCTCGCGTCCGCCCACGATCACGCCGCCGGCGCTGGGCCGCAGCAGTCCGGCCACCAGCTTCAGGATGGTCGACTTGCCGCAACCGCTGGGCCCTACCAGGGCCACGAAGTCGCCCTCGCCGATGCGCAGGCTGGTGCGCTCGAGCGCCAGCGTGGCGCCGCCGCCGGCGCCGTAGCGCATGGTCACGTCGGCCAGGTCGATGACGGCGTTGGCGCTCATGGTTCGGCCCTCACGATCGCGCACACCGGACCGCCGCCGGCCGGGCCCTGGTGCTCGGCGCCCCCCGACACGTAGAGCGCGGTGTGCCCGGCGATCGAGGCCAGCACCCCGCCGACCGCGGCGCGCGCGTGGCGCGTGGCGTTGATGTCGGAGTCGTTGAGCATGGTGTGGCGCGCGCCGCGCACCGCCCCGTCGGGGCTGGCCTCGGCCTTGGCCAGCAGGTTGACCAGACGCGCGGCGATGGCCTGCGCGTCGGTGTCGGGGTCGAGCGCGAAGTGCTCGCGCAGCAGGCGCCGCACGGCGGCCGCGTCGATCGCATCGCGCATCACGGTGTGGCCGATGCGCAGGGCCGAGGCGCTGCCGGTGGCTTCGCCGAACACGATCACGACGTTGCCGTCGAGTTCGATGCCGGCCGATGCCGACGCGCGCGCCGAGTGCAGCGACCAGTCGGTGAGCACCGAGTGCTCGCCGATGGCGTCGCGTTCGACCTCGCCGAGCGCGACCGCCACGCCCAGCGCCGAGGCGCCGCGCGACCAGCCCATCGATTCGTAGGTGTCGCGGGTGACCGGCGGGGTGCCGGCGGCGTTGGCCGCGGCGATCCTGGCCGAGGTGAGCAGCGGGCACTTCACCTGCACGAAATGCACGTCGGCGGGCGAGCCGATGCCGGCGTCGGCCATGGCCGCGCGCACCGCGGCCGCGGTGGCCTCGATCTGCGCGCCGCGACCGATCTCCTGCGGCAGGAAGTCGCGGGTGTGAGCGATGCCCAGCACCAGCCGCTTGCCCGGGCGCGCCTGGGCGGCATCCACCTGCCGCCGGGTGAAGACCGTGAAGTGGGGCGAGAGCACGCCCTCGGTGCCGCCCGACATCACGAGGGCCACCCGCTGGTGAACCTGGGCGGGGCTGCAGCCGAGCAGCGGCGCAAGCAGGTGGCACCAGGCCTGCGAGGCGAGCTCGCGGGTGTAGTCGTTGACGCAGCCGTTGCCTTCGGTCTTGCCCATCACCGCCACGATCTCGGCGGGCACCACCTCGCCGGCGTCGATCAGCGCCTGCACGCCGCCGAGATCGGCCGGACCGCGGCAGTCCACCCGCCAGGCCCGCACCTGCTGCGCGCCGGCGGGTCGGGCCGACGCGCTCGCCGCCGCGGCCGGGATGTGGCCGCTCATCGCTGCGCCTCGGGCACCGGCAGCGCGTTGGGCGGCACGCCGGGCGGGGTGACGAGGATGGCGGCGGTGCTCAGGTCGGTGTTGCGCGGCCGCGCTGGCGGCATCTGCTGGCGCTCCTTCACCGAGCGGCCCCAGCCCGCGGCGTCGGTCACCAGACGGCCGTCGCGCATCACGAAGCGGCCCCGCACCAGCGTGTGGATCGGATAGCCGCGCACCGCGCGGCCGTGCCACGGCGAGATGCGGCTGATCGACTGCAGGCCCTGCTGCGAGATCACGCCCTCGCGGTTCATGTCGACCACCGCGATGTCGGCGTCGGCGCCGGGCGCGATCACGCCCTTGGGTCCGTAGATGCCCCAGGCGCGCGCCGGCGCCACCGCGCTCCAGCGCACGTAGTCCATCAGCGTGGCGCGGCCGCGGCCGATCTCGGTGAGCATCAGCGGCATCTGCGTCTCGACGCCCGGAAAGCCGCAGTCGCACTCCCAGATGCTCTCGCGCTGCTTTTCCTCGGGGGTGTGCGGCGCGTGGTCGGTGGCGATCATGTCGATCGTGCCGTCCATCAGCGCATCCCACAGCGGCTGGTTGTGGCGCGCCTCGCGGATCGGCGGGTTCACCCGCATGATGCCGCCCAGCTTGAGCATGCGCTCGGTGTTCAGCAGCAGGTACTGCGGGCAGGTCTCCACGGTGATGTCGACGCCGCGTCGCTTGGCATCGCGCACCAGATAGAGCGAATCGGCCGCGCTGTGATGCACGATGTGCAGCCGCGCGCCGGTCCATTCGGCCAGCGTGATGACCCGGCCGATCGCCTCGATCTCGGCGACCGCGGGCCGCGAGGCCAGATGGGCCATCGCGTCGATGCGGCCGGCCGCCTGCATCTTCTGCTGGCGCCGGAACAGGATGGACGAGTTCTCGGCGTGCACCGCGGTGCGCACGCCCAGCAGCGCCAGCTTCTCGAAGCCTTCGAGCAGCGCGCCGTCGGAGGGCGCGGGCAGGTTGCCGAAGGTGTTGCCCACGAAGGCCTTGAAGCTGGTCACGCCGGCCTCGAGCAGCGCTTCGAGCTGATCGACGGTGTCGTCGCCCAGCAGGCCATGGATGCCGTAGTCCACATACGACGATGCCGCGGCCTGCTGCTTCAGGCGCAGCGCCGCCACCGTGCCGGTGGGCGGATTGGTGTTGGGCATCTCGAAGACGGTGGTCACGCCGCCGCAGGCGGCCGCCGCCGAGCCGGTCTTCCAGGTCTCCTTGTGCGGATAGCCGGGGTCGCGGAAGTGCACGTGGCTGTCGATCGCACCGGGAAGCAGGTACAGGCCGTCGGCGTTCAGCGTCTCGCGGGCCGGGGGCATCAGGTCGTCATGGCCCACGGCCACCACCTGGCCGCCGGCGATCGCCACCGACGCCGGCCGGATGGCCTCGGGCGACACCACCTGCGCGCCACGGATCACGAGATCGATCTCGGGTTTCATCGTTTCGTCCTCAGAGCATGGCCCAGCCGCCGTCCACGGGGAGGTCGGTGCCGGTGATCTGGCGCGAGACCTCGCTGGCGAGGAACAGGCAGGCGTTGGCGACATCGGCGTCGGTGCTCACCCGGCGCAGCGCGTAGTCGGCGGCGTGACGGGTCATCGCCTCCTCCAGGCTGATACCCAGGGTGCGGGCCATGTTGGCGCAGACCTTCTCGCGAAAGCGCGGCCCGTCGACCATGCCCGGTGCCACGCAGTTGATGTTGATGTTGTGCGGGCCGGCCTCCAGCGCGAAGCTCTTGGTGATGCCGCGCAGGCCCCACTTCGAGGCCGAGTAGGCCATGCGCCCGGCGCGACCGCGCATGCCGAAGGTGCCGCCCACATTCACCACCTTGCCGCCGCGCTGCGCGATCATCGTCGGCAGCACCGCGCGCATCGTGTTGAAGCAGCCCTTCATGTTGAGCTGCACGATGTCGTCGAACTCCTCGGGCGTGGTCTCCCAGCCGGTCTTGCCGATCGGGCCCGATCCGCCGGCCACGTTCACCAGCACGTCGATGCGACCGTAGGCCTGGATCGCGGCGGCGGCCAGCGCCTCGGTCTGGGCCGCCACCGTGAGGTCGCAGGCCACCACGATCGCCGGCACGCCCAGGGCGCGGGCCTGTTGCGCCACCGGTTCGATGGCGGCCAGGTCGCGCCCGGCAAGCACCAGGCGCGCGCCCTCGCGGGCGAAGGCCAGGGTGATCGCCGCGCCCATGCCCTTGGCCGGACCGGTGATCACCGCGACCTTGTCGGTCAACTGCAGATCCACGTTGCGCGCCTCAGAAGAGCTTGGCCGGACGCTCGGCGCGCGGCGGCAGGAAGCCGCGGTCGAAGACCTCGGCCGGGGCCGGGCTGCGCGGCAGCTGGTTGGCCTCGACCACGATGCCGATCGCCTTGCGCAGACGGGCTTCGTCGACGTCGCCCAGCCCCAGACGCGCGATCTCGGGATGGCTCATGTCGCTGCGCAGGGTGAACAGCAGCTTCTCCTTCTCGACCTCGCGCTTGAGCAGCGGCTCGCGCTTGAGCACGTGCTCGATTGCCGCGTCGGGGTCGGCGAGGACATCGCGCACCGCGCGGTTGAGCGCCCGCAGGAAGCCCTGCACCGCCTTCGGGTTGTCCTTCACGAAGGTGCGTGAGAAGAACACCGCGTTCGAGTACAGGTCCATGCCGTGCTCGCCGTAGCGGATGAAGCGCAGCTCCTTCGCCGGGTCCAGGCCCATCGCCCGCGCGCTGAAGCTCACCGTGGTCACGAAGCCGAACACCGCATCCACCTGGCCGCGCATCAGCATCTGCTCGCGCAGGTTGGGCGCCATGTTGCTGATCGACACCTTCGAGGCGTCCACCCCAGCCAGCCGCGCGAAGGCCGGGAACAGGCGCAGCGCGGCGTCGTTGGCCGGCCCGCCGACGGTGCGGCCTTCCAGGTCCTTGGGCGAGCGGATCGGGCTGTCCTGCTTCACCACGATGGTGAAGGGCGGGGTGTTGTAGATCATGAACACCGCCACCGGGGCATCGGCCGGCCGGCGCGCCGAGAAGTCGATCACGGCGTTGAGATCGCCGAAGCCCGCCTGGTAGGCGCCCGAGGCCACCTTCGGAATCGATGCGGCCGAGCCCTCGCCCTGGTCGATCTCCACATCCAGGCCCTCGGCCTTGAAGTAGCCCTTGTCCTGGGCCATGAAGAACCAGGCCTGCGGGCCTTCGTATTTCCAGTTCAGCACCATCTTGATGCGGGTCTGGGCCGAGGCCGCCTGCGGCAGGGCGCCCAGCGCGAGGCCGGCGGCGGCCAGCAGGCCGGCCAGGGCGCGCGATGCGGCGCGCCGATTGATCAGGCTCATGTCGAACTCCTCTTGGGTCGGGAAGGGGAAGCCGTCCGTGTCGTGCCGGCCTTGCGGGCGGCCAGGCCGGGCGTGGGCAGTGCCGCGAGCAGATCGGCGGCGGTGGCGGTGAAACCGTGCAGCTGGCGAACGATGAAGTGGATGGCGCGGCTCACGTAGGCCGGCGAGGGCGTGCTGCAGGCGTCCTCGAGCAGCAGGCAGTCGTAGCCCAGGAAGCCGGCGTCCTGCAGGGTGGAGAACACGCAGCGGTCGGTGTTCACCCCGGCAAAGAGCAGCGTCTGCAGGCCCTGGCCGCGCAGCACGCTGTCGAGCTCGTTGTCCCAGAACCCGCTCAGGCGGTGCTTGAAGACGGTGATGTCGCCGGGCGCGGGGGGCAGTTCGTCGACCTGCTGCGCGCCCCAGTGGCCGGGGACCACCGACAGGCCGCGATCGTCGGGCGAGGCTTCGGCGTAGCCGGGCAGATCGGCGCTGCCGTCACGCGCTCGCCGGCCCTTGAACTGGATGGTGGGGCTGAGGTTCAGCCGGTCGGGTCGCACACCCCAGTTCAGCCAGATCACGGCGCCGCCCGCCGCCCGCCAGGCCGGCAGCAGGCCGGCGATCACCGGGATCGGCCGGCGCATCGGGCGGACGTCGGTGCCCTTCTGGCCGAACCAGCCTTCCGGGTGGCAGAAGTCGTTCTGCATGTCGACGATCACCAGCGCGCTGCGGGCCAGATCGATGCGCACGGGCTGCGGTTGCGCCGGCAGAGCCAGCGGCCTGGGCCGGCGCGCCCGTCGCACCAGCGACACCGAATCGCCGGCCAGAGCCCAGGCGTTGTGCGGCGCGGGCCCGTAGATGCCCGGTTCCGGAGCGCGAAGGCGTGCGACCGGAGGCGTCGGGGCGCCGGTCTGCTCCTTGATGGTGCGTGCGCGCGATGGCTGAGGTTTCATGCCCGGACAGCACGCATCTCCCGTGCCCGAAAGCGTCCTTCAAGCATGCTGAATTACCATTGCTACGTTGCCGAATCGGCAACGCGTGGCCATGGCCCCAGCCCTCGCAAAGGACCCCATGAACCATCTGCGCTTTCTTCGCTACGTCGACGAGATCGCTCGCGCGGGCTCCATCCGCGGCGCTGCCGAGCGGCTGCACGTTGCGCCCTCGGCGGTGAACCGGCGGCTGCTCGACCTCGAGGACGAACTGGGCACGCCCATCTTCGAGCGGCTGCCGCGCGGCATGCGCCTTACCGCGGCAGGCGAACTGTTCATCGACTACGTGCGCAGCCGGGCCGCGGCGCTCGATCACGTCCGCTCGCGCATCGAGGAGCTGCGCGGCCTGCGCCGCGGCACCGTGCGGGTGGCAATCAGCCAGGCGCTGGCGCCGGCCTTTCTCGCGCCCGTGATTGGCCGCTTCCGGCGCAAGCATCCGCTGGTCGACTTCCAGGTTCGCGTGCTCGATCATGGCCAGGCCCTGGCCGCGCTGCGTGCCTTCGAGATCGACCTGGCGCTGGTCTTCAACCTGCCGCCTCAGCCGGGCGTGGAGCACCAGGTGCTGCTCGAGCAGAGGCTGTACGCGATCATGCATGTCGAGCATCCGCTCGCACGAGCCGGCCGGGGCGGGGTGCGGCTGCGCGAATGCGCCGAGTGGCCGCTGGCCCTGCCAGACCGCGACACCGGCGGGCGCCAGATGCTCGAGCGCTTCCTCGTGCGCAGCTCGGTTCGGCTGCGGCCGGTCATCGAGAGCAACAGCTTCGAGTTCCTGCGCAGCTGCCTCGACGACCGCGAAACCCTCAGCTTCCAGATCGCCATCGGTGCGCTGAGCGGCCGGCCCGACCTCGCCGCCCGGGTGGTGGACGATGCCGGTTTTCCGCGCGGCGATCTGGTGCTGGCCCATCTTGCCGGGCGGCAGCTGCCGCCGATCGCCCACGCCTTCGCCGAGGCGGTGGGCAAGGCGATGGCGCGTCCCGCGGCCGCGCGCCCGGCTTAACGGTCTGGTCTGGGCCCGGCTGCGCGCCGGCTGTCAGGCGATGCGGGTGCTGCGGCCCTGCCAGTAGCGATCGCGCAGCAGCCGCTTGTAGAGCTTGCCGGTGGGGTGGCGCGGCAGCTCGGCCTCGAAGTCGATGCTGCGCGGGCACTTCATGTGCGCGAGCCGCTCGCGGCACCAGGCGATGAGCTCGGCTTCCAGCGCCGGGCCGGCGCGCGCCATGTCGCGCGGCTGCACGACCGCTTTCACCTGCTCGCCGAACTCCTCGTCGGGCACGCCGAAGACCGCGACGTCGACCACCTCGGGGTGGGTGACCAGCACGTTCTCGGCTTCCTGCGGGTAGATGTTGACCCCGCCCGAGATGATCATGAACGCCTTGCGGTCGGTGAGATAGAGGTAGCCCTCGGCATCCAGCCGGCCGACGTCACCCAGCGTGGTCCAGCCGCGCGCGTTGCGCGAGGCGGCGGTCTTGGCCGAGTCGTTGTGATAGGCGAAGGGCTTGCCGTTGGCGAAGAAGACGGTGCCTTCCTCGCCCACCGGCAGCTCGTTGCCCTCGTCGTCGCAGATGCGGATCTCGCCGATCACGGCCCGGCCCACCGAACCCTTGTGCGCGAGCCACTGGTGCGAGTCGATCATCGTCACGCCGTTGCCCTCGGTGCCGGCGTAGTACTCCATCAGCACCGGGCCCCACCAGTCGATCATCTGTTCCTTGACGGGCACCGGGCAGGGCGCCGCGGCGTGGATGGCGATTCTGAGCGTGGAGACGTCGTAGGCGCGGCGCACCGCCTCGGGCAGCTTGAGCATGCGCACGAACATCGTGGGCACGAGCTGGCTGTGCGTGATGCGGTGCGCCTGCACCAGGCGCAGGTAGTCTTCGGCGTCGAAGTGCTCCATCAGCACGCAGGTGCCGCCCAGGCGCATCACCGTCATGTTGAAGCGCAGTGGCGCGGCGTGATAAAGCGGCGCGGGCGACAGGTAGACGGTGTTCTCGTCGATGCCGTAGACGCGGCGCGCGAGCTCGATGCCCGGGCCGGGATTGTCGATGGCCGGGAACTCGGGCGCCACCGACACGCCCTTGGGCCGGCCGGTGGTGCCCGACGAATAGAGCATGTCGGTGCCGGCGGTCTCGTCGGCGATGCGGGTGGCGGGCTGCGTGGCCAGCGTGGCCGTGAAGTCGAGCCAGCCCGCAGGGGCCTCGCCGATCATCAGCCAGGTGTGCACCCCGGGGCAGCGGGCCGGCAGTTCGGTGGCCACCGCCGCGAGGGCGGTCGACGAGACCACCAGCTTCGCGCCGCAGTCGGTCACGATATAGGCGGCCTCGTCGGCCGTCAGGCGCGAGCTGATGGCGGTGTAGATGATGCCGGCGCGCTGCGCCCCCCACAGGATCTCGAAGAAGCGCGGATGGTTTTCGAGCATCACGGCGATGTGGTCGCCGGCGCGCAGGCCGCGCGCGCGCAGCAGCTGCGCGAAGCGGTTGCTGCGCTCCTCGAGCTGACCGTAGGTGACCACCTCGCCCGAGCCCGCCATCAGGTAGGCGGGCTTGTCGGGGAAGCGGGCGGCGTGGTGGCAGGGGTGCATCATGGACCGCTCCCGGTTCAGCCGATGCGTACCCGCAGCTCGGGCAGGCCCTCGACGCGGCCCACCAGCACATCGCCGCGCGAGACCGCGGCCACGCCTTCCGGGGTGCCGGTGAAGATCAGGTCGCCGGGGGCGAGCTCGAACAGCGAAGACAGATGCTCGATGGTCTCCGCGACGTTCCAGATGAGCAGCGACACGTCGCTGGCCTGCCGCGAGGCGCCGTTGACCTCGAGCGAGATCGCGCCCTTGGTGTAGTGGCCGGTGGCGCTCGCCGGGCGCAGCGGCCCGATGGGCGCCGAGTGGTCGAAGGCCTTGCCCACCTCCCACGGACGGCCCTGCTTCTTGGCCTCGCCCTGCAGGTCGCGGCGGGTCATGTCGAGCCCCACCGCGTAGCCCCACACGTGCTCGTGGGCGCGCGCGGCCGGAATGTCGCGGCCGCCCTTGCCGATGGCGGCCACCAGCTCGATTTCGTGGTGCAGGTCGGCGGTGCGCGAGGGATAGGGCATGGTGCCGGTGCCGCCCTCGGGCACCACCAGCAGCGCGTCGGCCGGCTTCATGAAGAAGAAGGGCGGCTCGCGGCCGGTGAAGCCCATCTCCTTGGCGTGCTCGACGTAGTTGCGCCCGACGCAGTAGATGCGGCGCACCGGGAAGGTATCGGCGGTGCCTGCGACGGGGATCTCGACCGGCGGCGGTGCTGCGACGACGTGGCTCACGGCAGTCTCCTGGAAGAAGGGCGACTGCGACTATACCGCCGCGGCTGCGGGCCCCGCGGCCCGCGCTCCGGATCCTGCGCTCAGGTGGGCTGCGGGCCGCCGAGCGCTTCAGTCACGTCGTCGAGCAGGCGCGCGAGCTCGCCGGTCATCAGCGTCATGTCGGCGGTGAGCCGCTCGGCGGCGTCGCCCTCGGCCGAGCCCGCCTCCTCGCGCAGCACGTCCTGCGGCCGGATGCGGCGGATCTCCAGGCGGTCGGTGAGCACGAAGGCCACGCGCTGCTCCCAGGTGAGCGCGAGCTTCGTGCACTGCTTGCCGGCGCCGGTGTGGCGCGCGATGTCCTCGCGATCGAGCGACTGGTTGGCAAAGCGCACCGTGGCCTTGCCGTCGCGCGCGCGCAGCTCGGCGTCCTGGTCGATCGTGAAGCCGGCGGGCGGCTGACCGGTGGCAAGCCACGCGGTCATCTCGCCGGCGGGCGAGGCGGCGGTCTTCAGGGGGCGCGGCGCCAGGCCGTCCACTGCCCGGATCAGCAGGCCGATGGCTTCGTCGGCGCGGGCCGCCGACACCGTGTCGATGGCGAGCCGGCCGGCCACCGGATCGATCCACACCCGCGTGTCGGCCGACAGCGTGAAGGCGCGCGGCAGCAGCTCGTCGCGCACCTCGTCCTTCAGCTCCTTCATGCGCTTGCGCCCGGGCTTGAAGCCCTCGGTTTCCTCGATGCGCTGGGCGCGCTCGCGCACCACCCGGGTGATCACCTGGGCGGGCAGCAGCTTGCGCTCCTGACGCAGCGTGACGAGCATCTGGCGCCCCACCGTCCAGACCAGCGAGGTGTCGGTCTCCAGCGGCGGCGCCCAGCCGGTGCTGGTCGCGTCCAGGCCGCCGCCGGGCACGAAGGCCTGCGTGGCCAGCCCGGCGGCGAGCGTGTCGGGGTCGGGCGCGGCCTGCGGGGGCAGCGTGTAGACGATCAGGTTGCGAAACCACATGGGAGCGGCGGGCGGCGCGGGGCCGCGGCGAAGGCGGGGCCGCGAGTATGCGGCAAAACGACCGAGGCTCGGCCATCCGGGCGTACCCGGGCTTTTTTCGAGCGGGCGGCGCGCGCAACACGCGCAACACGCGCGACTACGCCGGCACCGGCGCGCGCGTCATGAACCCCTTCGCAGCGCCCGCATCCGATCCCGCACCAGCGCCGGCTCCTCCATCGGAATGAAGTGGCTGCACTGCGGCAGGCCCTCGATGACGAGTGCCGGCGCGCAGGCGCGGATCGTGGGCAGCATCGCGCCCACCGTGGAGTTGCGGCCCGCCGCCAGCAGCAGGGCTGGCGCACGCAACGCGCGCAGGGCTGCCGCGGTGTCGTGCCGATGGCCGGCGAAGGTGGCCGCCTCCCAGGCGGGCGCGCAGCGCAGCCGCACCCCGCCGCCGGGCGCCGGGCCAAAGCCGTCGGCCACGTAGTCGTCGAGAAAGCCCGGCTTCCAGGTCTTGAAGGCGCCGCGGCCGCGGTAGCTTGCCAGCGCCTGCTCGGCGCTGTCGAAGTCGGCCCGCCGGCGGCCGGCCGCGCGCGCGATCGGCAGGCGCCGGCGCAGGATGCGCGGCGCGAAGGGCAGCAGCAGCGCGCGGCGCCAGGTGGTGGGCACCATTGCCGGATCGATGAGCAGCAGCGCGCCGGCCAGCTGCGGTCGGTGCGCGAGCGCAAGCAGCGCCACCGTGCCGCCCATCGAGTGGCCGGCGATCAGCCCCGGCGCGGTGCCCGCGGGGGCGAGCTGGCCGATCGCCTGGATCACGTCGCGGGCGTAGCCGTGCCAGTGGGTGAGCCGGTCGGGATGCGCGGGCAGGCTGGTGAGGCCGTGGCCGCGCAGATCGAGCGCCACCACCCGCCACTCGGGCGCCAGTGGCTCGAGCAGCGTGCGGTAGGTCAGCGCGTTGAAGCCGGTGGCGTGCAGGAAGACCAGGTCGATCGGCCCAAGCGTGGGCCCGAAGTTCAGGCCGGCGAGGTGCCCGCCGGCCATCGGGAGCGTGAAGCGCTGCATGGGGGCGCGGGTTCGGGTGGGCGCGTGCGAGTTCGATGCGGGCGCGGCGATGCGCGGTCCGGCTGGCTGGTTCAGGGCCGGATCTGCAGCACCATTTCCACCTCGACGGCGATCTGGTTGGGCAGCGACCCCATGCCCACGGCCGAGCGCGCGCCGCGCCCGCGGGCCTCGCCGAGCAGCTCCACGAAGAGGTCGGAAAACCCGTTGATCACCTTCGGGTGCTCGTTGAACTCGGGGGTGCAGTTGACCATCCCGAGCACCTTGACCACGCGCTCGATGCGATCGAGCGAGCCCAGCACCGAACGAATGTTGGCCAGCATGTTGAGCGCGACCAGCCGCGCGGCGTCGTAGCCCTGCTGCACGTTCAGGTCGGCGCCCACGCGCCCGGCGACCACGCCGCCTTCGGGCTTGCGCGGACCGATGCCCGACATGAAGAGCAGGTTGCCCACCGGCACGCCGGCGACGTAGTTGCCGATGGGCTTGGGCACCGGCGGCAGTTGCAGTCCGAGGTCGGCGAGGCGTTGTTCGAGGCTCATCGGCGGGCTCCGGGTGGGTGGGACGGGATGGGCGATGATGCCTGAGGCGGCGGGTGCCCGGGTTCCGCTCCCCGGCTGTCGTGCGGCCGTGGCGTGCGCGGCGGGCTAGGATCGGGTTTCTTCGACCGGAGCCATCATGGACCTCGCCCGTTTCCCGCGTCGCCGCTACACCGCCGCACCCACGCCTGTCGAGTTCCTGCCCAACTTCAGCCGCGCCCTGGGCGGCCCGAAGATCTGGATCAAGCGCGACGATCAGCTCGGCCTGACCCCCGGTGGCAACAAGACCCGCAAGCTCGAGTTCCTGATGGCCGACGCGCTCGCCCGGGGCGCCGACACCATCGTCACCTGCGGCGCGCCGCAGTCCAACCACTGCCGCATCACCCTGGCCGCCGCGGTGCGCGAGGGCCTGAAGTGCCGCTTCATCATCGAGGAACGCGTGCCGGGCAGCTACCGCCCCGACGCCGGCGGCAACAACTTCCTCTATCGGCTGATGGGGCTGGAGAAGCTCACGGTGGTGCCGGCCGGCACGAACATGGCCGAGGCCATGGACCACGAGGCGCAGGCGCTGGCGCAGGCCGGCCGCAAGGCCTACGTGATCCCGGGTGGCGGCTCCAACGCCCTGGGCGGCCTGGGCTACGTGGCCTGCGCGCAGGAGCTGCAGCAGCAGCTCTTCGAGCAGGGCCTGCGCATCGACCGGCTGGTGGTCGCGTCGGGCAGCTCGGGCACGCACGGCGGGCTGGTCGCGGGCTTTCTGGGCAACCGCATCGACATCCCGATCGTGGGCATCGGCGTGAGCCGCGACCCCGAGGTGCAGGACCCCATCGTGCACCGCGAGGCGCAGGCCATCTGCGACCTGCTCGGCATCGGGCTGCAGGTTCCGCGAGAGTCGGTGCTCACTTTCGGGGAGTACTGGCGGCCCAAGTACTCGATACCCAATGCCCGCATGGTCGAGGCCGTGCAGCTGTTCGCGCGCACCGAGGCCATCCTGCTCGACCCGGTGTACACCGGCAAGGCCATGGCCGGGATGATCGACCTGATCCGCAAGGGCTGGTTCCGGCCCGACGAGAACCTGCTCTTCCTGCATACCGGTGGCGCGCCGGCGCTGCACGTGTTCGAGCCGCAGCTGCTGGGCGAGGCGCCGGTGGCGCCCTGAGGGCGTCAGCCGCCCGCCCGACCCCGCGCATTCCCTGGCCCGTCCGGCCTCGCCACCGCCTCGTCCCGTGAACCTGCAGCAGCTGCGCTACCTGCGCGAGGCGGTGCGCCGAGGGCTGAACCTGACCGCCGCGGCGCGGGTGCTGCACACCTCGCAGCCTGGGCTGTCGAAGGCGATCCGCGAGCTCGAGGACGAGCTGGGCGTACAGATCTTCGTGCGGCGCGGCCGCCGGCTGACGGCGATCACCGACGAGGGCCGCAGGGTGCTCGCCATCGCCGAGCGGCTGCTCGTCGAGGCCGAGAACCTGCGCGCGGTGGGGCGCGAACTGGCCGGCGCCGAGGGCGGGGTGCTGCGGCTGGCTGCGACCCACACGCAGGCCCGCTACGTGCTGCCGCCGGCGGTGGCGCGGCTGCGCGAGGCCTATCCGGGCGTGCGGCTGCAGCTTCGCCAGGGCAGCCCGGCACAGATCGTGGCGATGCTGCTGGCCGACGACGCCGATCTGGGCCTGGCCACCGAACTGCTCGGGCAGGCCGAGGGCCTGGCGAGCGAGGCGTTGTTCGCGTGGCGGCACTGTGCGATCGCGCCCGCCGGCCATCCGCTGCTGCGCCGGCGCCGCGTGGGGCTGGCTGAACTCGCCGCGCATCCGCTGATCACCTACGACGCGGCCTTCGCGGGGCGCGGCGGCATCGACGCGGCCTTCGCGCGCGCGGGCCTCGCGCCCGACATCGTGCTCGAGGCGGCCGACGCCGACGTGATCAAGACCTACGTGGCGCTGGGCCTGGGCGTGGGTATCGTGGCCGCCATGGCGATGCCCTCGTCCACCGAGGGCGCGCTGCGGCGCGTGGCCGCGCTGCCCGCCGATCTGTTTCCGGCCAACGTCACGCGGGCGGCCTATCGCCGCGGCCGGGTGCTGCGGCGCTACGAACGCGCCCTCATCGACTGGCTGGGCGCGCCCCCCGCCGGCGCCTGAGTCAGCGCCGCAGGCGGTAGGGTTCCTCGAAGTCGAGGAAGTCGCGCTCGGCCAGCGCCGCATCGATCCAGGCCCTCACGCCCGGCAGCGCCATCACGCGTTCGATGTAGCCGGCCACCGTCGGCGAGACCGGCAGCGCGTAGGTGTGCAGGCGCATGCACACCGGGGCGTAGTAGGCATCGGCGATCGAGAAGGCGCCGAACAGCATCGGCCCGCCGTGCTCGCGCAGGAGGCCCGTCCAGAGCGCCTCGATCGCGGCGACGTCCTCGCGCACCGCGGGCCGGTCGCGCCAGAGCAGCGCGCCGATCTCGGGCAGCGAGGCCTCGATGTTCATCGGACAGGCCGAACGCAGGGCCTGAAAGCCCGCGTGCATCCGCGCGCAGGCGCTGCGGGCCTGCGCGCGGGCCCGGGCATCGGCCGGCCACAGGCCGTGCTGTGGGAAGCGTTCGGCCAGGTACTCGGCGATGGCCAGCGTGTCGGGCACGACGAGGTCGCCGTCGAGCAGCACCGGCACCGTGCCCGCCGGATTGACCGGGACGATGGTCCGCTTGAACGTCGACTCCGGGCCGAAGCCGTCGAAGCGCACCATCACCTCCTCGAAGTCGATGCCGGCCTGGCGCATCAGCACCCAGGGGCGCATCGACCACGACGAGTAGTTCTTGTTGCCGATCAGCAGGCGCAGACCCGACGACGGATGGGCCGAGGGCTGCGACCCGGCCGCCTGCGGGCCCGGGGCGTCGGCGATCAGTCGCCTGCCCCAGGCGTGGGCGGCATCGGGCGCGTAGCCCAGCCGCGCGTAGAAGGCGCCGACGGCTGCGTTGTCGGCCCGGATCTGGAGGTTCAGCTTGGGGCAGCCCAGCGCGATCAGCGCCTGCTCGAGGTGGCGCACGAGCGCGCGGCCCAGGCCCTGGCCGCGATGCGCAGGGTCGACCGCAAGGTAGTTCATCCAGCCGCGGTGGCCGTCGTAGCCGGCCATCACGCTGGCCACGACCCGCCCGTTGCGCTCGCCCACCAGGAAGAGCTCGGGCTGCATCGCCATCTTGCGGGCGTAGTCGCGCCGCGGGTCGTTCCAGGGGCGTGTGAGCCCGCAGGCGTGCCACAGGGCGATGACGGCGTCTTCGTCGGCGGGGGCGCAGGGACGGATCAGCATGGGGGGCCTCGCGAAGGGATGTCGAGCCCGCCCGGTCGCGCCCCGCGTGGGCTCAGATCACGCCGAGTTCGCGCAGGCGGGCGATCTGCGAGTCGCTCAGCCCGGCTTCGCGACGAAGGACCTCGTCGGTGTCGGCGCCCAGCACGGGCGGCGCGGCATCGTAGCACATGGGCGCGGCCGACATCCGAAGCGGATTGCCGAGCAGCGGGATCTCGCCCAGGGTGGGGTGCGCGATCCGGGTGAGGAGTCCCCGTTCGCGAACCTGCGGGTCGCGCATCACGGCGGCGAAGTCGTTGATCGGTCCGCAGGGCACGCCGATGGCCTCGAGGGCATCGACCCATTGCGCGCTCGAGCGCGCGCGCAGCGCCGGCGCGATCAGTCCGTGCAGCGTGTCGCGGTGGCGAACCCGCGAGCCCGACGTCCGGAAACGCTCGTCGTCGGCCAGTTGCGGCAGCCCCAGGAGCTGCGTGAAGCGACGGAACTGCGCGTCGTTGCCGGTGATCAGCACGACCTGCCCGTCGGCGCAGTCGAAGGTGCCGCTCGGATAAGTCACCGGATTGGCCACCCCGGTGCGCACCGGCACCTGCCCGGAGGCCAGGTAGTTCATGCCGAAGTACGAGAGGATCGACACGTGGACGTCGAGCAGCGCCAGGTCGATGTGCTGACCTCGGCCGGTGCGTTCGCGTTCGCGAAGCGCGGCCATCACGCCGAGCGCGGCATAGACCCCGGTCATCAGATCGATCACCGGCAGGCCGGCGCGCTGCGGGCCTGCGCCCGGCTGGCCGTCGCGCTCGCCGGTGATGCTCATCATCCCGCCCATCGCCTGGATGATGGTGTCGTAGCCCGGCCGGTTGCGGTAGGGACCGCTCTGGCCGAAGCCGGTGACCGAGACATAGATCAGGCGTGGGTTGATCGCGGCGAGGTCCTCGTAGCCCAGGCCGTAGCTGGCAAGCGTGCCGACCTTGTAGTTCTCGATCAGCACGTCGGCGCTCTGCGCGAGGCTGCGCACCAGAGCCTGGCCCTCGGGCTTGCCGTGGTCGACGGTCACCGAACGCTTGCCGCGGTTGGCCGAGCAGAAGTAGGCCGACTCTCCGCGTCCACCGCCGGCCGGCGGGGCGAACGACGGCTCCCAGCTGCGGCTGTCGTCGCCCACCCCGGGCCGTTCGAGCTTGATCACATCGGCGCCGAAATCGGCGAGCAGCTGTGCCGCCCACGGTCCGGCGAGCACCCGCGACATGTCGAGCACGCGGATGCCGCGCAGGATGGCCCGAGCGCTGTCGGGCTCGGCGGGAGGGGTCGGGTTCATGGATGCTCCTGGACCGGGCTGGAGGGGTTTCGGCTAGCATGGATGACCGTCGGCAAGGCACCCCAGGTTCCATGGAGATTCGAGGACTGCGCTACTTCCTCGCGGTTGCGCAGGAGCTGCACTTCGGGCGCGCGGCGGCGCGCCTGCACATCTCGCAGCCGCCGCTCACGCAGCACATCAAGAAGCTCGAGGCCGAGCTCGGCGTGCGCCTGTTCGAGCGCAACCGGCACAGCGTGCGTCTGACGGCGGCAGGCTCGGCGCTGCTGCACGAGGCGCGGCGCGTGCTTGGCGATCTCGAGGGGCTGCGGCGGGTGGCACGGGTGGCGCAGCTGGGCGAGACAGGCGTGCTGCGTGCCGGCTTCATGAGTTCGGCGCCCTTCGCCCGCGCCCGTGAGGTCTACGCCTGTCTCGCGCGCGACCTCCCCGGGGTGACCGTGACCTGGCACGGCCTCACCACGAGCGAGCAGATCCGGGCGCTCCATGCCGGGCAGATCGACCTCGGTTTTCTTCACCTGCCCGCGAACACCGCGGGGCTGAGCACCCTGTCGGTGGTTCGCGATCGGCTGGTGCTGGCGGTACACGCTTCGCACCGGCTGGCGGGGCGCAGGCGTGTCTCGCTCGCGAACCTGCGCGACGATGGCTTCATCCTGCCGCCGCGCGAGAGTGCGCCCGGTCTGCACGACCTGATCGTGGGGACCTGCCTTGCGGCCGGGTTCAGCCCGGAGATACCGCATCGGGCGCGCGACATGCTGGCCATGATCAGTCTTGTGTCGATCGGCTCGGGCGTTTCGATCGTGCCGGCGTGGCTCACCGCGGCCGGATTTCCCGATGTTCGCTACCTCGAGATCGGCCCGCGCGCACCGGCGGTCGAACTCGTGCTCGCCTGGAGCCCGCGACATGGCACGCCAGTCCTTGACCGAGCGCTGGCTGCGATCGGCCATACGCTCGGTCGCAACGCCACGGGCGCGGCAGCCGTCAGGCCCTAGGTGCTCAGGCGGCGTTCGCGGATCAGCCGGCCCCACTTGTCGTACTCGCTCTTCAGAAAAGCGGTGAACTCGCCGGGGCGGCTGCCCACCCAGGCGCCGCCCTGGGCCTGCATCCCCTCACGCAGTGCAGGTTCGGTGGCCACGCGCACCACGGCCTCGTGCAGGGTCTCGACCACCCGCGGTGGCAGACCCGCGGGTCCGATGAGCCCACCCCACGACTCGACTGCATAGCCCTTGAGGCCCTGCTCCTCGACCGTGGCCACGTCCGGAAAGAGCGCGGTGCGGCGCGAGCCGATGCTCGCCAGCACCTTCACGCGGCCGGCGCGGATCTGCGGCATCGCCGCGGAGGTCGAGGTGATCATGCACTGCACATTGCCGGCGGCCAGATCGACGATCGCCAGACCGTCCCCCTTGTAGGGGACATGGGTGGCATCGACGCCGGCCATCGCCTTGAACAGCTCGAAGGCCATGTGGTAAGGCCCGCCCGTCCCCGAGGAGGCGTAGTTGACCCGCGACCCGTGGCGCTTCAGGTGGTCGATCAGTTCGGGCACGTTGTTGGGCGCAAAACCCGGGTGCGCGACCAGCACCGAGTCGTAGTACACGATGCAGCTGATCGGCGTGAAGTCGCGCGCCGGATCGTAAGGCACCTTCTCCAGGTGCGGCGCGATCGTCAGCGCGCCGATCCCACCGAAGAGCAGCGTGTAGCCGTCCGCGGGCGCCTGCGCGGCGAGCTCGGTGCCGAGCCTGCCGTTGGCGCCGGCCTTGTTGTCGATCACGATGGGCTGACCCAGCGCCGGCGACAACGACCGGGCCAGCACGCGCGCCACGTTGTCGGTGGCGCCGCCCGGCGGAAAGGGCACGATGACCCGGATCGGACGCACCGGCCAAGCGGTTTGCGCGACGCCCACGCTGGCTGCGATGGCGAGCGGGGTGGCCGCGGCCATCCCGGTCAGGATGCGCCGGCGGGCGCGGCCTCGGTCTTGCTGATCGTTCATCTCACTGCCCCCGGTAGGCTCTGGGCGTGCGCTTCTCTGCAAAGGCGCTCGCGCTCTCGCGGAAGTCGTCGGTCAGGTGCAGGCGCATCGGGTCGGTGAGCATCGCGGCGCGGCGTTCGCTGTCCTCGAGCTCGGCCCGCCGCGCCCGCACCGCGGCGCGCACGCTCAGCGGCGGGTTGGCCGCGATGGTGCGGGCGAGTGCCGTGGCTCGCGCCATGCGTTCGCCAATCGGCACCAGATGCTCGATCACGCCGGCGCGGTGCGCCTCTTCGGCGGTGAACCAGCGGCCGGTCATGCTGACCTCCCAGGCGAAGCTGGGCAGCCCGCGGGCTCGCAGCAGCCCCGCGTAGCGGACTGGCGAGAGCCCGCGTGATGTTTCGGTGACCTGAAAGCGTGTGCCTTCCTCGACCACCAGCAGGTCGGTGCTGAGCGCCACTCCCAGCCCCATGCCGATCGCGTAGCCGTGCACGGCACCGATCACCGGCTTCCAGTTGACGGAGCGTGTGAAGACGTCGGCGCCGCGCGCGCCCCAGCCTTCAGGGCCACCCAGTCGGCGCAGCTCCTCGCGCGTGCGGAGCTGGCGCTGCTGCACGTCGGCGCCGCTGGAAAACGCCCGTCCCTCGCCCGAGAGGATGGCAACCAGCGCCTCGTCATCCGCATCGAAGCGGCGCAGCGCATCGACCAGCGCGAGCACCAGTTCGTCGCTGAAGGCATTCAGCTTGCCGGGGCGATTGAGGGTGAGTTCGGCGATGGGTCCGTCGCGCCGGTAGCGCACGAGTTCGCTGTCGGAAGGCTGCATCATCGGCGGATCTCCTCGCTGGGGTGAAGGCGACGGGCGCTCAGCGGCCGCGCACCTGCGGCTTGCGGCGCTCGCGCCATGCCTGGTGGGCATCGCGCGAGTCCTCGGTCTGCTCAAGGGCGCTGAAGCGGTAGACATCGGCAAGGGCCGCGTCGGCGATGTTCGGGATATCGAGGCCGCGCAGCATCGACTCCTTGACGAGCCGCGCCGCCAGCGGAGGCAGCTCGGCGATCTCCCGCGCGACCTCCATCGCCTTGTCCATCAGCGCCTCGGGCGGGACCAGCCACTGCGCGAGCCCGATCCGGTAGGCTTCCTGGGCGTTCAGCGGAAAGCCCATCGCGAGCTTCATCGCGTGACCCTGCCCCACCCAGCGCGCGAGCCGTACCGATCCGCCATAGGCCGGGATGATCCCCAGGCGCACCTGCGGCAGCCGCCATTCGGCCGCCTCCGAGGCCACGATCAGGTCGCAGCAGTAGGTTGTGATGCAGCCGATCCCGATCGCATAGCCGTTGACTGCGGCGATCACCGGCTTGGGGAACTCCGTGATCAGGTGAGTGACGAACTTGCGCCAGCGCGGGATGCTCTCGATGAACGCCTTGGGCGAGGCGGTCCGGTGGGTCATCTCGTCCTTGAGGTTGGCCCCGGCCGAAAAGGCGCCACCGCGCGGGTCGCCGGTCAGGACCACGCAGCGGATCGTGTCGTCGGCCTCGAGTTCGGCGAGCGTGGCGACCAGCCCCTGGTTGTAGTCCTCGTCCCAGGCGTTGCGGCCTTCGGGGCGGCTGAGCGTGAGGATCGCGACAGCGCCGTCGCGTCGGGTGAGGAGCGGCATCTCAGGACTCCACGGTGATCTTCGAGGTGCGGATCACCTCGGCCCACTTGTCGGACTCGTTGCGCAGGAAGGTGGCGAACTCCTGCGGCGTGTTGCCGATGATGGTGTTGCCCGCCGCGATCAGCTTCTCGCGCACTGCCGGATCGTTGACCGAGGCGACGGCCGCCGCGTGCAGTCGCCGCACGATGTCGGCGGGCGTGCCGGCCGGCGCGAGGATGCCCACCCAGGAATCACCGATCACGCCGGGCACGCCGGCCTCGGCGGTGGTGGGGACTTCCGGCATCGTGGCCGAGCGCTGCTCGCTGGTCATCGCGATTGCGCGCAGGCGACCCTGGCGGATCAGTCCCGTCGTGGCCGAGACCGACGACACCGAGAGATCGACGTTGCCTGCCATCACATCGACGATGGCCGCGCTGTCGCCCTTGTAGGGCACATGGGTCATCTCGATGCCGGTCTTCAGACGCAGCAGCTCGGTCGTGAGGTGACTGGGGCCGCCGGTGCCCGAGCTCCCATAGCGCAGCCCGTTGCGTCGGCCGTACTCGACCAGCTCGCGCAGACTCGTGACCGGCAGCTTCGGATTGGCGACGATCAGCAGCGGGTTGATCACCAGCAGGCTGACCGGCGCGAGGTCGCGGAAGGGGTCGTAGGGCAGCCGCACCAGGTGCTGCCGGTAGGCCACGCCGACGCTGGTGAGCAGCAGGGTCAGCCCGTCGGGGGCGGCCTTGGCGACCATCTCGGTGCCGATCTGTCCGTTGGCGCCAGCGCGGTTCTCGATCACGATGGGCTGCCCGAGTTCGCGGGACATGCGCTCACCCACCACCCTCGAGGTGTTGTCGACGACGCCGCCCGCCGTGTAGGGCGCGATGAATCGGATCGTTCGACCCTGCGTCTGGGCGCGTGCAGGTGGCGCGCCGATCAGCGGCGCCGCCGCCCCCGCGATCAGTCCGAGCGCCAGTCGGCGGCGAACAAGCTGCTTTGTCGTCTGCGGCATCCGAGTCTCCTCCGCCGTTGCGTTGACGGTCTCGATCGTGCGCGGGATGTGCGCCGTCGAGATGTCAGCGACGATAGACGTGCCGTGGTGTTCTGATCCAATACATTTTTTGTGCTCTGGTGTTTTGGAAAACGGAAAACCAATCGTCTGAGCGCTCAGGGTTCGCGCGGCCCTACCGGACAGTTCGAACCGGCGAGACGAAGCATCGGTCCCGGTCCCGGCATGGGCCGCTCCACCGGTTCGCGCTCGAAGCGGGCGACGCAGTCCTGGCCGAAGAGCACCCGCCGTTCGCGCAGGTCGATCGAGCGCAGGCTGGCCATCACGACCGGGTGCGCGCGCGCGAATGCCACCATGACGTCGAGGTCGCGGGCGTTGTGGTGCTGCGGCGGCAGCGCGGCGCGCGCCGCGGTGGCCAGGATGAAGATGGCCAGGGCCAGGATCTTTCTCATCGAACACCTCGGGTGGTTGCGCGCGCAACCTTGTGCGCGGGGCGTCGTCGTCGGGCGCGCGCTGCTGCCTGCGGCAGGAAGACCGCGCGCGCGGCCCGGGCGACGCGCCGGGTGGCGAGCGCATCGGCGGCCGCGCCGATCAGGCCGCCGAGCAGCGGTCGCAGCCGGCGGGCGCGGGGCCGGGCCTCGCCGCTGGAGCCGGCCAGGGCCAGCCGGCGCGCGACGCGCCGGTCGATGGTCGCGAGCATGCGCCCCGGAACCGCGGCAAGCGCCTCGCGGGTCAGGCGTCGGCCGACCACGACGCCGGCGTCGGCGAGCAGCGCGGGGGCCGCGTCGGCCGTCAGGCACAGGTAGACGAGCCTGCGCACGCGCGGATCGCCGAGATCGTGGCCGCCGAGCGCGGCGATCGCCGCAACCAGGCGGATCTGCAGGTACAGCAGCGCGGCGACGTTGGCGGGGACGGCCACCGGCAGGCTGACCGTGCCCGTCGCACCCGCGAGGAATCCGATGGCGCCGGCGCGGGCGAGTTGCTGGCGGATCAGGTGCTCGACCCGCGCCTCGGGGTCGTCCTCGGCCACGACGCGTGCGGCGGCCAGCGCGTAGGCCGAGTCCAGGCCAGGCAGTCCCTCGATGGCGCGGTCGTAGGCCCAGTCGAGCGCGCGCGCCAGGTGCGAGGGCGCCATCGTCAGCGACGCTCGATGCGCGCGCCCTCGGCGCGCAGCCGCGCATCGCGCTTCGCCGCCACCGCGAGTTCCTCGATCACCGTTCGGCGGCTAGCGACCGCTCGCGGCATCGAAGGCCGGATCGACGGGCACCTGCAGCCCGGTGGCGAGGTGGTTGGTGCGTGCGGCCAGGGCGATGATGGCCAGCAGTTCGGCGTGCTGGGCGTCGGTCATGCCCTTGGCACGGGCGGCGGCAGTGTGCGAGTGGATGCAGTAGCTGCAGGCGTTGGCCACCGACACCGCGATGTAGATCATCTCCTTGGTCAGCGGGTCGATCGTGCTCGGTGTGGCCATCAGCGCCTTCACCTCGGCCCAGGTGCTTTCGAGCAGCGCCGGGCTGAAGGCGAGCGAGCGCCAGAGGTTATTGATGAAGTCGGTGCGGCGTGTGGCGCGGATGTCGTCGAACACCGCTTTCACGCGCGGGTCGGTTTCGGGGTCGGACAGGGGCGGTGTGGTGGCCATGGCTGAGCGGGTCGGAGGTTGGCGGCAGGGCGCAAGACCCCGGGCGGGACGCGACCAAGGGCAGCCTGCCGCCCGGAGCTTGGCAAGCTCGTCGCACCCCACGGGAAGGATGCCATGGCCTACCAAAGACGCGAGATCCCCGCCGAGCATTTCCCGGCCTTCCTGTTGTCGCTGCCGCCGATGGTCGGCAAGACCATCGCGATCACCGGCACCACCTCGGGCACCGGCAAGGTCGCCGCCGATGTGCTGGCCGCCCTGGGCGCCACGCTGGTGCTGCTGAACCGCCCGTCCGAGCGTTCCGAGACGGCCGGGCGCGCGCTGCGCGCAGCCTATCCCTGCGCACGGGTGACCGACGTGGCCTGCGACCTGCAGTGCTTCTCATCGGTGAGGCAGGCTGCCGCGCGGGTGCGCGAGCTGCATCCCGAGGGGCTCGACGCGCTGTGCAACAACGCCGGGGTGATGGCCCTGCGCGACGAGGCGACCTCCGACGGCTACGACGTGCAGATGCAGACCAACCACCTGTCGCACTTTCTGCTCACGGCCGAGCTGTTCGAGTTGCTCGAGCGGGCGGCTGTCGCGCGTGGCGAGGCGCGAGTCGTCAACCACTCGTCCATCGCGCGGATGATGCCGTCGCGCAGGCTGCGGCCCGAGTACCTCGAGAAGCGCGGCGGCAAGCTCGGTGGCAATGGCCGCGGCCTGTTCATGAACGGCCCGCGCTGGCGCCGCTACGGCCAGTCCAAGCTCGCCAACGCCGCCTTCACGGCGGCGCTGCACGAACGGCTGCAGCGCCGCGGCTCGGCCGTGAAGGCGCTGGTCGCCCATCCCGGGGTGGCCGACACCGAACTGCAGGTGACCTCGGTGCGCGAAGGCGGCATGGTCGCGTCGGTGACGGCTCGGTTCATGAGCCTGGCCCAGAGCATGGAAGACGGCGCCATGGGCATCCTGAGCTGCCTCTGCCTGCCCGGGGTGCGCTCGGGCACCTTCTACGGGCCCGGCGACTCGTTTCTCGCATTCCGCGGCCCGGCGCGGCCGTTCGCGCTCGAGCCCTTCTACGACAATCCGGCCACCCGCGAGCTGCTCTGGTCGAAGAGCCGCGAGGCCGTGGGGCGCGGGTTTCTCGATTGATGGCGTCCCGCGCCACGGCGCGGCTGCCCGCTCACCGAGGATGCCGGCGCGGCGGCCAGCGCCACCACGCAAGCAGCACCAGCGCGCCAAAGGCGCTGTAGGCGAGCCCGAACACCCACAGCGGTGCCTCCCAGTAGAGCAGCCGGTGCAGCCAGTGCGCGACGAAGCCTGTGGGATAGCCGGGCTGGCCCGCGCGCACCCGCAGCCATGACTCGAGGGTGGTGAGCGGGCACAGTTCGCCCAGCCAGGCCTGCAGCACGACCACGCCGATCGTCACCAGATGCAGCAGCCGGAAGGTGCGGCCGTTGACCCAGCGCCAGCCCAGCAGGTTGCCGGCGACGATCGCCGCCAGGCCGCCGACCACGAACAGGACGACGCCGGTGTGGACCACCAGCACCGCATCGGCGAGCAGACCCCAGGGCACTCAGAGCTTGCGTTGCTCGAGGCGGCACTGGAAGGCGTCGCTGCCGTGGCTGGTCACCCACCGGCTGACCGCTTCGCCGGAGAGCCGGTTGATGCTGATGTCCTGCATCGGCTGCCAGCCGCCCTCGCGCCGCCATTCGATCCGGTAGGCGATGCGCTCGGGGCGCACGATGGGCTTGACGACGCGGAACTCGGTCGAGTCGCGTCCCTGCGACTCGCCGTCGACGTGAACGATCACCAGGCCGGTCCAGGCGATGCTGCCGCCGTCGCGCACGCAGTTGCGGCCGGAGTAGTCGCGCCAGCCCGTCACATCGAAGCACAAGGAACCGTCGTTCTGGAGATAGGGGGTGGGCCAGATCGATGCGGTGGTGTTCGCGCCGGCGACCGGAGTGCATGCGAGCCTCGACTGGCCGAAGGCGGTGGGAGCCATGACCAGCAGAAGGCCCAGGGAGGCAAGCAAGCGTTTCATCGCGCGTTTCCGGGAGACCGGCATGTCGTCCATTCAGGGGAGCTGTCGCCAGAGCATCACGAGCGCGGCGGTCAGGGCCAGCACCATCGCCGAGCCGGCGGCCGCCATCAGCACGATGCGCTGGCGCGCTACCTCGATGCGCTGCACAAGCAGGGCGTTCTGGTCGGCGAGCTCCTTGATGACCTGAGCCGAGGCCTGCATCTGCTCGCGCATGGCGGCCACGGTCGTCTCGAGCTCGGCAACCCGGCCCTGCAGGCGCTCCGTCTCGGTTGGCGGCACCGCCGCGCCCGTGTCGGCGTCCTGCGCCTCGGCCTCGGGCGGGCGGCCCTTGCGCAGGTTGCGCGCGGCCTCCCACAAGCGACCCGCGCCGTCGGCGATTCGGGGTGCGGCATCGATCACCGTACCCCACGGGATGTTGGAGAGCACCGTGATCACGGTACCGGCAGCCATCGGTCCTCCTGCGTGATTGCGTCCGGGCGCGGGCAAAGCGCGCCGGCTCAGCCAGCGTACATCGGCTTGTTCTCGTTGAGCCGCAGCCACCCCTTGGCGATGCGGTAGATGATCCACACCCCGTTGGCCATCAGGATCAGCCAGCCGACGACCACGATGAGGGTGATGGCCCCCAGTACGCCCCAGAGCAGCGCGAACCAGAAGGTGCGGATCTGCCAGCGGAAGTGGCTCTCGACGAGGGTGCCCGCGACGTCCTCGCGCTTGATGTAGTTGATGACGATCGCGACGATCGCCGTGATGCCGACGAAGAACGAGGCGGCATAAAGGCCGTAGACGACCGCCGTCAGCGTCTTCAGCGATTGCTGCCTGTCGGAGGGCATCTGCCCGGGGTTTGGCGGCTCGGGGATCGTCGGGAGCGTGTCCATCGGCTGTCGTCCTCGGTGTCCTCGGAGAGGCTCAGGCGGTCTCGGGCGCGATGCGGATCAGGCGCTTGCCCAGATTCTCGCCCCGGTACAGGCCCGCGATCGAATCGGGTGCCTGCTCGATGCCCTCGAGGATGTCCTCACGGTAGCGGATCAGGCCATCGCGCACCCAGCCCTCGAGCTCCGTGCGGGCCTGTGCGTACTGCCGGATGTAGTCGAAGACCAGAAAGCCCTGCATGCGCGCGCGCTTGACCAGCAGGTGGCGCTCGACTCGGGGCCCCTGCGGGATCGGGTCCCAGCTTGCGATCGACGCGGTGCCGCAGATGATCACCCGCGCGCCCACGGCCAGCCGGCGCAGCACGGCGTCGCTGATGGGGCCCGAGGTGTTGTCGAAGTAGACGTCGATGCCTTTCGGGCAGGCGGCATCGAGCGCGGCCTCCAGCCCGTCGGCCTTGTAGTCGATGGCCGCGTCGTAGCCGAAGTCCTCGAGGCACTGCCGGGTCTTGAGGGGCCCGCCGGCGATGCCCACGGCACGGCATCCCTTGATCTTCGCGATCTGGCCCACGCACGAGCCGACCGAGCCGGCGGCGGTCGAGACCACCACCGTCTCACCGGCTTTCGGCTGGCCGATATCGAGCAGCGCGAAATACGCGGTCAGCCCGTTCAGGCCCAGCACGCCCAGCGCGGTGGTGATCGGCAGGCCGGTGGGGTCGAGCTTGCGATCGATGCTCCGCGCCGGCACTACCGCGTAGTCCTGCCAGCCGAACAGGCCGGTGACGATGTCGCCCGGCGCGTAGCCCGGATCATGGGAGACCTCGACGCGGCCGATGGCCAGCGAGCGCATGACCGCGCCGATGGCCACCGGTTCGGAGTAGTTGGCCACCGCGTTCACCCAGCCGCGCATGGCGGGCTCGACCGACAGGTACAGGTTGCGCACCAGCACCTGGCCATCGCCCGGCACTGGCACGGGGGTCTCGACGACGCGGAAGTGCTCGGCCTGCGGGATGCCGGTCGGGCGCGAACTCAGGATCACCTGGCGATTGACGGGCTGGGGCATGGCGGCCTCGAGGGATGCGCTACCCCCCGAGTTTAGGCGACCCTTGGCGCGGCGTGCCTGCCGCTGCCGCCCAGGTCAGGCGCGTGACTTCCGCCAGGAGTCCTTGACGCGGATCCGGTCGCCCTTGAATGTGAAGAGGTCGCAGCCATCGACCTCGACCCGCTGGCCGTCGCTCGCTCGCGTGCCAACGAATGTCCACTCCGACACGCCGCGGGCGCCCGACACGAAGTGCCGCGCGCGCGTCCACTGCGCGTCGGGGAAGTCGGTCCAGGCCTTGCGATAGGCGGCGCGCACCGCCTCGCGGCCGACGTGGCGCGCGCCGCTCGCCTCGGGTCCGGTCCAGACATGGAACACGCAGTCGTCGGTCATGAAGGCCATCAGCGCGTCGATGTCGTGGCGGTTCCAGGCCTGCGCGAACGCCTCGAGGTGCTCGACGGTCACGGCGGGCGCAGCCAGCACGTCGTCCAGGAAGCGCACCATCGCATCCTCGACGCTCGCGCAGCGCTCGCCGCCCGGCAGGGTCGATGCGATCGGCACCACCGCCGACCCGCGATCGTAGAAGTGCGGCTTGCCCGGCACGCGGTAATGGCGCATGCCCAGTCCGGCGCGTGCCGCGCACGACGCCAGCGCGCCCGCGCGCCCGGGGATCGAGGGCAGGTCGTCTTCACCCTCGAACAGCAGCACCGGCGGCAGACCACGCGCCCCGTGCACGTAGTACTCGGCGTCGTCCGGGTCCATGCCGCCCGACAGGCAGATGACCGCGGCGGCGGGCTGTCCCATCGCATAGGCCGCATAGGCCGACGCGAAGCCGCCCGCCGAAAACCCGCCGATGGCCATGCGGTCGCGGTCGATGCCCCAGCGCGCGGCGTTCGCGTGGATGAAGGCGAAGGCGCTGGCGACGTCGGCGAAGGCGGCCTCGGCGCCGTGCAGCAGTTCGTCGTGGGTTGCCGGGGGCAGACCGAGCAGCTCGCGCACGAAGTCGATGCGGCCGCGCTCGACGTGCTGCCGGTTGCGCCGGATCGGGCGCGGCTGCGGCGCGGGATGCTCCTGCACCAGCCGGTAGCCGATGGAGAAGCAGGCGTAGCCGCGCGCCGCGAAACGCGCGCAGTACTCGTGCACCGGCGTGTTGTGCGAGCCGCCCTGCTCGAATTCGTCGCGGTCCTTGGCGCCGCGGTGATAGGCCCCGCCGTGCGACAGCACCAGCGCCGGCCGGCCCGCCGCAGGTGCCTCGGCTGCGGGCAGGTACACGTCCATCAGCAGCGGGCGCACGCCGGGCCGGGCGCTGCCGAAGCCCGTCGAGCCCTCGCCGTAGGGCACGTCGCGCTCGATGCGGATCGCCGCCCGGGTGCCTGTGGTGATGTCGTTCATCGAGAGCTCCTGTGGGGTCTGCGCGATCCGGTCGTCGGGGCCGTCAGTTGGGCGTGATGCCTGCGGCGGCTCGGCTTCGGGCCGGGGTGCCCGGTGCGGGTCAGGCGTAGTGCGCCGCGGCCCGGCAGGCCCGTCCCTGCGGATCGAGGAAGAAGACCTCGATGGCCGGCCCTCGGGGGCCCTGGTAGTGGATGGCGACGCTGTCTGCGCCCACGAAGGTGCCGATCAGCGTGAAGCGCAGGTCGGGAGTCAGCGCGAGCGCGCGGGCCCAGTAGTCGGCGACTGCGGGCTTGCCTTGCAGCACGCCCGAGGGCTCGCCCGCCACGAGCGCGATGCGCGGCGAGGCCATCACGAAGTCATCGCTGTAGTGCGCGAGGATGCGATCGAGGTCGTGGCTGTTCCATGCCTCGATCCACTCATGGGCGAAGTGGTCGGCCTGCTGGCGGGAGATCATGGTCGGTGCTCGCGGATGGAAGGCGGATTCGGGGGCGCGGTGCGCCAGCCGGTCAGATGTCGATGACGCCTGCCAGATAGGGCGCCACCTTGCCGCCGATTTTCACCCGGTCGCCGCGCAGCTCGCAGGCGAGTTCGCCCCCGCGCGCTGAGAGCTGGCGGGCCGTCAGGCGCGATTTGCCGAGCCGGGCGGCCCAGTAGGGGATCAGGGTGCAGTGCGCCGAGCCCGTGACCGGATCCTCGGGTACACCCGCGCCTGGCGCGAAGAAGCGCGATACGAAATCGACATCGTCGCCGGGTGCCGTGACGATCAGCGCGAAGGCGTCGAGCGCGGCGATGACCGCGTGGTCGGGGACGAAAGCGAGCACCGCCGCTTGCGACTCGAGCACCACCATCAGGTCACGCGCCTTGCGGGCCTCGATGCAGCGCACGCCGAGCGCCCGGGCGGTGGGCTCATCGAGGGCGACGGGATCGCCGGGGCGCGACGGAAAATCCAGCGACAGCACGTCGCCGTCGCGGTCGACGCCGAGCAGGCCGCTGTGCGTCTCGAAGGCAAGCCGCACCGCGTCGGGAAAGTGCCGCTCGAAGAGCACATGCGCGGCGGCCAGGGTGGCGTGGCCGCAGAGGTCGATCTCGATGGTCGGTGTGAACCACCGCAGCGGACAGACCGTGGGGCGCGGAATCACGAAGGCCGTCTCGGCGAGGTTGTTCTCGGCGGCGATCGCCTGCAGCGTTGCGTCATCGAGCCAGCGCTCGAGGGTGACGACCGCGGCCGGATTGCCGCCGAAGACCCGGTCGGTGAAGGCATCGAGCTGATCGAGGGGTAGCTTCATGGGGGTGGCTCGTGAAGTTGCGCAGGCCAACAGATCATGCGGCCTGGAGCAGGAACTCGACCTTCACGGCTTCCCAGCGTTTGGCGGTCAGCACCTTCCAGAGCAACTCCGGTGAGGTGAAGCTGATCCGCGCAGAACGCTCGGTCCTGCCGCTGCGCCACGATCGGGAAAACTCCTTCATCGCTCTGCTGGCATCGCGTACTTCAAGGGTGACTGTTTTCACGGTTCCACCTTGCAATGTCTCGTTCGAACGCATCAGGCAGTGCGTCCGGCGTGGTGAATGTGCAGCTCGATTCCCTGTCGCCGAAATGCCGGTGGTCGCCCTTGCCGATCTCATTGTCGTAGCGCACGACGCAGATGGTAGCGGAGCTGCCCGGGGGCCGGCCGGCGGCCGGTGGCGCGATGCGCGGCGAGGCCATCACGGAGTCGTCGCTGCAGTGCGCGAGGTGCGATCGAGGTCGTGGCTGTTGCGGGCCTCGATCCAATCGTGGGCGTCGTGGTCGACCTGTTCGCGGGCGTTCATGGCGGGGGCACCTCGGCCCCCTGCAGCGACACCAGCTTGCCGCCCGCGGCGACCCGCTGCCTGCCGAGTTCCGCGAAACCGAATTGACGGTGAAACGCCTCCGAGGTCGGGTTCGGCGGCTCGACGTCGAACTCGCACACCACCCGCCCGATGCCGCGGCTGCGAGCGGTCTCGAAGAGCGCGTGATACAGCCGCGAGGCCAGCCCCCGGCGCTGCGCCTCGGGGGCGACGACCACCCGGTCGATGTAGAGGAAGTCGGCGTAGCGACGGTCGAACCACTGGTAGTTGACGCTGTCGTAGGGTGCGCAAGGCGCGAAGGCCAGCAGGAAGGCCGTCACACGATCTGCGTCGACCACGACGGTGTGCCACGCGGCGTGGTCGTGCAGGTGCTCGAGCTTGTCGCGAGTGAGCGGGCTGAGGAAGTGCACCGCCTGCGCATTGAGCGCGAGGATGTCGTCGAAGTGCGCCGGGGTGGCGGGCAGCAGGGTCATGGGGCGATGGGCGCGGCCATGCTCGCGAGCACGCCAGCCGCCGCCAGCCGGAGCGCGAATCTCATGATTTGCCTCCGGTGGCCGATGCGGGCGGCCCGAAGATCGTGTCGAAGGCCCAGGTGAAGGCGATCGCGTAGACGAAGAAGAACACCAGCAGGCCGAGGTTGGCGAGAAAGGCCGCCAGCAGCGTGGTGTCGAGCCCCCAGGCCATCACGGGCACCAGCAGAAAGACCAGCCCGCCCTCGAAGCCCAGGCCGTGCAGGATCCGCCGGGCCGGTGTTCGCCTGCGCGAGGCCTGCCGCGACTCCCAGGCCTCGAAGAACGCGTTGAACACGTAGTTCCAGGTGAGGGCGATCGTCGAGAGCAGGGCGGCCAGCCCCAGCGACGACGCCATCGGCTTGTCGAAGAGCAGGCCCAGCACCGGACCCACGACGATGATCGCGACGACCTCGTAGAGGACGGCCTGCAAGACGCGTCGGCGGATGGGGGTCATGGGCGTCGGTGAGTTGCTCGAGGCCCCGGATGCTGCCACGTTGTCCGCGGCGCCGTGCGCATTGCCGGCGTCAGGGTTGCGCCTTCAGCAACTCGCGAACCAGGTCGGCGATCAGCAGCGCGGAGCCTTGCAGCGCATCCCCCTCGCGGGCTGCCCGAGGCAGTTCGACATGCACGCCGCGTCGCACGGGCTCGCCGGCGAAGATGCCCAGCTTCTTCGCGCACGACGCCGTGAAGTTCAGGCGATCGATCGGTTCGATCAGCAGTTCGAGGTCGGGGTAGGCGGGCGCGCGCTGGCGGGCCCGCTCGAGCATGACCGGGAACGCGTCCTTCGCCCGTCGGGCCTGCGCGTCGGACATGCCGACCGTGGCCACCTCGACGTACTGCGCGGATCGCGGGTTGGAGTTGCCGTGGAGCTCGACGTACAGGTCCAGGGGGCCGGCGGAAGCCGCGCGCATCACCACCGCGCGGTAGCCCGCGTAGACATCGGCTGCCCGCTCGGTCTGCGCTTCGTTCGCGCAGGCCGAGAACGCGCCTTCGGTTGGCCGGTTCACGTTGATGCGCACGCGGTTGGGCGTGAAGTGGCGAGCAACCACATAGCCCGCGCCCAGGTGGCCGGCCACCGACACCGCGAGTGCGTCGGTGTAGGCGTCGAAGGTGCCGTGCGGCGCGGCGATCAGCACGCCGTTGGCGCTTGCGGCGTACTCGAAATCACCGAGTGCATGCCGCACGCGCTCCTGGGCTGCGGCCGTGCCATGCCAGCCCGCGACGGCGGCTGCCAGAAGCAGGATGCGGATCAGGGTGGCGCGCATCGGGTGCGTGCGCGGGGCGGGCGGCTGATGTCTGGGCTCGTACACCGTCCCGGCCAGAACCGTCGCGAGGAATCGATGCAAGGGATGCCTTCCCCCTTCAGGCTGCATGCGCGATCAGCGCCTGCATGTCGGTGTAGCCGAAGATGGTGCTCCTGTCTGGAGCAGACAGCGCGGCCGCGACCATGGCCCGGGCGATCTCGGTGGTTCGAATCGGTCGATACCTGGCCGGGATGAGCGGCGCGAGCAGCGAGAGCGCGCTGGCGAGCAAGCCGGGGGTGTGGCGCGAGCCGACGATCACCGAGGGCCGGAAGATGCTCACCACCTCGGGGCCCTGGCTCATGACGGCCTGCTCGGCCTCGCCCTTGACGCGGGCATATCGGGGCATGCCCGCGGCGCCCGAGCCGGTGGTTGCGGCGTTGATGTCGGCTCCCACCGCCGACATGAAAGCCAGGTGCCTGACCTGGCCGGAGGCCTTCAGTCCGCTGGCAAAGGCGGCATTGAGATCGACATCGATGGCGCGATGCTGCGCCAGCGTCAGTTTGGCGGTGCCGGCGCCCACGCCCAGCACGCTGAATCCCACGGCCCCGCCGCTGCCATCGCGCAGTGCCTCGACGACGGCCTGCCGCAGCGCCGCCGGCTGCATGTCGGGAACCAGCCGCTCGACGATCTTGGGATGAGCGCCGAATCCGGGCCCCAGCGGGCGCCGTGCGAGCACGATCAGCCGGGAGAAACGCTCGGATCGCACGAGCTCGGCAAGCAGGGCCTCGCCCACGGAGCCTGAGGCTCCGAGCACGATCGCGGTCTGGTCGGCGCCTGCGCTCATAGCGCCGTGATCTGGACCTTGCGCCACCTGATGGGCCCGCCCGTGACGCCCTTGACCCCGGGGCCGAACTGCAGCGCGAAGGGGCCGGCCGGGAACTTGCCGTCGTTCATCGTGACCGTCGAGGTGCCGTTCAGCTTCACGGTCACGAGCGGTCCGCGCGCCTCGATCTCGAAGGTGTTCCAGCGTCCGCCGGCCAGGAAGACGGGCGGCACGGGCACGGCCGCGAAGTTGACGATGGCGCCGGTGCCGAACTTCGGATCGGGCCGGATATCCCAGATGTTGACCTCGTAGGAATTGTCGGCGGTGATCTTCGCGGGGTCGGTCAGGCGGATGAAGATGCCGCTGTTGGTGTCGGTCGCCGCCCAGAACTCGGCGCGGATCGCGAAGTCCTTGTACGACTGTTTCGACACCAGGTAGCCGATGGTGCCCTTGTCGGCCACGATCGCTCCGTCCTCGGATCGCCAGTTGGCGTCGCCGATCCGGTTCCAGTTCTCCAGGCCCTTTCCGCCGTCGATCAGCGTGGTCCAGCCGCTGTCGAAGGGGTTGATGGCGCAGGCGCTCATCAGCAGGCTGCTTGCGATCACGGTGCCCAGGAGGGCTTGGCGTCTGTGCATGGCGAACTCCTTTCGTGACCGTCGTGAGGGGGCCCGCCCCTCAGGGGCCGGCTCGGAAAGCCGACAGATGGTTGGCAAGGTGCATCGCGTGGGCCAGTTCGTATTGCGCGCGGTCAAGCGGACCATAGGCGAAATGCGGTTGCAACGCGCCGGTCCAGCCATGGAAGTCGGCGATGGCGCGGTGCAGTCGCGCGAGGGCCTGCACCGGATCGGCGTCGGCCGCGATCGCAGGCGCGCCCGGTATCGGTTCGGCCAGGCCATGGGACATGTGGCCGCGGCGGCGAAACGCCCCGAAGGCCGCGGCGCCCACCGTGCGCTGGAACAGCCAGCCCTTCGAGCGGGGAAATCCGTGCATCGAGTACTCGATGCTCTGGGCGCAGTGCGTGAGGGTCTGCGCCCAGGTCCATCCGCCGTCGGAGGTCGGTTGCCCATTGCCGGCAAGCCGTTCGAGCTGCGCCACGGCGGCGGTGAGGCTGCCCTCTTGCCGTTGTCGATCGTTCACGATGCCCGCTCCGGGCCCGAAGCCCCTGGTCCGACGAAAGTCGCCGCGCACGCCGCGCGAGATCGCACGGCCGCGCGGCTCGAGCTTACCAGCCGGCACGTGGGCGCGCGGGTCATCGAACCGTCGTCCGGGCCTTGTGATAGAACCCGACCGCGGCTGGCGCGCTCATCTGGCGGAGGGAGTTTCCATGACCCATACAGCGAATACTTCAGGGCGTCGATACCCGGCGGTGGCGATGGCCTCGGGGCGTGCGCTCGCGGGGCTGGTCCTGGGCCTGAGCCTGGCCCTGCCGGCGCAGCCCGTGCGGGCCGATGCGCTGGACGAGCTGCGCGAGGCGCTGGGCAAGCTGCGTGGCGCCATGCCCCTGCGGGCCACCGTCACGGCCAGGATCAACGCCACGGTCAGGGAGGATTCCGACAAGGCGCGTGTGGAAAGCGGCAGCGCGAGCCTCGTCATGGAAGACGGACCTCAGGGTCTGCGGCTCGTGTATTCGCCCGACGTGCTGGCGCGTTCCTCGGCCGAGCGAGCCGCGCAGCGCAGGGACGGCAAGGCGCCCACGCCGACGAGCACGGCCATGGCGAGGCTCGACGTCGCCGAGCTCGCCGGCATGGCCCAGGCGGCGCCCGAGCTGTTGCGCTGGCTGGAGGTGGCGCGGTTGAGGGGCGAGCGCAGAGACACCTGGAACGGCGCGCCCGCGCGCGTGCTCAGTCTCGACCTGGCCATCGACAGGGAGTCGAAGCACGTTCGCAGCGCCTCGTCCACCGTCGATGTCTGGATCGACGCGCAAGGCCGGCCTCTCGCCAGCAAGGCGGTGTCCAGCGTCTCGGGTCGGGTGATGATGGTGATCACCTTCGAGGCGAGGAGCACCGACGACCGCGTGTATGCCGTGGTGGGCGATCGGCTGGTCGTGACCCGTTGGGAGAGCAGCAGTTCGGGTTCGGGCATGGGACAGTCGGGCGACAGCAAGGCCGTGGTCACCCTGCAGCACGGGGGCCTGAGCATCGACAGCAGTTGTTGCGTCAGATAGCCCGAGCCAGCAGGAACAGGGCGATGGAAAGGCCCAGCAGCAGGCTGAGCAGGTGCTTCTGGAGGAAGGTCATGGCGATCTCCGACTGGCCGGTCGGGGGTGGGCTCGTTGCCTGCGTGAGCAGGCGCTACGCAACGACCCTGCCTCGCGCGGCCTTGATCGCGGAGCGCTGCGCCTTGCCCTCGAGGCGGCGCTGCTTCGATCCGTAGGTGGGCCGTGTGGGCTTGCGCGGCCGCGGCGCTTCGCAGGCCTGCGCGACGATCGCCTGCAGCCTCGCCATCGCCTCGGCCTTGTTGCCCTCCAGGCTGCGCGAGCCCTGGGCCTTGATGACGAGCACGCCCTCGCCCGAGATGCGCGAATCGAGGCTGGCCAGCAGGCGCTCCCTGGCGCTGTCGGGCATGCCCGACGCGCGGATGTCGAAGCGCAGGTGGACAGCGGTTGAAGCCTTGTTCACGTGCTGGCCACCCGGACCCTGGGCGCGGATGGCGCTGAACGCGACCTCGGATTCGGGGACGAGGTAGGGGTCGGGCATGGCGCAGGTCGGTTCAGGCCGCGAAGTGATCGCGGGGTCAGCCGGCCCCAGTCGATGGAGCGACCTTCCAGGCCAGGTCCAGCTTTCTTTTCGACGCAGCGCAGTCCTTGAGATACAGATTGATGAGGCTCTGGTACGGGATGCCCGTCTCTTCCGCCATTCCCTTGAAGTATGAGATCGACCCTTCGTCGAGCCGAATCGTCACGGACTTCTTGAGCTGGGAGGCGTAGGGGTTCTTGCGGGCGCTGCTGAAGTCGTAGTGCTTGCGCATGGATTTACCTCGCGTAGAAGGACCGTTCTTCAGCGTCTGCCTTGCGTGCAGAGATGATGCGTATGGCGTTACCTTCGGCCCTGTAGCAATGAACCACGACCAGAAGTCGGAGGCTGAGGCTGAGGCCCAGAAGAACGAATCGGTCTTCGTCTTCCGAGTGGTCGGGGTCGTCGATCAGCAGGCCGTGTTCGTCGGAGAACACAGACTGCGCGTCGTCGAAGGAGACGCCGTGCTTGCGCAGGTTGGCCTCGGCTTTCCTCGGATCCCACTCGAAGCGGATGCGCGTCACCCGCCGATTGTAGGTACGTCGTACATACGGCGCAAGAGCCGGTGACCAAGAGTTATCAGCCGCGCACTCGTACGGCCTCGGCCGCCCGCAGGCTGCCCACCTCCAGGCCGTTCCAGTTGCGCATCTCCACGCGGCTGAGGCTGCGCATCAGCGCCGCGTCTTCCCCGTCGAGTGTCAGCCGCGCCTCGATGACGGCGGCCATCACCACCTCGGCCGCGCGGGCGGTGTTGCCGTCGTCCATCTTCAGGGCCACACCGAGCCCCACCTCGGGCAGGGCCGCGCAGTACACGCCCTCGGCGCCCACCTTGCAGAACATGCGCTCGCCCAGGCGTGCCATCACGCGGCTGTCGAAGCGGCCGCTGCCCGCGACCATGTGCGGCGCCCGGCCCACGGCCTCGCGCAGCCGCCGGGCCGCGCGCGCGTGCTCGGGCGAGAGCCCCACGCCGGTGGCCACCCGGGCGAAGGCGCGGGCCAGATGGCGCAGCGGAATCGCGTAGGTGGGAATCGAGCAGCCGTCGGTGCCGCGAATCGCGCGTTCGAGGTCGTAGCCGGTGGCCGCCTGCAGCGCCGCCGTCACCTCGCGCATCACGGGGTGCTCGGGCCGCACATAGCCACGCACGAAGGCCGCCACATCGCGACCGCCCGCGAGCCGGCAACCCAGGCAGACGAAACCCGCGTGCTTGCCCGAGCAGTTGTTGTGCAGCGCGCCGGGCTGAGCGCCCCGGGCGGCCATCTCCCGAACCGAGGCCTCGTGGTAGGGCCAGTGGGCCCCGCACTCCAGGGCGCCGGCGTCCAGCCCGGCCTTGGCCAGCATCGAGGCGGCGGCTTCAGCGTGCCGCGGCTCACCGCCGTGCGAGGCACAGGCCAGCGCGAGCTCTTCGTCGCTCAGGCCCAGGGCCTGCGCGGCGCCCGAGGCCACCAGCGGCAGGGCCTGCAGCACTTTCACGGCCGAGCGCGGAAAGATCGGGCGATCGATGTCGCCGAGCGCGGTGTGGACGGTGCCGTCGGCATCGACGATGGCCAGCGCGCCGCGATGGAAGGATTCGACCAGTCCGCCGCGCAGGGCTTCGGCCAGGATAGGGTTGGCTGACATGGCGGGCACTGTATCGCGGCGCGGCGAAGCGGCTCAAGCGCCCGGTGCTTCCGCCGCGGGAGGTGGCTAGAATGACCCGACCTCAGCCCTCGATGGACGACCCCATGCAGCCTTCCCGCCGACGGATCTCGCGAGCCCTGCTGTGCCTTGGCGTGCCGATCGTGCCAAGCCTCGCCTCGGCGCAGGGCGCGCAGAACTTCCCGAACCGCCCGATCCGTCTGGTGGTGGCCTCGGCTGCCGGCGGCATCCTCGACACCGTGGGGCGCATCGTGGCCACCGGCATCGCAGCCAGCACCGGTCAGAATGTGGTGGTCGAGAACCGCGCCGGCGCCGGCGGCATCCTGGGCACCGAGGTGGTGGCCAAGGCCGCCCCCGATGGCTACACGCTGGCCAAGGTGGCCACCAGCCACGCGATCAATCCCGGGCTCTATCCGAAGATGCCCTACGACACGGTCAAGGACCTCACGCCGGTGTCGCAGACGGTGAACCTCACCAACATGCTGGTGGTGCACCCGTCGGTGAGTGCATCCACCGTGCAGGAGCTCATCGCGCTGGCCAGGGCGCGGCCGCGCTCGCTCACCTTCGGCTCGGCGGGCAACGGACAGTCGAACCATCTGTCGGGCGAGATCTTCAAGCTGATGGCCGGCATCGACATGATCCACGTGCCCTACAAGGGCAGCGCGCCCGCGCTGGTCGACGTGGTGGCCGGCAACACCTCGATGATGTTCGTCGACATCCTGTCGGCGATGCCGCATGTGCGCTCGGGCCGCCTGAAGGCGCTGGGCGTCACCGGCTTTCGTCGTTCGACGGCTGCGCCCGACATCCCGACGATAGCCGAGCAGGGCCTGCCGCAGTTCAACGGCAGCACCTGGCTGGGCCTGGTGGCGCCGGCTGGCACGCCCGCCGATATCGTGGCCAGGCTCAGCGCCGAAACCGCCAGGGCGCTCAACGCGCCCGAAACGCGCGAGCGGCTGCTTGCGCAAGGCGTGGAGCCGGTGGGCAGCACGCCCGCGCAATTCGCCGCGCACCTGGACTCGGAAATGCAGCGCTACGCCGCGGCGATCAAGGCGTCGGGCGCGAAGGTCGACTGAACCCGCAAGGCATGGCGCACGGGCGCGCTGCGGCTGCGGCCCGGGCCCGGCTTCCGAGAGCTGTCGGGATGCCGATGCCCGCGCACGCCCCAACCTGAAGAGAGCCATCGCGATGAGCCGTCGTCCCCTGTTGCAACTCGCGGCCGCCAGCGCCGCCGCTGCCTTGCTGCCCGTCGCGAGTCGGGCCCAGGCCTGGCCGGCCAGGCCGATCCGCCTGGTGATTCCCTTTCCCGCCGGCGGCGCCACCGACATCATCGGACGGCTGCTGGCGCAAAAGCTCGGCGCGGCGCTGGGCCAGCAGGTGGTGATCGACAACAAGCCCGGCGCGGGCGGCACCATCGGCGCCGACCTGGTGGCCAAGGCGCCGGCTGACGGTTACACGCTGCTGCTGGCCACCAGCTCCACGCACTCGATCGGCCCGGCGCTCAACCCCAGGATGCCCTACGACGCGTTCAGGGACTTCGCGCCCGTGGCCCACGTGGCCAACGCGCCCAGCGTGCTGGTGGTGGGCGGGGCCTTCCCGCAGGGCGGCGCGCTCGACCTCATCAAGCTGCTCAAGGCCAACCCGGGCAAGCACAACTACGGATCGAGCGGCATCGGCACCTACCCGCACCTGTCGGCCGAGATGTTCAAGTGGCGCGCGGGCGGCCTTTTCGTGGTGCACATCCCGTACCGCGGCACGGGGCTGGTGATCTCGGACCTGATCGCCGGGCAGATCACCTTCCTGATGGACAGCATCGTGTCGGCGCAGTCGCACATCCGCGAGGGCCGGGTGCGGGCGCTGGCGGTCACGGGCGCGCAGCGCTCGGCGTCCTTGCCGCAGGTGCCCACCTTCGCCGAGCTGGGCGTGCCGGGCATGGCCTTCAGCAACTGGTTCGGCTTCTTCGCGCCGGCGGGCACGCCAGGCGAGATCGTCGATCGGCTCAACCGCGAGCTCAACGCGATCGTGCGTTCGCCCGAGGTGCAGGAGCGGCTCAGGTCGCTGGGCGCCGACGATGCCGGCGGCACGCCCCAGCAGTTCGCCCGGGTGTTTCGCGACGAGCACGACAGCTGGAAGGCGGTGATCCAGCGGGCGGGGATCAAGGCGGAGTGAGCAGGGCGGTGCGTCGGCTGGCGCACCGGGTGGTCCGGGCACTGGAAGGTGTACTCGATGCGGGAGCGTACACATGCGAACCAACATCGTGATCGACGACGAGCTCATGGCCCAGGCCCTCAAGGCCTCGGGGGCAAAAACCAAGAAAGAGGCGGTCGAGCTGGGGTTGAAGACGCTGCTGCAGCTCAGCCGACAGGGCAAGGCGCGCCGCCTGAGGGGCAAGGTGAAGTGGGAAGGTGATCTCGGCGCCATGAGGATCGACAGGTGATCCTGGTCGACCCTGGTGTCTGGATTGACTACCTGCGCGGAACGGCATCACCGCAGACGGACAAGCTGGACGCCCTGCTCGGGTGTCACCGTGCGCAAGACCATCGACACCGTGATCGCCACGCGCTGCATGCTCGACGGGTTCGAGCTGCTGCACAGCGACCGCGATTTCGGCCCCTTCGAGAAGCACCTCGGGCTGCGCTGCGTGGCCTGCGATACCTGACGGTGGGTGGCCAGCCGCTGTCAGATGCAACAACGGCCTGGCCGCCTGCCGGTTCAGACGCTGCCCTCGCGCTCGACCACCAGAACGCGCGCTTCGCCACGAGGGTGCGCCACATGCTCGCATCCGGCCTGGGCGAAGAAGATGTCGCCAACGCCGAGCGTGGCGACATGTTCGACACCTGCCTCGCGGTAATGCATGTCGACCGTGCCATCGAGGACCGCGAAGACCTCCTCACCATCGTTGACGTGCCACGTGTAGGGCCTGTCTGTCCAGTGAACGCGTGTGGTGATGCCGTTCATGGTGGCGATCGACAGCGCACCCCAGGCACGATCGGCGGTGAATGCTCGGGAGCGGATGATCTGCATCAGCGAGACTCTGACGTTGCGGGTGGATGGAGAAGGGGGATTATGGCGGTCAGCATGGTGGGCAGCCGCAGCGCCGTGTATGCCGTCAGGGTTCCCCGGCACTTTCCCGTCGGTGGGCGCGCGACAGCAGGCGGCAGATCACCAGGACGAGAACGGGTGCCAGGGTAAACAGGACGGCAGGGCGAAGTGCGTCAGGTCAACGAGCAGCAGGCTCGGGGTGCTTTTTTGCCCGAAATAGCTGAAGAGCAGGAAAACGCCAGCGCATGCCGACAGCAGCAGCCGCCATGCATCCGATGGCCGCCCGGGCTTCATGGCTGACGAAGGGTCAGCCGGCACGGCTGCCGAGGTCGAGCGTCAGAAACACGCTGTAGGGGTCGAGTGTGTAGTCGCCAAAAGGACCGCACGGGGTGAAGCCGGCACTCTCGTAGAGTCGGTGGGCCGCTACGAATGTTTCGGCTGGCCCGGTTTCCAGGCTGAGGCGCTTGTAGCCGCGCCTTCTTGCCTCGTCGAGAATGTGATTCAGCACCGCCCGCCCCGCGCCCACGCGGCGCAGGGCCGCCGGTGTGCGCATGGATTTGATTTCGCCATGGTCCGGGGAGAGCTCCTTGAGTGCCCCGCAGCCGAGCAGTTGCTCGCCGTCCCGAACCGTCCAGAACGTGATCTCGGGGACCTTGAGCTTCGAGACGTCCAGGGCATGCACGCTTTCGGGCGGCGAGAGTTCGTGCATGTGACGCAAATGTTCCTCGAGCAGCGCATGGACATCAGGGCGTGCCGGGTCGTCGATCTGGATGCGCATGGGAGGGGGGTCCGTGAGGCTGGCGACAAACGCTGCAGGAGCGTCTTGTGCATGATATCCATCAACAGGTCGGCAGCATGTGCAGCCGCATGCCGCAGGCCCTCGGCGGCGACTCTGGCCGCTTGCGCTTTCGCGAATTCTTCCTCGAGCGCCACACGCCGGGCACGCATGGTCGGGCCTCGTATTGGGCTATTGTCGAAGGTGGCCGCATTTCAGGTACTTGCGGGGTTCGTCGATCAGACGCAGATATGTTCCCGGCATTGCGGGGCTTCTGGCTGTTGATGTGTCCGACAAGAGTCGGGCCGAGTGATCCGCGAAAGGTGAAGTCGGGATGAAAGATGTCTGGTACCAGGCCGGCGTCCGTGCGGTTCCACATGTCCTGATAGAACGTGCGAACAATCTCCTTCTGGTGCGACAAGGGGGCGCCAGAGAAATCGAGGAGCGTGTCGTGCATGGTGGGCGCGATTTTGCTGATGTCTGATGTGGATCTACCGCGCGTGCGGCAGCGGGCGGCGCCCGTGCCGGACTGAAATGGCGCCCGGGCGATGCATGCCGTTGCAAGTATGGCTGAGGGTTAGGTCCCATCTGGGACGATAGCTTCATGGCGACCTCGGGTAACGGTGATACATGAAGAATTCCCCATCGCGGACCCATTGAGCAGCCTCGTAGAGCTCCTGGGCATGCACGTTGCCTTGGGCAACGTTCAGGCTCACGCGACAAGCGCCGAGGGACCACGCGTAGTCTTCAACTGCCTTGAGCAAGGCGGAGCCGACTCCCCGGCGCCGCCCGGATTCGGAAACGAACAAGTCGTTGAGGATGAACACCCGGGCAAGCGCGGTGGAGGAAAAGCTGGGGTACAACTGGGCAAAACCGACAGGGCAATCGTCCACGGATGCGATGAACACGGTGGACTCGGCATGGTTGAACCTGTCGTGCAAGAAGGCACGGCAGGCTGAGACGTCGGCTGCCTCGCCTTGAAACTGGCGGTATTGATTGAAGAGGTCGGCAATGACCTCAAGGTCGGCAAGCACTGCCTGGCGAACGATGATGGTGTTCATGCTGGGAGCGTGCTGAGGGTCGTGGCGGTGGGGCCTAACGTCTGACGTCAGCGGCGAGCGAAGTGAGTCTGCTGCACGCCGTGGTTAGGCCTCGGGAAGAGATTTCGAAAGATAGCGCGTGCCGGGGATGGGGTTGGGACGATAAGGGGGAATGTCGCGGAAGCCGAACTGCTCGTACAGCCGTTGAGCCTCAGCCATGGAAGGCAGTGTATCGAGAACGACCTCGGTGTAGCCGATGCGGGTGGCGTGCGTGAGAACGGTAGAGACTAGGGCGCGACCGACCCCGAGGCCACGTGCCGACGGCCGAACAAAGAGCCGCTTCATCTCGGCGCGAGGCCAGTCTGCCTCGTGAAGCGCGACGCAGCCTGCAGGCGAGCCGACATGTCTGGCGAGAAGAAGCCGGCCTTTGGGGGGGGCATAGGAGCCAGGTAGGCTGCGAACCTCAGCGTCGAAACCCTGGAAGCAAAGGTCGATGCCCAGCAAGTCCTGGTACTCGAGCATGAGAGCCCGAACTGCCGAGACGTCTTCGGGAGACGCCGCCTGTGTGATGTTTGGCATGTGCATGCGGCTGGGGCCTGACGTGAAGCTAACCGGCGTGCGGCAGCGGGTGGCGGCCGGGCAGGAATGCAATGAGGTCCGGGCGACGAACGCTGTTGCACGTCCGATTGAGCGGCGAGTCATGCAGCGCTGGGGGCATCAGTTGGACTGGGGTAGCGGGTCGGTTCAATGGGACTGCCTTATAGCGTGGTCCGGGCCTTGCGAAGCAGTCGACGCCTGCTGGAAGAACCACTCCCGTCTGCGCAGACTCTGTCCAGATGTGGGAACTGATCTCAACCCAGTCAGGATCATCAAGGCTCCCTCGCGAGATTGCACGGAGCTCAGGCCACCGCTCGAATGTCAGCGTAGAAGATGTCCCCCACATTAAGAGTGACCGAATCTTCCTCTCCGTCTACACGAAAATGCATCTCTACCTGCCCATCCAGTACGACGAAAACTTCCTG
>JBILUW010000270.1:0-5224 GCA_044370795.1 Burkholderiaceae bacterium
GGCGGCGCCGCGTATCGCGTCGCCGATCTGGCTCAGTCCGCGACGCTGCAGCACGAAAAGATCGCGTTCGCTGACGATGCCCTCGAGGCGCCCGTCGGCTCCCGTGACCGGGATGTGCCGGATCGCGCGTTCGGCCATCAGCAGCATCGCGTCGGCCACCGACTGGCGGCTGTCGAGGCAGCTCACCGGGGCCGACATCACCGAACCCACCGGCGCGCCCAGGGTGACTCCGGAAAGCACCACGCGCGCAAGCACGTCCTGGCGGGTAAAGATGCCGGCGACCGTGGGAACGGCACCGGGCGCGGACTCGTCGACGACGATGACCGATCCCACACCGCGCGCCTCCATGCCTTCGAAAGCCTCGCGCAGGCTCGTGCGGACGGTGCAGGTGTAGGGGTCGCGGCGCATCACCTCGACCAGCGGCTGCTCGAGAGCGCGCGACTGTGCGACCTGCACGGCGTAGCTGGCCTGCAGTGCCTGCCTCGAGAGATCGAGCAGCACCGCCATCCGGCGGCGGCAGAAGTCGAGGAAGACCGGGCTGCGGCGCACGAGATCGTCGAAGTCGGAGCGCGCAAGCCGCCAGCAGAACACATCGCCCTGCGCCCGGTAGGTGTTGCTCACCGCACGCTGCGCGAGCAACGCTCCCGCCGGAAAGATCTCGCCCGGCGTCAGTTGCATTGCGGGCTCTCGAACTCCCCCTCCCGCCCGGGCATCGTTGGCAGCCCCGGACGCATGGCCTGCAACGACACCCTGCCGTACGATCCAGCAGGCTGTCGGCACGCCATCGGCTGGCGCGACGATGATCTCGCCGTCAGCGAAGTATGCGAGTTCGAGTCGCGGCAGCAGCGGATCGAGCTCGGCCGACGGCATCTGCGAGAACGGCGGGTGCTCGGCGAGGAAACGCCTGGCTGTATCGATCAGGGCCGGCGACGGCTGAGTCACGATCGCGAGGCCCGTGGCGCGGCCGACGCTGGCTCAGCGTCGAGGCGGTTCGTCGCCAGCGGCTGGCTGCGCGCGCACCACCTGCGAGACCGCGGCCACCAGACTCGCGATGTCGCCCAGGTTGGCGGGCACGATCAGGGCATTGCCCTGACGGGCCAGGCCTGCGAAGGCGTCGACGTAGCGCTCGGCCACCTTCAGGTTCACAGCGTCGATCCCACCGGGATGGCGGATCGCCTGAGCGATGCGCTCGATCGCCTGCGCGCTGGCGTCGGCCACGGCCGAAATGGCCGCGGCCTCGCCGAGCGCCCGGTTGACCTCGGCCTGGCGCTCGCCCTCGGAGCGCTGGATCTGCGCCTCGCGCTCGCCGGTGGCGATGTTGATCTGTTCCTGCTTGCGGCCTTCGGAGGCGGCGATGAGTGCGCGCTTCTCGCGCTCGGCGGTGATCTGCGCCTGCATCGAGCGCAGGATCTCCTGCGGCGGGGTGAGGTCCTTGATCTCGTAGCGCAGCACCTTGACGCCCCAGTTGAGGGCCGCCTCGTCGAGCGAGGAGACGATGCTCGCGTTGATGTAGTCGCGTTCCTCGAAGGTGCGGTCGAGCTCGAGCTTGCCGATGACCGAGCGCAGCGTGGTCTGCGCGAGTTGCGTGATCGCGAGCACGTAGTTGGACGAGCCGTAGGAGGCGCGAACCGGGTCGGTCACCTGGAAGTAGAGGACGCCATCGACGGTGAGCTGGGTGTTGTCCTTGCTGATGCAGACCTGGCTGGGCACATCGAGCGGGATCTCCTTCAGCGAGTGCTGGTAGGCGACGCGATCGACGAAGGGGATCAGGAAGTTGAGCCCCGGACCCAGCGTACGGTCGTACTTGCCCAGCCGCTCGATCACCCAGGCGTGCTGATGCGGCACCTGCTTGACGGCACGCGCGACGAACACCACGGCAAAGCCCAGGAAGATGAGGGCGAAAAGCAGCGAATCGATCATGGAGCTACTCCTGTCGTGCGTCCGGGCCCGGGGGCCGGGCAGGCAGACGACCCAGCACCAGCTGCGAGCCGTCGATCGCGCGGATCACATGACGTCCGGGCTGGGGGTCGGATGGCCCTCCTGGCTCGAGCCGCGCCTGCCACTCGGCGCCGCGATGGCGGACCCGGGCATGGCCTCCCGGCAGCCATTGCGCAACTTCCACCTCCTGCCCGATGTCGAGCAGCCCGGCACCGCTCCCGGCATCGCGGGCCGGCCGCCGCCGTCTGAGGGCGGCCCAGCCCCCGATCGCGGCAATCGCCGCAACCAGCAGTTGCACGGTCAGGCTGCCGCCCGCGAAGGCCGTCAGGCCACCCGCAAGACCGCCCAGCGCAATGACCAGCAGATAGAAGGTGCCGGTAGCCAGCTCGGCCGCCAGCAGCGCCACCGCGAGTGCCCACCAGATCCAGTGTGCGTCCATGCCTGCATGATGATGGTTGCGGAGCCTTGCGGCGAATGCCGACCGGACCCCGCACGGAATGCTACTCCGCGCCTCGCGCCGCCTCCGCCCAAAGACCAAGCGTTTGCTGGGCCTTTCGCGCGCGGGCTAGCATCCATGGTGCCGCACCCATCCCTTTTTCCGGGCCACCGGCCGCCGGCATACAGGCACCGACCCCGTCTCGACCAACCACTTCAGGACACACCCCCATGAAAATTCGCCTCTTGAGCGCAGCCATCGTAGCGACGCTTGCCGCGGGGCCCCTCGCCGCCCAGACCGTGGTCAAGCTCGGCCACGTCGGTCCCCTGACGGGCTCCATCGCCCACCTGGGCAAGGACAACGAGAACGGCGCCCGGATGGCGATCGCCGATCTCAACGCCAGGAAGCTGCGCATCGGTGGCCAGGAAGTCACGTTCGAGCTGGTTGCCGAGGACGATGCCGCCGACCCGAAGCAGGGCACCGCTGCCGCCCAGAAGCTGGTCGATGCCAAGGTGGTCGGCGTGATCGGCCACCTGAACTCGGGAACCACGATCCCGGCCTCGCGCATCTACAAGGACGCCGGCATCCCGCAGATCTCGCCCTCCGCGACCAATCCGCGTTACACCCAGCAGGGCTTTCCCACCACCTTCCGCGTCGTAGCCCACGACGGGCAACTCGGCGGCACGCTGGGGCGCTATGCGGTGCAGGAGGTGAAGGCCAAGTCGATCGCGATCATCGACGACCGCACGCCCTACGGTCAGGGCGTGGCCGACGAGTTCGAGAAGGCCGTGAAGGCGGCCGGCGGCAAGCTGGTTGGCCGTGAATACACGAATGACAAGGCCACCGACTTCAACGCCGTGCTCACCAAGCTCAAGGCCGCCAAGCCCGATCTGATCTTCTTCGGCGGCATGGACGCGGTCGCCGGTCCGATGCTGCGCCAGATGAAGCAGCTTGGCGTGAACGCGAAATTCATGGGTGGCGATGGCATCTGCACCGGCGAACTGGCCAAGCTCGCGGGCGACGCCATGGCCGACGGCCAGGTGGTCTGCGCAGAGGCCGGCGGCATCACTGGCGAGAAGGTCAAGGGCATGGACGACTTCAGGGCCCGCTTCAAGTCGCGCTTCAATGCCGACGTCCAGATCTATGCACCGTATGTCTATGACGCAACGATGGTGATGGTGGCGGCCATGCAGAAAGCCGACTCCACCGACCCGAAGAAGTATCTCGCCGAACTGGCCAAGATCAGCTATGACGGCGTCACGGGCAAGATCGCCTTCGACGCCAAGGGCGACATCCGCAACGGCTCGCTCACCCTGTACACCTACAAGGCCGGCAAGCGCGAGCAGATGCGCGTGGTGCAGTAAGCCCGAACCTCGGGCTCACGGGTGCGCTGCCGCACCCGCTCCGAACGAGAAACGCGGCCTGGCGGCCGCGTTTTTTTCGCTTGAGCCGGCCCGATCGGATCAGTCGGCGAGCTCACCCGGCGGCAGGGAAGCCGCCAGCTGCCGCCACGTGGACACCACCGTGTCGGGGTTCAGCGAGATCGAGTCGATCCCCTGGCGCATCAGCCACTCGGCGAGATCGGGATGATCGGAGGGCCCCTGGCCGCAGATGCCCACGTACTTGCCGGCCTTGTTGCAGGCCCGGATCGCGCACTCCAGCAGGGCCATCACGGCCGGGTCGCGCTCGTCGAAGCCTTCGGCGACCAGTCCGGAGTCGCGGTCGAGCCCCAGGGTGAGCTGCGTGAGATCGTTCGAGCCGATGGAGAATCCGTCGAAGTGCTCGAGAAAGGCATCGGCGAGGATGGCGTTGGATGGCAGCTCGCACATCATGATGATGCGCAGCCCGTTCTCGCCGCGGCGCAGCCCGTTGCGCGCGAGCAGCTCGATCACGGCCGACGCCTCGGCCACCGTGCGCACGAAGGGCACCATCAGCTCGACATTGGTCAGGCCCATGTCTTCGCGCACCCTGCGCAGCGCCTTGCACTCCATCTCGAAGCACTCGCGGAAGTCGCCGGCGATGTAGCGCGAGGCGCCACGAAAGCCGAGCATCGGATTTTCCTCCTCGGGCTCGTAGCGCGTGCCGCCGATCAGCTTGCGGTACTCGTTCGACTTGAAGTCGGACAGCCGTACGATCACCGGCCGCGGATGGAACGCCGCGGCGATCGTGGCCACGCCTTCGGCCAGCCGCTCGACGAAGAAGGCTCGCGGCGTGCTGTGCCCGCGGGCGATGCCCTCGACCGCCTTGCGCAGCTGCGCATCGACATTGGGATAGTCGAGGATGGCCTTGGGGTGGATGCCGATGTGGTTGTTGATGATGAACTCGAGCCGCGCCAGGCCGACGCCGGCATTGGGCAGTTGCGCGAACTCGAAGGCGAGCTGCGGATTGCCGACGTTCATCATGATCTTGACCGGCACCTCGGGCATCGCACCGGAGTCGATCTCGCTCACCTCGGTCTCGAGCAGCCCCTCGTAGATGAAGCCGGTGTCGCCCTGCGCGCACGAGACCGTGACCAGCGCGCCGTCGCGCAGGCGGTCGGTGGCGTCGCCGCAACCGACCACCGCCGGGATGCCGAGCTCGCGCGCGATGATGGCGGCGTGGCAGGTTCTGCCGCCGCGGTTGGTGACGATGGCCGCCGCCCGTTTCATCACGGGCTCCCAGTTGGGATCGGTCATGTCGGTCACGAGAACGTCGCCGGGCTGCACGCGCTCCATCTCGGCGGCATCGTGGATGACGCGCACCGGACCGGCGCCCACCTTCTGGCCGATCGCCCGCCCGGAGGCAAGCACGTCGGCCGTGCCCTTCACGCTGAAGCGCTGCTGGCGGGTACCGGCGCTTTGCGACTTCACC